>SUWK01000033.1 GCA_015061525.1 Lentisphaerota bacterium
TCCGCTCATCCTCGCAACTTTTGTTGCGTCGGCTTTGCTCGCATGGCTTTGCTCGCAAAGTTCATTCGCATGCGGACTGCGCGCTCGCACCCTCGCGGTGCTCGCACCCGTGCGTTGAACGTTCCACAGAGGGCATCAACCAATATCGGGAACAGAGCCTTACAAAATTCAGGACAACAACCAAAACTTCATTTTGAACACACCGTAAGGTAGACAAGCAGGGAGTTGCCGATAACGATGGGAACCGGGCGCATCCTCGGCGGATAACGGGTCAGTAATTTGCCGAGTTCCTGATTGCTTATACGGCGGTAATCCGGGGAAAGCAGCAGGATAAAACTGTTTGTTCCGCTGTCGGAAAGGTATTTCATGGCACTTGCCATCTGTTGGGGCGAGGCGATCTCCAGTTGAAGTTTGGCAGCCGGAACCAGCGGAGTCATTTCCGGCAGAAAAAAGACATCCGAGAGAACTGTTTCATGCGGCAGCGTGAGAATCTCATTTTGCAGATATTCGGTATCTCCGGCGACTTTCACCAGTGCGTAAACTCCGTAAAGTTGGATGATGATCCCGGCAAGCAGGACTCCGGTAAAGATGGATTTGCCGCAAATCCCCCGGAACAATCCGGATTTTCCCCACGCATACGCACTTAAAAGCACCATCAGCGGCAGTACCATGATAAAGTGGCGCGCTCCCCAGGTCAAGCCGATATCATTGGGATTGAGCAGAAACGGGATCGTCAGCATGTAGAGCGCAGTCAGCCATGCCGCGCAGCTTACCATGCGGTGACGGTCACAGATCAGCTGCCGCCAGTTGAGCATATATCCCAGCAGAATCGGAACTGAAAAAAACAGTCCGAATGTTCGTGCTGAAACCAGCAAGTATGCTTTTTCCCGCCACAGAAATACTGCCGCAGTCATGGCTGCGGCAGTGAATACCCCGCCGGAGATATATTTGAAAAGCTGCCATCGGCGATACCCGGGGGCCGCACCGGCAATCATTACCGGCAGCAGTGCGGCAATGAGAAAGTAATTGAATTTACCCGGCAGAGTTTCAAAACGCAGCAGATGCTGATAGAAGTTGAAAAGAACCTCTTTCCCCCAGAGAAGCAGGGAAAATCCTTCACGGTTGTTGACGAAGTAGCTGCTGCCGTGGATACCGGTAATATTGTTGAAAAGCAGATAATTTGTCATCCACAGAGCAAGAACCGGGAAAGCTGCTCCGGCGGCAAAACGCATCGTCACGCGCCATTGCCGTTGACAGAACAAAATGAGCATCAGTATGAAACCGAGCAAATAAAGTTCTTCGCGCATCCATATCCCGCAGCCGAAAAACACTCCGGCGATGGTAAAGCGTTTGCGGAAAAAACACCAGGCCGCCACCGTGACCGCACAAGCTGCCGGAAGCATTTCCCAGATCAGCAGTGCGTAGAATATCAGCGGTGTCGCCGCCAGAAAGGTGAAATACCGGCGTTTTCTGCCGGGAAATCTGAAAAAAAGAGCGCAGATTACAGTCAGTGAAAGTATGGAGGGCAGAACAACTGCCGTACTGCCTGCCAGACGGTAAAGATACGCTGTCAGTACCGGCAGGTACGGTGAGTGAAATGAGGTTATCCTGCCGTCGGCAAGCGATTGAAAATGAAATCCGCAAAAGGGAAAGTTTTCCGGATTTGCATGATTGAAAAATATGGAACCGTATTCGGCAAAATTGTGCATTATCATCAATTTATTGCCGTTGTCGGTGATCCATACGGTCTGCGGCGGCAGAAATGCCGCCGCAAAGGTCAATAGAACCAGAAATATCAGCACCGGAACGATCAAAGCCCGGTGCTTTTCCCAATTCAGAATATCATTCACCGGTCATCAACCCCGGAATATCTCATCGGCGGTGAGCAGTTCCACTCCGGCAGAGGCAAGTTTTTCCGCTGCCGCCTGATCATCAAAGCGGAAGACGATGACTGCTTTGTCTTTTCTGCCGAAGGTGATGGCGTACATGTATTCCACCGAGAGTCCCAAGGCATCGGTTGTATCAAAAACTCCTGCAAGACCGCCGGCACAATCGGGAACGCTGATTGCTACGACGTGATTTTCCCGGGTGATGAATCCGGCGGATTTCAATGCCGCATTGCCGGTTTCAATATCGTCCAGCAGCAGCCGGAGAATACCGAATTCACTGGTATCTGCCACGCTCATGGCATAGATATTGACATTGGCTTCTTTCAGCACCCGGCACACTTCAGAAAGGGCACCGGGCCGATTTTCAACGAAAAGAGAAAGCTGCAAAAGTTGTTTCATGGTAAGGTTCTCCCTGATTATTCACCGCGGCCGAGTTTGAACATCGCTTCGTTGGCTTCGTGGAGTTTTTCCGGGAAAGCCGCTTTCAATGCCGCCAGAAAAAGGTCGGCAGGGAACTGCGGCAGTTTGGCGGAAAGCGCACCGAGAAGCATCACGTTGAGAGCTTTGGGATTGGAAAGTTTATCCGTCGGAACATCTGCCGGGGTGATGAGGATACCATCTTCTTTCAACACCGGACGGGCAACCTCCAGCTGTGAGGCATCCAGTACCACCAGAATATCCCCCTCTCCGGCGGGAACCATCGGGCTGTTGACTTTATCGCCGAAACGCACTTCACTGGAAACCGATCCGCCGCGCTGGCTCATGCCGTGGACCTCACTTTTTTTCACATCCAGACCGGCGCGGAAGATCACATCCGCCAGAATATCGGTGATTTTCAAAACTCCCTGACCGCCCAGACCGGCGGCGATGATATTGGTAATATTGCTCATGATCAGTTTTTTCCCATTTTAGCCATTTTAGCCACCGCCAGAATACACGGACGGCGGGCGATGATTACACTGCAGTCGTTGGAGGCAAGACGGAGTTTCAGCAGTTCGGCGAATTTTTCCGTTTCAGTGGTGGTGTCGATGATATCAACATTGTCCACACCGATGCCTTTGACGATGTTTTCCAAAGAGACTGCGTATGCCGGGGAGTGGTCAAGTTTTCTGCCGGTGGCGGGGTTTTCCTGACAGCCGGTCATCGCGGTGATGCGGTTGTCGAGGATAAGTACGACGTGACCGGTCGCCGGACGGTTGTAGACCATTTCCACGATACCGTTGATACCGGTGTGCAGGAACGTGCTGTCACCGATGACACTGACCACTTTGCGTGCTTCGGCTTCAGGCAGGGTATGGCGCATACCCAGACCGACTGTGACGCTCGCCCCCATGCAGACGCAGGAGTCAATGGCGGAAAACGGCGGCATCACGCCAAGAGTGTAGCAGCCGATATCTCCGGAAACGATACATCCCAGATCGCGCAGCACCTCAAAGGTTTTGCGGTGGGGACAGCCGGGGCAGAGCTGGGGCGGTTTGCCCGGGGCTCCGGCAGGTTCCGGAGAAAGGTCGCCGGCAATGAGTTTGCGGACGCGGGAAACGTTCAACTCACCGAAGCGGAAGGCTTCGGGTTTGTTTTCCACAGTGATACCGGCCGCCATGATCTGTTCAAAGAGAGCCGGATCGCCTTCTTCCACGATCAGGCAGCGTTTGACTTTGGCGGCAAACGCCCGGATCGTATCCATCGGCAGCGGGTAAGTCATACCGAGTTTCAGAACGGAAGCCTCCGGGGCGGCATCCAGAACATGCTGATAACTGATGCCGCTGGTGATGATGCCGAGATCGGCGGAACCGGATTTTTCAATGGTGTAAGAACCTTTTTCATTGAGTTGTTGCATAGTGTGCAGATCGGCACGCATCCGTTTGTGGGCGAGTTTGGCAAAAGCGGGAACCATGACGTTTGCTTTGGGATCGCGGGTGAACGCGGCTGCTTTTTTCGCCATGGGTTTGTCAGCGAAACGGCGTTCCACGATACACTGTGAGTGGCAGACGCGGGTGGTCATGCGGAAGAGAACCGGACTGCGGAACTTGTCTGCCAGCTCAAAGGCTTCGCAGAGGAAATCGTAGCACTCCTGGGAGTCGGAGGGTTCAAACATCGGAACTCCGGCTGCGACTGCATAGCGGCGGTTGTCCTGTTCGTTCTGGCTGGATGCCATGCCCGGATCATCTGCAGAGATGACCACCAGTCCGCCGGGGGTACCGCTGTAGGCGATGGTGAAGAACGGATCAGCGGCGACGTTGAGTCCGACATGCTTCATCGTGACCAGTGCGCGCGCTCCGGTATAAGCGGCACCGATGGCGACTTCCATGGCGCATTTTTCGTTGGGTGCCCATTCGGCGTTGCCGCCATGCTTGCTGAATTCATCAAGGATTTCCGATGAGGGTGTTCCCGGATAACCGCATCCGAGGGTCACACCGCAATCGTAAGCGGCCATGGCGACTGCTTCGTTTCCGCTGGCGAGAAGTTTCATAGATTTTTCTCCGTGTGTTTGTTTATGAATTATGTCAGTTGTTATTGATCTGCATCGGTAGAGAAGTCACTCAATATCTCCTCCTGAATGCCAAGCTGGTCATCCACGAGTATTTCCAGATTCTCCTTTTCCTGATCATCGGGGGTGAATCCGGGGTTGTTGATAAGTTTGAGAGCTTCGTTGAGTTTGGCGGCGACGGCGGCAAGTTTACGCATTTTCTCCTGTTCGGCTTCGCCGGGAGCTTTGCCGGAAGCTCCGAGCAGTGTGAGGTACTCCAGCCGGCGGCAGACTGCTTCCATGATCTGTGAACGCAGTTCTGCTTTCGGTTCATCATCGGCACGGTTGTAGTTCTCCAGCATGACTTCAAAGCGTTCTTCCAGGAAGTTGAGCAGTACCGCCTGCTGTGCTTCATCGGCAAGATCAAGTTCAGAACTGCCGAAAATCCGGCTCTGTACTCCGGAAAAATCTGTTTCTCTGCCGTAAATGGCATCAAGGATAAAGCCGTCAAGTTCCTGTGCCGTCAGCGGGACTCCGGCTGAGGCGAGCAGTTTGTACGGGTCGTCAAGGTCACTGCCGGAAATGGACAATCCTTCCGGCAGAACCGGGTCATCGTGGTCGTGGTGACAGCCGCAGGAACATTCATCATCGTGGTGGTGCGGTATCTCATCGTCATTACCGGCAACGGTCAGAACCGCATGGTCGCCCTCCGGACGGAGCTGGACTTTTTCAGAACCGGCGATGAATTCATCAATGGATGCTCCGGGAATGCCGTCAACTCCGGCACGGTAGACCATCCAGGCAAGCTGTTCAGGGATGTCGAGGTAGTCCTGAAATTCGTTCCAGACTTTTTCGGCGGCATCGTCCATTTTCTTCAGATAGTCCTTGCGTGCCTGAGAACCGCGCAGAGAACCGGAAAGGTACTCCATGGCGACTTTGCCGCTGTCGTGATCGGTGACGGTGCAGAGCAGGGCATCGCCGAAAAGGAATTCGTGTTCAGCGTAGAATTCTGCCAGATCATAGACGGTGAGGGTCACAGAATCTGTCCGGCTGGAACGCTGCCGGAGTATTTCGTTTGCCGGATCATCGGCGAGCATGAAGTCAAAGATCTGCTCTGAACCGAGCAGAATGTGGTAATGGAAACTTACTCCCAGCGGGGAGATGAGTTTTTTCATCGCCACCGGTTTACCGTCGAGGCACATTTCCACGGTGGATGGGAAGACCTCTTCGGAAATGTAAGGTACAAAACGGTGTCCGGGAAAAAGGATGCCGGCGTTGATTTCCCACTCATCCGGAGTGATGATAAACTGTCTGCCGTTGAAAAAACTTCTCCGTGTGCGGCACTTGCCGTCCGCCGTGTAAAAGAGCGTGTCATCGGCATTGATGAATCTTTCCACCCGGCTGCGCAGAGCTTCCGGATCTTTGGCGGCAAAGGAGTTTACCACCTCATCAATGGTAAATTCATCACCCATGGCGGAAACAGCATTTTCTATATCCACGCTGCTGATATTGTCAACTTCTTTATTCATAATGATATCCCCTCTGAAAGTTTCACCAGACGTTCCGCCATCATCGAGGTGAATGTATCCTGATCCATCACTTTAAGTTCATCAAGAGTCACTGAATCGGCGATGGTGAATTTACCGCACCGGGTACGGTGGAGCGCACTCAAAACGCCGCCGCATCCGAGTTTGGTACCGATATCGCTTGCCAACGTACGGATATAGGTTCCTTTGGAGCAGTCCACGGTGAACTCCACATCCGGCATGGCAATGCGGTCAATGGTAAGAGCGGTGATTTCGATCTCCCGGGCTTCGCGTTCGATCTCCACGCCCTGCCGCGCCAGTTCATAGAGTTTTTTGCCGCCGACTTTGACCGCGGAAAACATGGGCGGCATCTGCATACTTTTACCTTTGAAACTCTCAAACGCAGTGCGGATTTCTTCTTCCTGCGGCAGAGTTTCCGCACGGCGGATGACTTTGCCGTCCAGATCGCCGGAATCGGTTTCCACGCCCAGAGTGAGAGTACCGGTGTACTGCTTATCCACTCCGCTCAATTTTCCGCTCAAAGTGGTGAATTTTCCCAGTACCAGCAGCAATAATCCGGTCGCAGCCGGGTCAAGGGTGCCGCAGTGGCCCACTTTGGGGACGTTGAAACGGGAACGGACGAAGTTCACCACATCAAAGCTTGTCCAGGTCGCCGGTTTATTCACCGGCAGAACTCCGCAGGCTTTGCATTCGGGCAAACGGTGTTTTTTAGGGTTGTATCTCAAAATTGTAACCTTTCAATAATAATTGAGTCAGGATTATAATGTAGCACACACATTTTCTTTACTCAAGAGCGTTTTTCAATTTTCTCCGCGCTTTGGGCAGACGGATGCGGAAATGGATCGCCAACAGTCTGATTATCACCACTGCCAGAGCCACAGAAGCAAAGAGCGAAAACGGCGGCATATGCGTTTTGGCAAGGATGACGTAAAGACCTCCTCCGATCAGAGAGGCAGTGGCGTAAAAATCACTGGTCAGCACAGTCGGTATTTTTCGTGCCATTACATCCCGCAGAATACCTCCGCCCACGGCAGAAAGTGTGGCGCAGAGCATTATTCCGACCGGCCCCAGAGAGTATTGCGCCCCTTTTGCGGCACCGATGGCGGTGAAAACTCCAAGTCCGAAAGCATCGCAGAACATGATGATCTCCCGGTGGTGTGCCAGCAGCGGCGAGATGAAAAATATCAGCACACCGGTAACGATACAGGCTATCAGATAGACTTCGTTCTGCAGTGCCGCTACCGGAGTTGCTCCGATGATGGCGTCGCGCAGCATTCCGCCGCCCACGCCGACCGTACAGCCGAAAACCACCACGCCGAGCAGATCGAGGCGCAATTTTACTGCGCTGACCGCTCCGGTGATGGCGAATATCACGGTTCCGGTAAGGTCGAAGTAGAAGATCAGTTGTTCAAGTACAGACATGGGATTTATTCAATGACCTGATAATCTTTGAGTTTTGAGTACTGCAGTTTTTTGGAAAGTCTTGCAAACGGGCGCAGGGTGCCGCCGGATTTTTCCACTCCGAAACTTTTCAAATAGATGGTGCGGTCGATGTTGCCTTTTTTCTGCATGGTGTAAATTGCTGCCGCGCCGGGATAATTTTTGATGGTACACCAGTTGCGGTCAAACTCCAGAAGATTTTCAGCGTTATTCAGAGCGATGGCGAGAAAGACCAGAGCATCGTAACTCTGGGTTTCACATGCGCCGGGGTAGTGGTAGAAGTTGCGGCGGAACTCTTTGCGGAACGCTTTGAACTCCCGGTTGCTGTTCTCTTCGCTGAAAAAGGCGGTGAAAATACATTCTCCGGGGTGGATCCCCTGCAGAGCGTCGGTCACTTCCGAATCATCCCAGCTGTCAGGACCGCAGATGATGCCGATGAATCCGGCTTCCCGTATGCTTTTTATCATCTGCGCCACCCGTTTGCCCCGGGCGGAAAGCATGATGAAATTCGGCTCATTCATCAGGAGGTAACGGATTTGTTCTTCTGAAAGCGTGGAGTCCGGTTTGAGAGTCACTGTACCGACGATGGTTCCGCCCTGATCGTTTATTGCCTGAGTGAAGTTGCGTGAGATGCCCCGGGTATACTCTTCATCGCCGTCAAGGTCGGTGATGATCGCGCCTTTGGAAACTTTGCGCCAGTAGAGAATGTAGGCTGCGAGCATTTCCATTTGCTGGAGATCTGTGAAACAGTTGCGGTAGACAAAGGAGCTTGTCTGAGTGTGATAGTCGCTGGTTGCAAGTGGAATTACCATCGGCATACGCAGACGGTCGGCGTGAGAGATCAGCATACTCACTTCACCGGTATCGTAACCGGCAATTGCGGCGATGGCACCGGCATCCTGTGCCTGTTTCAGGGCGTTGCGGGTTCCTTCTGCGGAACCGGCGGTGTCAAAGTACTGCACTTTGAGTTTGCGGCCGCTGATGCCGGTCAGCGCATTGATTCTGGTTTCGGCGGCGGAAAGCCCCTCTTTCATCTGTTCTGCGTAAATGCGGTTGTTTCCGGTCAGCGGCAGAAATGCGGCGACCGTGACCGGTGCAGCCGGATCTTCCGGCAGTTCCCTGAATACGAGTTCTGACGGGACACAGCCGGAGAACAGAAACAGTACCGGCATCAATAACAGTGTGGAGATAACTTTCATCAAATCCTCCGTGAAGTTGAAAACTCCGGCTCAGCGGACGATCGTACCGCAGGCGGTATCTCCTGACAGCACCCGGTCAAGATCGGCAGTGAAAAAGTCGAAGACCACGATGGGCAGACTGTTGTCCCGGCAGAGGGAGAATGCCGAAGTATCCATCACTTTGAGACGGCGGTCGAGAGCTTCATCATAGCTCAACTCATCGTAACGGACGGCATCGGGGAACTTTTTGGGATCGGCGGAATAGATGCCGTCAACTTTGGTAGCTTTTAAAACAGCATCGCATCCGGTTTCCAGAGCGCGCAGAACGCTGGCAGTATCAGTGGTGAAATAGGGGTTGCCGGTACCGCCGGCAAAGACGACCAGTTGACCGGATTCCAAAGCGTGGATGGCGCGTTCGCGGTCGTAGACCGGCAGAAATCCGCCGGTGGGTATGGCGCATTGGAGCAGTACCGGAATACCGATGGCGTTGCAGTAATTTTTGATGGTGATGGCATTCATGGTGGTTGCAAGCATACCCATTTTATCAGCATCGACCCGGTTCATTTCGCTTGCCGCACCGGCACCGCGCCAGAGATTGCCGGCCCCGACGACGATGGCGACTTCCACCCCGGAATCCAGCAGACTTTTGACACGTTCTGCAACGAAGCGGCAGCTTTCGGGATCATAACCGGTTTCAGAGGCATTGTTGAGGGTTTCACCGCTCAGCTTGAGCAGTACGCGTGAATACAGTGACTTTTCCATAATATTCTCCATTCAGTAACAAAAACAGATGCTTTTATATAAATATAACCTTGTTTTTGCAAAATCGCCACAAAAAAAAGGCAAACAGACTGTTTTATTTTCAAAAAAAGGTGTATATTATAGTGTTTACATCAAATTCAGCGAACCAGATCCAAAAAAAATGAAGGATATTTCAATTATGGAAAATTTGCCGAAACTTAAAGTCGGAGTGATCGGAACCGGAGCCCTCGGCCGTCATCATGCCAGATTGTATGCCCAGAGCCCCAATGCAGAAATGGTTGGTATTTTTGACGTTCAGCAGGAGGCCGCCAAACGGGTCGCTGCGGAGTTCGGTTTGAAAGTTTTCGGTACGCTGGAAGAACTTGCTGCCGAATGTGATGCCCTGAGTGTTGCCGTGCCGGCTGATTATCATGCCGGAACGGTCATTTCCCTGCTCAACATGGGTAAACATGTGCTGGTGGAAAAACCCATCGCCGCCAAACTTGATGAAGCACTTGCCATGTGTGAAGCTGCAGAAAAAAACGGCGTGGTTTTCGGCGTCGGTCATGTGGAAAGATTCAACCCTGCCACCGATTATCTGGTTCAGCGCGGCGGCAAAATCCGTTTTATTGAGGCACAGCGGCTGGCGGCTTATCCCCCCGCCCGTCCGGGACTTCTGCCCCGGGGAACGGAAGTCAGTGTGATCCTCGACCTGATGATCCACGATATCGATCTGATCCTCGGTCTGGTGAAATCTGAAGTCGAACGCATCGACGTTATCGGTACGCCGGTGCTTTCCGCCGGAGAGGATATCGTCAATGCCCGGATCAAATTCGTCAACGGCGTCTGTGCCAATCTGACCGCCAGCAGAGTGAGCAGTGAACCAACCCGCCGTCTGCGGGTGTTTCAGGAGGATGCTTTTATCTCTCTGGACTACGGCAATCCGGTCGGTTCGATCGTCACCCGCAGTGAAAACGGTTTGGAGAGCCGCGGGATAGAACTGCAGAGCAAAAATGCTCTGGCAGAGGAGTTGGAAGATTTCATCTGCGCAGTTCAGCAGACTTTGAGTACCGGCAAACTTCACGATACCCGGGTTTCCGGCAGACAGGGGTTGAAAGCTCTGGAAATTGCCATCGCCATTGAGAAAGAAGCGCGCCGCTACAATCAGGAGTACGGTTTTTGAGTATCAGAGATGACACTGCGGAGCAGTGGAGTAAACACATAAGCTGCGGAAGTAAAATAAATCTGCGCTTGAAAGTCACCGGCAGACGTCCTGACGGACTGCATGAGTTGTCCAGTTGTTTCCTTTTTCTGGAACATCCGGGGGATGAATTGACCGTCACGGCAAATTCCGGTGGACTTACTCTGGAGTGTCCCGGATTCCCGGAGCTTGCCGGTTCCGGAAATCTGGTGTGGCGCGCTGCGGAACTTTTTGCCGGCAAAAGCGGTATTTCTCCAAACTGGCACATGAGACTGGTAAAACGTGTTCCCATCGCCGCCGGAATGGGCGGCGGCAGTGCTGATGCCGGGGCGGTGCTGTCACTGCTCAACGGGCATTACGCAGCGTTTTCCACAGAAGAACTGGAAAAACTTGCTTTTTCTCTCGGTGCGGATGTTCCGTTTTTCATCCGGCGCAGATCGGCATGGGTCACCGGGGCAGGGGAAATTTTTGAATATCCGGAAAATTTTCCGGCGATCCCGGAAATACTCATCGTCAATCCCGGCTTCCCCGTATCGGCAAAGTGGGCATACACTCACATGGCAAAGGAGCTGATTTGTCCGGATGATCCGGAGGAAAAAGCTGCATTTTATTCCGGGAAAGCCAACTGGCGCACATTTTGCTGCAATGATCTGGCACCGGCGTTGATGAAAAAATTTCCGCTGCTGGAGATTTTACAGGAACAATTGTATGCTGCCGGAGCGTTGACTGTGCAGGTCACCGGCAGCGGACCGACACTTTTCGCTCTTTTTGCTTCCGGGGCGGCGGCAGCGGCAAAAGAAGTGCGCCGCAGCTGCCGGGATACCGTCGGAATAAAGATATTCACTGGAGGAAAAGAATTTTGAAAAAGGCATTTTTTATTGACCGCGACGGGGTTTTGAATGTTGAGGTCGACTATCTGGGCGATCCTGAAAAAATGGAACTGCTGCCCGGGGTGCCGGAAGCGGTGAAGCTGCTCCACAAGGCAGGATATCTGGCGGTCGTCATCACCAATCAGGCGGGGATAGCCAAAGGGTACTATACCCTTGAAAATATGTTTCAGGTTCACGCCAGAATGCAGCACGAACTGCTGAAATACGGTCAGGACGCTCTGCTGGATGCTTTTTATCACTGTCCTCATCATCCGGATTTTACCGGTATCTGTCAGTGCCGCAAACCCGGAACTCTGATGTTGGAAAAGGCTGCTGCGGCTTTTGATATCGATTTGAAAAGTTCGTTTATGACCGGTGACCGTATGAGTGATCTGTATGCCGGACGCAACGCCGGGTGCAAAGAGTCCTGCCTGGTCTATACCGGTTACGGCAGAAAAAATGCAGATGCTGCCCGTCAGGAGGGGTTCCCCGCTGCGGATAATTTTTATGAAGCAGTGAAAATGCTGCTTGAAAAACGGTGAATTTGAATGAGTCTGCAAATATCAACGGCGTTGTTTGAACTGCTTTTCATCTTTACGGTACTGGCGGCGTTGTGCCATCAGCGGGAACGTATCGGTGTGGCTCCCTTTACCATGGCATTCGGCGCGATGATGTTTTTCGGCACGCTGATGAGTGCCGCCGAGGTCTATGCCAAAGTGCCGTGGGGGTGGAGCTTCAATGTCGCTCAGGTGTCGGTATTTCTGCCGCTGCTGGCGGCATTTCTGATGACCTTTATCACACTGGGTGTACTCAAAGCACAGCGGCTGCTGCTGGGGGCAATGGGAGCTTTTCTGCTCTATATTTACTTTTCCATGCTGATAAAAATCCAGTGTTCCCAACTGCCGCCGGGACCGTTGCGCGATGTGGTGTATCTGCTGCTTTCCGATGGGACGGCATCGGTGAATTTGAGTGCGGTCAGCAATTTGATCTCCTACATCACCATACCGGTGATCTATTCGGTTCTGCCGCTGCGTGTCGGGAGAACGTTCCGGATAATTGCCGCCATTGAAGCGGCTCTTGTATTCGGCATGATCCCGGAAACTGTTCTTTGCTGGATAAACAGTAATTGGCGCGATTTCGGCTGGCAGAGCATGGTGATCGTGGCGGCGGTGGCTCCGGTGGTCGGTTTCGCGCTGTCGTTTTATGTCAGTATGCTTGAAAGAGAGCTGCCGGATACCAAGACACGGGCATTGGACTTTATTTTCGCATTTTTCGGCAGTTACAGCCGGGTCAAGGAACTTGAGAATGATTTGAGCAACTGGGCGAACCGTTATCACCTGATTTTGCGGCACACTGCTGAAATGGTGGTGATGACCGATGGAAATGGGCTGATCCAGGAGATGAATATTGCCGCCGGTAAAATTTTCGGCAGCCGCAGTGCATCATCGTTGATCGGTAAAAATCTTTTCGATATGCTGGAAAATGTCTCCGGCAATGAAGAGTTGTGCCGTGCCGTTGAACATCCGGTTTCCTTTTCCTGTTCCATAACAGCTGCTGACGGCGGGGAAAAAATTCTTGCCGGTTCTCTTTCTCCGGTGCGCATGGGCAAAAAACTTCTGTTGGTGCTGGTTGCAAGAGATATTACCGGCGAAGTGACTCTTGCACGGGAAAAGGAAGAGCTTGCCGAACAATTGATGCACTCACAGCGGATGGAATCTCTCGGTATGCTCGCCGGAGGCATCGCCCACGACTTCAACAACTGCATCCATGCGATCATGGGACATGCTGACGTGGTGCAGATGCTCTATGCCAATGATCCGGAAAAAATTTCCAGCCATTTGAACAAGATATCCTCCATCGCGGAAAAAGCCGGCAAACTCACTTCGCAACTGCTCGGCTTTGCCCGCAAGGGCAAATACAATGTAGTAGATATCGATCTGGCATCACTGTTGGAGGAATCCACCGGTCTGCTCGATCCGTTCCGTGCCCGCGGCGTGGATATAAACTGTTCATTCCCATCAGAAAATCTGGTGATCCGCGGAGATCAGCTGCAGATGCAGCAGGTGGTGTTGAATTTGCTGATCAACGCTTTGGATGCCACTGCGGGCAACAGCGGGGAAATGCGGATTGATATTTCTGCCGGAAAGGCGGCGGAATCTCCTTTGAAATTTACTCCTCCGGTGGATTTTTCTGATGCCTCCGAAGAGGATTATCTTTACTTTTCCATCCGGGATAACGGCAGCGGAATAGATGATGAAACGGCAAAAAAGATCTTTGAACCGTTTTTTACTACCAAACCGATCGGTTCCGGAACCGGCATGGGGCTGGCGATGGTTTATGGTACAATAACCCATCATCGCGGCTGGATCCAGTTGAAAAGTGCGCCGGGGACAGGGACGTTGTTCTGTTTCTTCCTGCCCCGGGCAGATAAATGAGATTCCCGTAGCGATGAATGAACACAGCGGACATAGGAACAGGTTGAAACAACGTTTTATGAGAGCCGGCAGGGGTGGACTCTCGGAGCATGAGTTGTTGGAATTATTACTGTTTTATGCGATCCCCAGGCGTGATGTCAAACCGATCGCCAAACTTTTACTTAACCGTTTCGGGTCATTGGCAGCGGTATTGTCTGCGGATCGTGAACAATTGCTGCTGACTGACGGTATCGGTGAAAACAGTACGCTGCTGATAAAACTGATTTCAACCATTGCTGTTGAATTGATGACAAAACCTCTTCACAGCGGTAGCTGTCTGGCTGAAAGAGAAAAACTGCAGCAGTATCTGACCATGAAGTGCCGGGGGCAGGAGAGTATGCAGTTGCTGCTGCTGGATCAGAAAAGCTGTCTGTTGGATGTGTTGTGTTTTGAAGGCGGTATGAAAAACGTGGAAGTTTTCAGCCGGGATATGCTGCTGAAAGTTTTGGCCTGCCGGGGTGCCCGGCAGGTGATTATTGCTCATAATCACCTGAATAATAATCCTTCTCCGTCAAAAACAGATATTCAGACGACAGTCCGGCTGAAATATCTGTTCGGCAGTGTTGGTATTACCCTGCTGGATCATTACATCATCACGCCGGATCACTGCGTGTCGATCATGAAAACTCCGTGAAACCGGTCAGCGCGGGTAGTGGCACGCACATGCACGTAACGTTTCCGGATCGGTTTTGAGTTCCGGTTTTTCCAGACGGCACCGCTCTTTTGCATAGGGGCAGCGTTCATGGAACGGACACCCCGGCGGCGGAGATAGCGGAGAGGGTACATCACCGGTCAGGCGGATACGGTCACTCAAACCGCCTTCCGGAGTCGGTACCGCAGAAAGCAGTGCCTCGGTATACGGGTGATGCGGAGAAGATACCAGTTCTGCAGAGGCGGCACATTCAACGATATTTCCCAGATACATGACCATTATCCTTGCCGAAATATGCTCCACCACCGCCAGATCGTGAGCGATGAAGAGGATCGCGGTATTGCTTTTTTGCTGGATATCCTGTAAAAGATTGACTATCGCTGCCTGTACACTTACATCCAGGGCGGAAACCGGTTCGTCGGCAACGATAAAATCCGGTTCGGCGGCGAGGGCACGGGCGATGCCGATACGTTGACGCTGGCCGCCGGAGAACTGGTGCGGATAACGGAACAGCGCGTCTGAAGAAAGTCCGACCATTTCCAGAAGTTCTGCAGCTTTTCTCTGCCGGAGTTCCAGCGGCATTTTGCGGTGCAGACTGATGATCTCATCCAGCGTGGAAAAGATTGTCAGCCTCGGGTTGAGCGAGCCGTAGGGATCTTGAAAGATCATCTGAAAGTGTTTGCGCATCTGCAAAAGTTTTCTGCCTGTGGCAGCGGCGAGGTCTTCACCGTCCAGCAGGATCTGTCCGGAACAGGGAGTTTCCAGTCTGACCAGAGCTTTGCCGAGGGTGCTTTTGCCGCAGCCGGATTCCCCGACCAGACCGACAGTTTCACCCCGGTCAAGAGTGAATGAGATGTTGTTGACGGCGTATAAGTACCGCTGTTTACGGAACCACGGAGTCCGGACTTTGTAGCGGACTGAAAGATCTTTTACTTCAAGAAGAGCCATTATTTGTCACTTTCACTGTTTGATGCCGGTATTGCACATATCACGGTGATATTATCTCTTTCGCCTGAAAGCAGCGCACCGCGCAGCAGCTGCCCCGCCGCCTCTCTGGCTCCGGCACCGCTGCCCAGCACTCCTGAAAAAACCTGATTGGGCTGCCGGTTGTAAAGTCCGTCGGAACACAGCAGATACCGGGCATTTTCCGGACGGGCGAACTCCTGTATGTCAAGTTCCAGATATTTGGCAGTGCCCAGTGATTTTGAAACCAGACTTATATGCTGCAGATGACCCTCGCGCAGCAATTCATCATAACCCTCCGGGCGGTGGTCGGTCGTCAACTGGCGCAGCGGATTTTTACCGGCACATCTGGCAAATTCATATATCCGGCTGTCACCGGCAGAAGCACAGATGACTTTATCTTTGAAAAAAACTGCTGCCGCTACGGTACACCCCATCGGTTTCAGACGCCGGTTGCTGTAATTGAAGTCAAATATCTGTGCGTTGGCATGAAGAAGCGTTTCTTTGAGAAACTCCGCATCCCATTTTTCACTGGGTACGCGTCGTGCCGCCGCCGCCATTTCCCGGCAGCAGATATAGCTTGCCACTTCGCCGCGGCTGTGACCGCCGATGCCGTCGGCAACTGCCGCCAGCACTGCTGACCCCCCGGGAGGGGTGCAGATGAGGAAACTGTCCTCATTATGATGCCGTACCGGGCCGATGCTGCTTTCTCCGGCTGTTTCCAACTGTGCAAAATTAATATTCATACTTTTCCGTCTTGAAAAATCACCATTTATTTAGTATAGTATGAAAAGAACTTTTATGCAAATGAAAATCACACTTTCCGGAGATAAAAAACGATGAAAAACAGTGAAAACACTCTTTCCTCCTTTCATTTTGTCGGTGTCGGCGGTATCGGCATGAGTGCGCTGGCCGCCGGAGCTGCCGCCTGCGGGTATCGGGTCAGCGGCAGTGACCGCGGCGCGGAAAAGGTGGAAAATGCTCCTCTGATTAACGCTTTGAAAGCCTCCGGTGTCACCGTCACGGCGCAGGATGGTTCCCGTTTTGCCGCAGGTTACGATCTGCCGGATGCGCTGGTTTACAGTACTGCTATTGAAGAGGATAATCCGGATTTTCTGGCATCCGGAGATATTCCCCGTCTGCACCGGTCGGAGTTTTTGCGGTTGCTGCTGGATAAATTTGACCGGACTTCCATCGCTGTTACCGGCAGCTGCGGCAAAAGTTCCGTGACCGCCTACATCACCGAAACTTTAGAACGGCTCGGCGGTGATCCGGTGATGATCTCCGGTGCGCTTTCCAAACGTTACCGCAGTGCGGAAAATGCCGGTAACTTTCGTGCCGGGAAGGGGGATTATCTGGTCTTTGAAGCTGATGAAAGCGACAAAAGTCTGCTGGCTTACGGGGCAGATTATGCAGTGATCCTCAATCTGGGAACAGATCATTATGATAAAGAGGAGCTGACCAGGGTCTTTGCCGGATTTCTCCGCAATATCCGCAAAGGTGCGGTGATCTCCCGTCAGGTCGCAGAAGCTCTGCAGTACGATTTCCCCGGAACTTTGGATGTCAGAATATTTGATGATGCTCCCGGACAGGGGGAGAAGCGTTATACTTTGGCAGAGTATCGGCCCGGCAGTGTTCCGCAGGCGTGTTTTGCCGATGGGGCACTCCTCGCTTTGCCGGCATCGGGCAGGCATGTTGCGCTCAATGCTCTGGCGATCCGTGCGCTTGCGGAAATGCTGGGGTTTGAAGATGCCGGAGTTCTGGCTGCTCTTTCTGAATTTGACGGGGTGTGGCGGCGCAATGATTACGCCGGAAAAACTCCGGCAGGGGCAAAAGTTTATGATGATTACGCTCACAATCCGGAAAAGATCATCTCCTGTCTTTCCGGTATGCGCGAGAGTGTGCCGGGCAGAGTATTCGCCGTTTTTCAGCCGCACGGGTACAAACCTTTCGGTTTTATGGCGGATGAGCTTTTTGAACAGCTGGAAAAATTTCTGCGCCATGAAGACCGTTTCATCCTCCTCGAACCCTTCTATGCCGGGGGAAGTTCCAGCTTTTCCCCCCATGCCGATGAGGTCGCGGCAAAGTGGCGGAGTTTGTCCGCTGATCCCGGGCGTTTTCTGGTTATGCCCGACCGGGAAACGCTCAAAACATCTCTGCTGGCAGATGCCGGAAACGGTGATGTGATCGTCATCATGGGGGCGCGTGATAACTCATTGAGCCTTTTTGCCGCTGCTCTTGCCTTGTAAAAACGGTACTGCGGAGTTATATTTAAGAGTGTACATGCAAATCAGTAACAAAAGGGTGGATTTTTTATGAAAGCAGTTGTCAGTGTTACCGGATGCGATGCCGTCGGCATCATCGCCAAAGTCAGCAGTGTCTGTGCCGAATTTGATGTGAATATCGTTGATATTTCCCAGACTGTGCTGCAGGAGTATTTTTCGATGATCATGGTGGTGGAGATCAGCCGGATCAATGCCGGATTCACCGTTTTCGTTGACCGCATGAGTGAGCTTGGCAAACAGAACCATCTGGAGATCCACACCATGCACGAAGATATTTTCAACGCCATGCACCGTATTTGAGGAGAGTTCCACATGCCTGTCAACAGTGATATTTTTGAAACGATCAATATGATCCGGCAGGAGTGTCTGGATATCCGTACGATCACCATGGGAATATCCCTTTTCGATTGTCAGTGCGACGATGAAAAACGCCTCTGCAGCAAAATTTACGACAAGATCATGCATCATGCCGGCAATTTGGTCAAAACCGGTGACGATATCGAAAAAGAGTACGGTATCCCCATTATCAACAAACGCGTTTCCGTCACCCCGGTCGCTTTGATGTGCGGCGGAGTTTCCCGCGACGGTGCATTGAATATCGCCCGCACTCTCGACCGTGCCGCAGCGGAACTGGGCATCAACTTCATCGGCGGTTACAGTGCTTTGGTACAGAAAGGTTTTACCAACGGCAGCCGCACGCTTATTTCCGCTATTCCTGAAGCTCTGGCTGCCACCAGCCGTCTCTGCTCCTCGGTCAACGTCGCTTCCACCAAAGCCGGTATCAATATGGATGCTGTAGCTCTGATGGGTGAAACGATCCGGGAAACTGCCGAACTTACGAAAGAAAATTCCGCCATCGGCTGCGCCAAACTGGTGGTGTTTGCCAATGTGCCGGAGGACAACCCGTTCATGGCAGGAGCTTTTCACGGCATCGGCGAACCGGAAACCGTCATCAACGTCGGCGTTTCCGGTCCCGGGGTGGTCGCTTCCGCTATCCGCCGTGCCGGAAGTAACTGCAATCTTACAGAAGTTGCTGAGATCATCAAGCGCACCGCATTCAAGATCACCCGTGTCGGGCAGTTGGTTGCCGGACTTGCCAGTGAAAGACTCAATGTGCCGTTCGGTATCGTCGATCTTTCGCTCGCTCCGACTCCGGCGGTCGGTGACTCGGTGGCTTACATCCTTGAATCCATCGGTTTGGAAAAGTGCGGCTGCCCGGGAACGACTGCCGCGCTTGCCATGCTCAATGATGCGGTGAAAAAAGGCGGTGTAATGGCATCCAGCCACGTCGGCGGTCTTTCCGGAGCGTTCATCCCGGTTTCCGAGGATGCCGGGATGATCGACGCTGCCAGATGCGGCGCGCTTTCGCTGGAAAAACTTGAAGCTATGACAGCGGTCTGTTCCGTCGGTCTGGATATGATCGCCATTCCCGGTGACACTGCCGCAGATGTCATTTCCGGTATCATCGCCGACGAGATTGCCATTGGTGTGGTCAATACCAAGACTACTGCCGTCCGTTTGATCCCGGCCGGAAAAGCCGGAGATATGATATCTTTCGGCGGATTGCTCGGTGAGGCTCCGGTGATTCCGGTTTCCCGTTACTCTCCGTCAGTAATGATCCGGCGCGGCGGCAGGATCCCGGCTCCGCTGCAGAGTCTTAAAAACTGATCGGTAAAGGGGGGATCAGATCATGGCAGATTTTGTCCACTTGCACTTGCACACCCACTACAGTATGCTTGACGGGGCGTGTACCGCTTCCGGTTTGATCAAAATGGCGAAAGAGATGGAGATGCCCGGTATCGCCATTACCGATCACGGATATATGGGCGGTACGGAGGAGTTCCATAAGAAACTCACCGCCGAAAATCTCACTCCGATCATCGGTGTGGAGGCATACGTTTCGCCTACCACCCGGCAGGATCGCAATCCGACGGTGGATTTCATCAAAGGTTTCCACCTCGTGCTGTTGGCGGAAAATCAGAAAGGCTACCACAACCTCTGCAAGATCATGAGTGAGTCGTGGCGCAGCGGTTTGTATTACAAAGCACGCTGTGACAAACAGCTGCTCGCTCAATACCACGAGGGTATCATTGCGCTTTCTGCCTGCATTGCCGGTGAAATTCCACGCAAACTTTCCATCGGCGATATAGCCGGTGCGAATAAATCTCTGGATGACTATCTGGAAATATTCGGTCCGGAAAACTTTTTCATCGAGCTGATGGATCACAATATGCCCGAGGAAAAAGAGGTCAACCCCAAACTTATCGAACTTGCCCGCAGCCGCAATATCCCGCTGGTGGCGACCAATGACGTCCACTACATGCGCCGGGAAGATGCCGAGGCACACGAGATCATGCTCTGTATTCAGACCGGTGATAAACTCAATAATGACAAACATTTCCGGTTCCCGACGCAGGAATTTTACTTCAAATCACCTGAAGAGATGGAGTCGCTTTTCCGCAATATCCCTGACGCGCTCAGCAATACCAAACTGATCTGTGACCGCTGTGCTGCTGATCCGGTGCAGTTCGACTACAAAACCAACCACTATCCGGTATTTTATATGCCCAACGGCAAAGAGGCTGACCGCAAGGTGCTTTTCGATGTCTGCTGCGGCAATATGGAAATGCGCTATGATTTTACCTACACCGAGGGCATGGAGCTTACGGAAAAGCAGAAACAGATCATGGATCGCCTCAATTACGAACTTGATGTGATTGAAAAGACCGGGTTCTGCAGTTACTTTATGGTGGTTTCCGACTTTATCCGCTGGGGCAAGGAACACGGTATCCCGGTCGGACCGGGGCGTGGATCCGGTGCTGGCAGTGTGGTGGCGTATCTGATGCTGATAACCGATATCGATCCGCTGCGGTATGACCTGCTCTTTGAGCGGTTCCTCAATCCGGAACGTGTCAGTCCGCCGGACTTCGATATCGACTTCTGTGAAAAACGGCGTGCGGAGGTTATTGAATATGTGCGTCAGAAATACGGATTTGACAACGTCGCCCAGATCTGTACTTATGGTCAGCTCAAAGCCAAAGCGGTGGTCAAAGATGTGGCGCGGGTGCTGGATTTTTCCTTTGAAGAGGGCAACAAACTTACCAAGATGATCCCCGAAGATCTCAAAATGACCATTCCCAAGGCGATCGAGCAGTCCAAAGAGATCGCGGAATTGATCAATACTGATCCCCGCGTGGCGCAGGTATTCAATTTTGCCAAAATCCTTGAGGGATTGAACCGGCAGACCGGTGTGCATGCAGCCGGTGTCATCATCGGTGACCAGCAGCTGGATAATCTGGTTCCGCTTTCGCGCAGTGCCACCGGGGATATGGTTGTGCAGTACCCCAAAGAGCCGTGCGAGAATCTGGGACTGCTGAAAATGGACTTCCTCGGGTTGAGAACATTGACTATCATCCGTAATGCGCTGGATATGATAAAAGAACAGCACGGTGTGGATATCAATCTTTCCCGTCTGCCGCTGGATGATCCTAAAACATACGCGATGCTGCAGCGGGGCGATACCGTGGGGGTGTTCCAGTTGGAGTCCGGCGGTATGCAGGATCTCTGCCGCAACCTCGGCGTGGAAACTATCGAACACATCATCGCTCTGGTCGCACTTTACCGTCCCGGTCCGATGCAGTTTATTCCGCAGTACATCGCCCGTAAGAAGAATGAGGAAGTGACCATCTACGATCACCCGAAAATGGAACCGATCCTCAAAGAAACTTACGGTATCATGGTCTATCAGGAGCAGATCATGCAGGTGGTGCAGGCACTTGCCGGATTCAGTCTGGGCGGAGCGGATATTCTCCGTCGTGCCATCGGCAAGAAGAAAGAAGATGTGATGAAACAGCAGCGGGAAAAATTCATCACCGGCTGCAAAGAGGCGAGCGATATCGACGCCGATCTGGCAGATCAGATCTGGGAAAAGATCAAGATTTTTGCCGGATACGGTTTCAACAAATCCCACTCCGCAGCTTACGGGGTGGTATCTTATCAGACGGCGTATCTCAAGGCGAATTATCCGGTGGAATTTATGGCGGCGGTGCTGACCGGTGAAATTGAAAACGCCGAAAAACTGGCGTTCTTCATCAACGAATGCCGGGATATGGGTATTGAGATACTGCCGCCGGATGTGAACAGCAGCAATATTCTCTTTTCTGTTGATAAAGGACGCATCCGTTTCGGTCTGGGCGCGATCAAAGGCTGCGGAGAAGCGGCGGCAAGCAAGATCATCGCCAGCAGAAAAGCTGACGGGCCGTTCACCAGTTTTCTTGACTTCTGTGAGCGGTGCGGTGCGTATATCAACTCCCGGATGATGGAGTTTCTTACCCGTTCCGGAGCTTTTGATACACTGGGGCTGCGCCGTTCCCAGATACTTGCCGTGGCGGAGCCGATGATGGCGTTTGCCATTCAGCAGGCTAAAGACAAAGCCAGCGGTCAGGGGTCACTTTTCGATCTCTTCGGTGACGATGATCCGGTGATGGAGACCGGAGTGCCGATACCGGATATCCCGGAGTTTGAGTGGCTGGATCTGCTCAAAGGTGAAAAAGATCTGCTCGGGTTCTATGTTTCCGGACATCCGCTGCAGCCGAAATCGCACATCCTTAAAACTTTTGCCTCATCGCTGGCGAAGCTGGAATCATTCAATGAACAAATGCTTAAAGGTCACTTGCCCAATATGTCGCTGCGGCTGGCGGGGATGGTTTCCGGTTATACGGTGAAGATCAGTAAAAAGACGCAGAAACCTTTCGGTATAATGCTGTTGGAGGATCTTGAGGCGAACTGTGAAGTGATGCTTTATGACAGGATGCTGGAGTCGCTGAAAAAAGACGGTATCGTGCTGGAAACCGGCAGCCAGGTGATCATGGAGGTCACCGCCAGATGCAATGAAGAGGGTGAACGTCCCCGGCTGGTGGTGGAAAAACTGCATATGCTTGATCAGGCGCCGCAGCTTTATTCTGAAGAGTTGTATCTGCACATATATGAAAAAGAACTGCAGCCGGATACGTTGAAAAAACTGGCATCATTGTGCCGGAAGAACTGCGTGTCAGGATACCATGGTGTGCGGTTGATCCTCTGCATAGTCAATGAAAAGGAAACGGTGTTCGTGGAATCGGGAATGGACGGTTTGTGTGTCAGTATGAAGATGCTTGAGCAAATCGAGAGTCTGCTCGGAGCCAGACGGTTCCGGATAAAGCCCAAAGAGGTCGCACCTCCGCCGCGGGTCTGGAGCCGTCCGGCAGCTCCGGCAGAGGAAAACGGCAACTGATTTACGGATGTGTGGAGACAATATTTTATTACCCTGTAATATCACAATGTGAGATTTTGGCAATAATCGCCGACTGAATGTCAATAAACGTTTGCGTTTTACCGTTTTCTTGTGTAAAATATGTTTTAGCGAATACGGTGATACACCGAAAAAATTAGCGGGAGTTCCGCTTATCAAAAACAAAAGAAAGGAAAAACAAAAAATGAAAAAGAGTCGTGGATTCACTCTTATCGAACTGCTGGTCGTGATCGCGATCATCGCCATCTTGGCCGCCATCCTGCTGCCTGCCCTTCAGCGCGCTCGTGAGAGCGGCCGTCGCGGAAGCTGCACCAACAATATGAAACAGATCGGAACCGCTCTGGAAATGTACTCTCAGGGTTCCAAAGGCCAGCTCCGTCCCCACGGCGTAGTCAGCTGGAACGGTACTGCTAAAGACATCACTTTTAACGAAGCCGGTGCCGCTGTTGCTCTGGAATCTCTGCGTCTGCAGGGCCACCTGACCGACCACAAAGTCTATGTCTGCCCCTCCAGCACCGCTACCGCCGGTGAAGGTACTGCGACTCTGACTTATGCCGCCACCACCGACAAAAAGGCTCTTGGTCAGCTGTCCTACACCTACATCTACGTCAGCCCGCAGTACAGCAGTGCTTCTGCCGTTTCCGCTGATATGACTGGTGACGGTACCGCCGGAACCTCCGCTGCCAAAGCCAACCATGAATCCTATGGTAACATCCTGTATGCTGACGGTCACGTCAAAGGCTATGCCGCTGAAAAATGGTATACCCGTGAAAATACCGGTTACCTGAGCGGTGACGTTGCGCCGAACGCGCACGACTGATCGACAGTTTGACATCAGTCAAAAATTCAAAAGGCCGGATCAAAAGATCCGGTCTTTTTGTGTCTTTTTGAAAGCAGATATTCAATATAAATACCGGAATGGACTTCGCGGAGTTCTTTGCCGGTTTTTTCAGTTTTTGCAGAACAGGTAATTGAAATCATTGTCTGTATAGTGTATATTACATAAACAGGAGTGAGAACAATGAAAAATATTACTGCAAGCGTATACAGTTTTGAAAATTTGATACGGGGAAATTTTCTCTATGTGGATAAGACCGAATACATTTGGCAGTTGATTGAACCTGCCAGTGCAATGTATTTTCTTTCCCGTCCCCGCCGCTTCGGTAAATCTTTGACCGTGTCCACCTTGAAAGCGGTCTTTGAGGGCAAAAAAGAGCTTTTCAAAGGTCTTGCTCTTTACGATAAGCCATACGACTGGAAAATCCATCCGGTTATCCACTTGAGTTTCGGTGATTACAATGTCACTTCCGATGCGATGAAGGAACTGCCGGATTATCTGACGGAAAAAATAAAAAGAATCGCCGCTGAATACAGTATGGAGGTTTCCGGTTCCACCCCCGCACTCTGTTTCGGTGATCTGATCGACCGGCTTGCCAAAAAAAATAAGGTTGTCATTCTGGTCGATGAGTACGACAAACCCATTCTGGATAATATTACCAATCCGGAAATTGCCAATATCCAGAGGTGTCTCAAAGGTTTTTACAGTGTGCTTAAAGACCGCAATGACAAGGAGCGTTTCCTCTTTGTCACAGGAGTGAGCAAATTCAGTCACGTTTCGCTCTTTTCCGATTTGAACAACCTTACTGATATCACCATGGATGCCCGGTATGCGACCATGTTCGGCTACACGCAGGAAGAATTGGAAGCCAACTTCGGTGACCGTATCGAAGCTGTTGGTGGTGAACAGGATTTGGCATCATTCAAGTCAAAAATCAAAGAGTGGTACAACGGTTACCGTTTCCACAAAAACGCAAAAACCGTTTACAATCCGGTATCTTTTGCCAAGTTCCTTGAATCCGGCGGTGAATTCAACAACTACTGGTTTTCCACCGGCACACCCTCATTTCTGCTGGAGTTGACCAAACAGAAGGATTTTGATTTCCAATCCGCTCTTAATGAACCGGTTCCGGAAGTGGCCTTCAGCGCATTCGAGCTCGACAATCTTGACCCATTGACGCTGCTGCTGCAAACCGGATATGTCACCATTAAAGGAACGGAGGAACGTTTCGGTCAGACCTGGTATTTTCTGGATTTCCCGAACCGGGAAGTTGCCGGGGCATTCAGTTCGTATATTTTGAACAGTTATGCCGGAAAAACCCAGACCGGCACGGTGCAGTTCGCCGCTGAAATGGCGACCTCCTTACTGAAAGGCGATTTGAAAAAACTCCGCAAGATCATGGAAGTTTTCTTCGCCGGGATCCCGTATCCGGTGCATAAGAAGCATGAAGCGTATTTTCAGGCGATCTTCTTTTCCATGTTCCGCTTGCTGGGGCTGTATATTGAAGCGGAATCGACCACCAATGACGGCAGGATCGATGCGGTGGTGCAGGTGGATAATGCGATCTATCTCTTTGAATTCAAAATGGATAACGATCCCTCTGCTTTGGAACAGATCCAAAAGAAAGAATATTTCCGGAAATATCTGCTGGATAAGCGTGATATCTGGATCGTCGGAGTGAATTTTGACTCCGTAAAAGGCAATCTTATCGGCTGGGAAGAGCGGAAAGTTGATAAGTGAATCGTTACAGTCTCATTAGTCCGGTTTGAAACAGTTCTTGTTTTTCAGTTTTTGCAGAACAGGTAATTGAAATCATTGGGAAATGACTGTTTCCCGCCGGATACCGTATCAATACCGGCAAAGCTCTGTTCCCAATATAGGTTGACAACATATTGCGCACACAAGTTGTGGAGGGTGTTCGCAGCGTTCAGTTTGCTTGAGGGGCGGGACACTGCGTTTCCCTCCCCTCAAACTCCCCTCCCTCAAGA
>SUWK01000034.1 GCA_015061525.1 Lentisphaerota bacterium
AACTGTTCCCGATATTGGTTGATGCCCTCCGTGGAACGTTCAACGCACGGGTGCGAGGCGGTTGCCGCCGAGCGCGCAGTCCGCATGCGAATGTACTTTGCGAGCATTTCCATGCGAGCAAAGCCGATGCGACAAATGTCGCGAGGATGAGCGGAGGACGAGCAATAAGCCGCGAGCGACCGGAAAGAGTGCCAAAGGCACTGTTCCCGATATTGGTTGATGCCCTCCGTGGAACGTTCAACGCACGGGTGCGAGGCGGTTGCCGCCGAGCGCGCAGTCCGCATGCGAATGTACTTTGCGAGCATTTCCATGCGAGCAAAGCCGATGCGACAAATGTCGCGAGGATGAGCGGAGGACGAGCAATAAGCCGCGAGCGACCGGAAAGAGTGCCAAAGGCACTCGCCCCGGGAGCGCAGGCGCAATAACTTAATGGAAGAACCCAATGCCCCGCAACAGTCACGGGAAGCCCCTTGAGGGTGGGGAGTTTGAGGGGAGGGAAACGCAGTGTCCCACCCCTCAAGCAAACTGAACGCTGCGAACACCCTCCACAACTTGTGTGCGCAATATGTTGTCAACCTATATTGGGAACAGAGCTTTTTGGTAATGATATCATGCTTGTGCCGCAGCAGCTTCGGCGAGGCATTTGCGCTTTTCTTTGCGGAATGTCACTACCAGCAGTATCCCCACTCCGGCAGCATTCAGCACCCAGGTCACCGGGTAGCTCAGCAGTACCACTTCCAGTGTCGGATACCAGGCAAATACCGTGTAAAGCCAGACTACGCGCAGGGCGCAAATACATGTCAGAGTGATCCCGGTCGGCGCAACGGAGTGTCCCATACCGCGCAAAGCTCCGGTCATCACATCCATCGAGGAGCAGATGAAGAGTAACGGCAGCGTACACCATAACCGCCGCACTCCGAATGCAATCACTTCCGGATTGGTGTTAAACACCGACAGCAGCGGTCTGCTGAATGTCAAAAGTGTCGTTTCCACCACCAAAGCACAGCACGCCGCGAAACCGACACAGATGATGATACTTTTCTTCATCCGGTCAAAGTTCTTGGCGCCGTGATTCTGACCGACAAAACTTACTACTGTCTGACCGATCGCGCCCTGAGCAACGTAACTGAGCATTTCCAGAGTTCCTCCGGCGGTCAATCCGGCGATAGCAGCACTGCCGAAAGTATTGAGTGCCGACTGTATGAGAATATTGGAAAGCGAAAAGCATGATGCCTGAAAACCCGCCGGAACTCCGATCCAGAGCAGTTCGCGCATATTTTTCCATTTGAAACGCAAATTCTGCCATTTGAACCGGCAGGGACCGCGCATTTTATACAGCACCCGCAAAACCAGCACTCCGGCAATCGCCTGTGAAATCACCGTCGCCGCCGCCACACCTGCGACATCCCAGTGAAAGACAATGACGAAAAATAAGTTGAGCAGTACGTTGATTATACCGGAAAAAAGCAGAAAATAAAACGGCCTGGTCGTGTCGCCCATCGCCCGCAGAACCGCACTGCCGAAGTTGTAAAGCATCACCGCGGGCATACCGCCGAAGTACACCCACATGTAAAGAGCTGACATATCCAGAATATCTTCCGGAGTTCCCATCAGTTTCAGCATCGGTTTGGCAAGCGTGATACCGGCAGCCGCCAGAAAAGCTCCGCCGAAGAGACTGGTCATGATCGCGGTATGGACAGTCCGCGAGGTGTCTTTCCGGCTGTTTTTCCCGAGATACCGTGCCACCAGTACGTTGGTTCCGATGGATAATCCGATAAAAATATTTATCAGCAGCATGGTCAGTGAACCGGTAGCTCCGACTGCCGCCAGAGCTTTTTCCGAGGTCAGCTGCCCGATGACGATCAAGTCTGCAGAGTGGAAGAGCATCTGCAGTACACCGGATATGATCAGCGGGATGGTAAAGCGGATGATCTGCCACAGCAGCGGACCATGACACATATCCACCTGATAGGATTGTTTCCGTTTTAAGCTGAAAAGTCTCATTATGATTTCCCCGATATGAAAACACGGCAACCGTATTCACGATTGCCACGTAAGATAAGATACATTGTCAGTTGAACAAAATCAAGCTTTTTTCTTAAATATTGATGCTATCTTTTGCAAAATATTCTTTTCACCTTCGGGTTTGATAAAGAGGAAATAGAGTGCCGGGATAACGTAGAGCGTAAGCAGTGCCGAGATCGTCAGTCCGCCGACTACACCGACACCGCAGCTGGCGCGCAGTTCGGAACCAAGTCCCGTCCCGAATGCCATCGGCAGCATACCTGCCACTGCCGCGATACTGGTCATGACGATGGGACGGAACTTCTCACTGGCAGCGATCTGCATCGCCTTGAAAGGATGTACCCCGGCAGCGATCTGTACACTGCATTCGTCCATTATCAGGATCGCGTTGTTCACCACGATACCGATCATCATCACGCCGCCAAGCAGCCCCATCATGGACATGGACATGCCGAAGCAGAAGAGTGTGGCATACATACCGAGGAACCCCAACGGCACTGTGAACATGATCAGCAGCGGTTTCAGCCATGACTCCATGATACCGGCAATGAGCAAATAAGTGAGCAGTGATGCCAGCAGGATGACCCGGATGAACTCTTTGGAGGTTTCGTTCATCATTTCCACGCTGCCGCTCATACGGACATTGTATCCGGGCGGCAGAACACTCAACACAGTTTCTTCGATCTTTTTGGAAACCGGTCCCAGAGCCTGACCGGGGGCAGTGTTGGCATAGAGCCACATGGTACGCACTTTATCGTAACGGTTGATGACCACCGGGCGGGCCTCTTCGGAAATTTCCGCAAGCACTTCCGCGCTCAACGGATTGTTGTCTTTGAGTGCCGGAGCGGTCTTGCGGAGCTGTGCCTCGCCATCCTCTTTGGCGTTTTTCACACGAATATCGTAAGTCCGCGAACCGTCGCGGTAGTCTCCGACTTCAATACCGTCCAGTGAGCCGAGCATATAGCGGTAGAGCTGTTCGGCTGACATGCCCAGATTCTGCAGAATGGTGCGGTCGGGAACGATGTTGATATTGACTTTGCGTTCACGGCGCGAGGAGTCAAGGTCGCGTACCATACCGGACATGGGCAGAGTTTCCATAACCTTCTGTTCCGCCTGTTCCAACACCTCCAGATCCTGACCGTTGATCACGCAGCGGATCTCGGCACCGCTGCCGCCGAAAGTAGCGGGAATGGAAAGCGTTATCAGGCAGTTGTCCAGATATTCCAATTCTTTACGGATCTTTGCCTGCAGATCGTAAATGGTTTCCGGCCGCTCATTTTTGCCGGTGGTTTTGATATTGATCTGTCCCAGATAGACCGCTGTACCAACCTGACCGCGGCTGGAGTTGGATGTACCGATGGATACCGACATGCCGACGATGAAGTTTTCCCCTTCTTTGCCGAACTTTTTGTTCAGCTTGCCGGCGGCTTCCTGAATCAGTTTTTCGGTGGTCGCCAGATTGTAGGAGGTCGGAAACTCAAATTTGATCCGGATCTCGCCCTGGTCACAGTACGGCAGAAATGAAAGTCCAACCCGCGGCATTACAAACTGCCAGATCGCCACAGAAATGATTACGATCACAACCAGAAACGCTCCGGGATGACGGGAAATGAACCGGATACTTCTGTCAAATACCCGGCAAAGCCAATCGTAACCGATGTCCCATGGAATAAAGAACTTGTCCAGAAGGGTCTTTTTCTTCTCCTCCCCGGTATCCGCTTTCAAAAGTACCGAAGCGAGGATCGGGGTCAGCGTGAAACTTACAAAGAGCGAAACCAGTGTTGCGGCGACCATCACCCCCGCAAAAGGAACCATCATACTGCCGATACGCGTGGTCATCATCATCACCGGAACGAAGACCACCACATTGGTCAAAGCACTGGCGGAAACGGCGGCGATGACTTCGCCGGTACCCTTTTCGGCAGCGGTTTTGATATCCTCTTTGCGCTTGATGTGCTTGAAAATGTTTTCGATCACCACGATGGAGTTGGTCACCAGCACACCGACTGAACAGCCCAGAGAGAGCAGTGTCATGATGTTGAATGAATAATCCAGATACGCCATGGCAGCAAAGGTCACGATCACCGAGATCGGCATGGAGATCATTACGATAAAAGTTGAACGCGGCTCGTGGAGAAAGAGAAAGAGCAATACCGCAGTCAGGATGATACCGGTGAGAATACTGCTCCACGCATCATCCACTGAAGACTGGATGAATTCGCCGGAATCTTTGAACCAGACCAGCTCCATACCGGTGGGCAGTTCACCTTTGCGGATCATTTCATCAAATTTTTTGCGTACACCTTTGATAACTTCAATGGCGTTGGCATCACCTTTTTTGACGATGTTGAAAGTTGCCGCAGGTTTGCCGTTGACGAAGGCTTTACTGCGTACTTCGCGGCTCATGAGTTTGACTTCGGCGATGTCGCGCAGATAGATGCGCTTGTCTTTGAATGAGCCGATCTCCAGATTGCGGATCTCTTCAAGGTCTTTGTAGTCACCGGAAAAAGTGACGTTCTTTTCCATCTTATCGATTTGGATACGGCCCAGAGGTTTGCGGACGTTGTTGCTTTCCAGTTTATTGACGATAGTGGCGATATCGATATTCATCGCGGTAAGTTTTGCACGGTCAAGCAGTACGTGGATCTGCATTTCGTTGGCACCGTAAACGCGCACCTCACCGACACCGGCAACGGAAGCGATACGGTCGGCGATCACGTCATCGGCGTAGTCGTAAAGGTCATCCTGGGTACGGTCACCGACGAGGAACGCCTGAATAACGGTGGTGGCATTGGTGTCGATCTTGCGGATGGTTGGTTCTTTGGCACCGTCTGGCAGATCTTCGCGGATGCGGTTGAGGGCCTCCCGGATATCGGTGGCGGCGACGTCAACGTTGGTTCCCATGTTGAACTCAAGCTGGATCTGCGCCTGATCTTCCATAGCGACACTGGTGACGTGGCGGATACCGTCCAGACTGGAAACGGCATCCTCGATACGGCGGATGACCTCCACCTCGATCTCCGACGGACTTGCGCCCTGGTATTCACAGCGCACCAGTACGGTCGGTATCTCCATGCTCGGCAGCAGGTCGATACTGATTTTTTCGTAAAGCGACGCACCGATCATGACCAGCACAATTATCAGTGCGGTCATGGCGATGGGACGGCGGACAGATAAGCTGGCGATACCCATTATTTATTCTCCGTCTGTGCTTCAACGAGCAGTGAACCGTTGTTGATAAAGGTTTGACCGGCAACGACGAAGCGTTTATCCGCCAACTCTTTGGCATTGAGGATCTCCGCGTAGCCTTCATCGATGATGCCGCGCCGGATATCCACGCTTTCGGCGCGTTTCTGATCGTTGACAGTGTAGGCTATCATCTTGTTTCCGGAACGGAGCAGCACGGCGGCTTCCGGCAGACCGAATCCCTCGCGTTCAGTAAGGATGATATTCAGTTCACAGAGCATACCGCTGACCAGTTGAGTTTCTTTGGGTACGGCGATTTTGATTTTAAAAGTACGGCTTTCGGGATCGACACCGGGAGCTTTGTAGGTTATTTGACTGCGGGCGGTAACTTTGCCGCTGCGATCGATGAAATCCACAGCGGTTTTACCGGGAACAAGACGGTTGTAGTAAACCGCACTCAGGAAACAAACCACTTCCAGAGAGTCCTGATTTTCCAGTTTGAGGATCTTCTGCCCGGTGGAAACGAACTCGTTTTCCTCGACGTAAGTTTCAAAGACCACGCAGTCAAAGGGAGCGGCAATGGCGGAGTCTTCCAGATTTTTTTCAGCGATGGCCAGATTGCTCTGTGCCTGTTTGAGCTGCGCTTCGGCATTGCGGACAGATGCTTCAGCGTTGCGGACGGATGCTTCTGCGTTGTTTACGGCGGCAGCGGCACTTTTCACTGCCATTTGTGCTTTTTTGAAATCGGTATCGGCACTTTCCCAACTGGAATCGCTGATAGCTTTAGTCTTTTTCAGGTTGTCGGCGCGTTCAAAATCACGCTTGGACTGCTCGGAGTTGATGTTGGAAATCTGCAGATCGTTTCTGGCGACATCCAGATTTATCCGGGCGACATCCAGAGCGATGCGCGCACTGTCAAGAGCGGCTTCGCGGACTTTGATCTCATCTTTTTTGACTACGACCTGATTTTTCAAAATCTGCCGGTCGATACCGAAAAGCATACCGCCTTTTTTGATCTTCTGTCCTTCAGATGCCTCAAGTTTTTCCAGAGTACCGCTGATTTTGGCGGAAATCACGGCGAACTCCACCGGTTGTACGGTTCCCTGCAGAGGTATGCGCTCCTGAAACAACCGTTTTTCCATCTTTGAAACATGCACCCGGGTGGTTTTTTCCCCGGTTTTTACCACTTTCTTATCACAACCGGCAGTGAAAATCACTGCTGCTGCCAACATCAACGACCAGCGCATAGATAAAAATTCCCCTTTCATCATAAAGTTATTATGGATACAAAACCAGATATCGTTAGAAACGGTAAAAAAAAGAAGGATATTTTAAATACTCCCAAATCGCGGCATAAAAAAGCGTAAAAAATTTTTCCCGCCCGGGGAACAGTTTTTGTCCGGAACGCGACAGAGGCTGCCGTATTACAGGCTGCCGAAAATAAAATCTGCGGCAACCGGCAGATGATCAGAGGCTTGAGTATTGACGATCCGGATATTTTTGCCGTCCGCAGAATTTGCCGGATAAATGGTCAGATAATCCAGCAGCCGGTCAGGGTTGCCGGAAGAATAACTGAACATTTTACCGTTGACATCGTTCAATACTTTGAATTTACGTTCCTGCATCCGGCGGATCACCGCACTGTCATGGTGTGAATTCAAATCTCCGCCGAAGCTGACTTTGACATTACTTGCGGCATAGATAATTCAACTGAAAAAACGTATTTTTTTGATTTTTATCTTAAAAAAGTATTGACAAAATACATTTAAGATGCTAACATATTTATCAAAAAGTGATATATATCAGTTTGTAAAAACACAAATACAGAGGGATATTACAGTGCATAAAAGCTTGGAAATAAGAGAGTTGATCAAGCAGGAAATCATAGATGGAAAGCTAACGGAAGGCAGCCGTCTGATGCCGGTGCGCCAACTTGCACAATTCTATGGTATCAGCTATCTGACCATGAATCATGTGCTGGAACAATTGGAACAGGAAAATCTGATCGTACGTGTCCACGGCAAAGGGGTATTCGTGAGCAGTGCCACCCAAAGATCTCCCCGGGAGATCCGCCGGGTATTGACACTCTATCACGGTCGTGATGCCATTGTACCGCTTTTCTTGAGTCAGTTGCAGGATTTCTGTAACACCCGCAATGCCGAATTGTTCTTTCTGGAAATTTCCGATCTGCCGCCGGAAAAACGGATGGAAAAACTGCGTGCCTTTCTCAGTCAGCCGGCAGATGTACTGATCGTGGATGGTTCTTATGACCTGCCTTTCCGGGAGATCGATAAATACCGCACCAATTTCCGCAAAACAATATTTTTCAACCGCTACGAGAGCAGTTTTGAATTGAGTACTGCCGCGAAGATACTTTTTGATTACTTTGAAGCCGGTAAATGCGCTGGAGAAGCATTGCTGGCAAATAACCGTAAACGTCTGCTCTATATTGCGCCTGACTCATCGGTACGCTGCAAGTTTCCTCCTTTCGGTCCGGAAGAGACCTACCACTGCCGGATGCGGCAGGGTCTGATGGCGGCATTATCCGGCAGCGGGGTCCGGTTGGAAAATCTGATCACACTTCCGAAAAAAATATTGACAGATCTGGATGAGATGCTGAAAAGATATCAGCCCGACGGGATCTTTGTTTTTCACGATGATTATGCCATAAAAATATATCATTGGCTCAATTCGCATAAACTTACTCCCGGTAAACAGATGGATGTTATCGGCTGCTTCAATACTGAAATTGCCAAAACCTGGCTTACTCCGGGTTTGAGCAGTATCAGGTTTGATTCAAAACGGGTGATGACCGCGCTGGATGAGTACATTGGCGGTACAGAAAAAAATTTCAAGGTAATGATCCCGCCGGAACTTGTCATACGCGGTTCAATGAAACAGGCTGATTCAATACGCAGGTGCGATTGAGTTAACAGACAAAAGTATGGGTGAACACAAAAAGTTCAGGAGAAAAACAAATGAAAAAACATTTCACTTTGATCGAGTTGCCGGTGGTCACCTCACAACTCTGCCGTGATTTTTTCAAACGCTTTATTTGTACGGATCAGTACGGATGTGTACGGAAACATACGGAGAGTGCCGCTCTCAAAAATACGCCGCATCATACTTGCAAAGCAAGTGCTTCATGTTTGCCGCAGGCAAACGCTTCATGCAGCAACGCTGCGCTTCACACGGCGGAGCCGTGCTTCATTCGATCAGCGTTCACGCTGATCGAGCTATTGGTAAGCACTGTTATCTCATCATGGCATTTTTTTGCACAAAAAAGTGCGGTTGCAACTCAACAAAGAATTCCGCTTTTTTTGAAAGAGAAAGGGGGCGCGGGGGAAAGGGAAAACTTTTTTTCCCGTGAAAAAAAGTTTTCCCTTGTCCCCCGCACACTCATTTACTTTGATCGAATTGCTGGTCGTTATTGCGATCATTGCAATTCTGGCAGCAATTCTGCTTCCGGCTCTCAACTCTGCGCGGGAACGCGGACGAACCGCCAGTTGCGTTAATAATCACAAGCAGCTCGGTACAGCTTTTATGATGTATGTAACTGACAGTGACGGCTGGTATCCGCGGCGCGGAGCCGGCAACAGTGACGGTTGGTACTGGACACATCTGGCGGCTCCTTACGTGGGAACGGCTTTGAAATACAAAAGCAACGGCACGCCCACTCTGAAAGATGCAGATGTTCAGGTTTTCCTCTGCCCCTCTGACACCGCTCCGGGGTGGCTCGGCAGCAATACTTATATCGGCGGCCAAGGCGGAATCAGTTATGTGACCAACGCTAATATCACCGGTAATACCACGGTCAACAAAGTATCTTACGGAATCAAAGACTCCACATTGAAAAATGCCGCAGCCAAGTATATGATCTTTGACGGACCAGGCGGTTATGCGGCGGTCACAGCTTCTCTGCATGACCGTGTGGCGTACCGCCATCCGGGAGAAGGAGTGATTTTCAGCAACGGCACCCCATCTAAAAACACCGGCATCGGAATCAATGTGACTTTTGCCGATGGTCATGTCGCAACCGAAAATCATATCGTCACCAATTACGAAGATGAAACAGTAAATGACCGTCACTGGCTGAGATAAGTAAAAAATGAAAAAATTGGAACATGAAAAAATTTATTGATAATGTCGAAAAAAATATCCGGTGGTTTGAAAACTCCAAAGTTATGTACCCCGCAGACGGTTTCTGGGGCGTGGCGGAACGACTGGTCACGCTCGATGTGGAAGATGCTGTGCGCGATGAGATCATGGAGAAATTCGCTGCCACAACCATGCGGAAAAATTGTTTCGTGGTAGAATCGCGCCGGTCGGACTGCAACTTTCAAACTGCGGTGATGTTTCTGCTTTACAGCAGGATCACCAATGATGCCGTCCGTCGCAAAACCGGAGAAAATATTCTTGATTACCTCTATTTCCGCAGTGCGCTCAAACGCCCGGAAAATTACAAACTCCCCAACGCGTGGCGGTGGTCTGATGTGGCACTGACTCCGGATGGTCACTGGCTGGATGATAACTCCTGGTGCATTCTTCTGCAATGTGCGCTGTGTAAAAACTTCCCCGAACTGGGCAAAAAATATGATTGCGGCAAATGGGCGCAGAACCTTGCCGGTCATCTGAATGCAGTTGTTCAGCGTATCGAGGAAACTGAACCCAATGCAAAAGGTGAAATGACCGATCCGGCAAAGATCTGGACAGGTAATCTGCGGCTGCCGCACTGGGGCGGACTTGCGGTATTTGCCTTGAGCTGTGTTCACCGGATATTCGGTCATCCGGAATATCTGCCCGGCATCCGGGCATACCTTACCCGGCTCAAAGCAGAACTGCCCGGATTTTCCACCAGTGAATATGCTTACGCCATGATGGGAGCCGTCGCCGCCGCCGAAGCATTCAACGATGATATTGCCAAAGAAACAGCCCGGTTGAGCCGTGATCTGCTGATAAATGCCGCTGATCCGGCAAGCGGAACTTTGCCTTCCGGTCATTACGAAGCACCTGCCGGAAAAGCTCTGGCAGATATGATCTACACACTCAACTGGAGCCTGCTCGGATTGCAGATGTATTCACTCTTTGCCCCGGAAGATCAGGCGGTGAAAGAATTGCTGGATAAACAATTGACTTTGGTCGCCTCGATACAGGATGATTCCACGGAAGCGGAATTCAATGGCTGCTGGCGCGGGATGTACGATATGGAAAAAGGCTCATGGGGCGGCGGCAACTGTTACGAGGGCGGTTCATCAAGTATTTATACCGGCTGGACAAATGCACCGGTATCGCTGGCATTTTTGCTGCATGATACGGGAAAATCACTTTTGGAATTGACCGGAATAAGAAATTTTTGAATAATTTTTCCGGCAAGGGTTGAAAAAATCTGTTTCGCAGATTAATTTATCCAGCGAACTGGGAAAGTATTCCCGGGCAAAGAGTCAAAAAATTATAAAATTTGAGGTGTTACTATGAAATTTGTTTGTGGTGTCTGCGGATATGTCCATGAAGGTGATGAAGCTCCGGCAAACTGCCCCCAGTGCAAAGCTCCGGCGGCGAAATTCAAAGCCATGACCGGTGACAAAAGCTATGCCTGTGAGCATGTGGTTGCCTCCACCGAGGGAATCGATCCGGAAGTGGTCGCCGGTCTGCGCGCCAACTTTGAAGGTGAATGCTGCGAAGTCGGCATGTATTTGGCGATGAGCCGTCAGGCGGAGCGCGAAGGTTATCCGGAAATCGCCGAAGCCTACAAACGTTACGCTTTTGAAGAGGCTGAACACGCTGCCAAATTTGCCGAACTGCTCGGTGAAGTCCTCACCTCCAGCACTGAGAAAAATCTGGAAATGCGTGCCGAAGCCGAATGCGGTGCCTGTGCCGGTAAACTCGATCTTGCCAAACGCGCCAAAGAACTCAACTACGATGCCATCCATGACACCGTTCACGAAATGGCGAAAGATGAGGCACGTCACGGCCGCGGCTTTGACGGTCTGCTGAAACGCTACTTCGGCAAATAATATCTGCGTTCTGCAGAAAATGGGGCTGCTGCAAAATTTTTGCGGCAGCCCTTTGCTGTATCCTTGCCTGAAAAATACAGAATAATATACTTTGAGTTAATAGCGTTTCACTTCTTGTGAAATTTATGTTGGCGGCGGCACGAGATCAGCATGACCTGAAAACTTTGCATTGCCGGCAGCTGAAGAATGATTTCATCTTCACTGCGTGAAAGCACCTGCAGTTTTACCGGTTCGCTTTCAGGCCAATGCAGATAACAATCTTCCGATACCGGGCGGCGGATGGCGATCTGCAGCGGCACGGTTCTGCCGGGGGCAAGATTATAGAGAAATGCCCCGCAAGTCCTGCCGGAATCATCGGTACGTGACACCGTCCACACCGCAAAACCGCCGGTCATCAGCCGTACGGACATGCCGCCTTTATCATGGAACTTGTCCAAAGCATCAAGAATCATTTTGCGGCGGTATTCCGTCCAGAGCCAGCGCGAGGCAAGCTGTTGTATGAGGATGATCCGGCTGCCGTTGTTCAGCGTGATGACGCACGAACCACCGGCGTTTTCCATATTGCTGACGCCGCTGATAAGTTCCACCTGCGGGGAATTTTTCTCAATGACGTATTTGAAATCTCCGGCTTTGTACTTGCCGTCAAAAACTTCAAATGCCGGTTCTGCAGCAGGAGTGATTTTCACCATTTCGCCGCCCTCCCACTCCGGGAATCTGCGGCACATCTCCAGAAATGCCTCCGTATCCATAAGCACAGTTTTGCTGAAACACTCATGGATATCGGCGGCACCAAACTCCTCCACACACCGTTTATCCAGTACCCACACTTCCGGGTGAGCAGCCATGCGGGTGATGGGGACACCGTTTTCCGCCAGACGGCTTTCGGTATCAAACCCCTCGATCTCCCATTGAGGATGAGCAAGTTTTTCACTGCCGCGATAAAGCGCGATACCGGAAGGCACACTGCCGGTAAAAGTTTCCCTGACTTTCAGCAGAAACGGTTTGTAACTGTTGAGCATTTCAAAGAAAAAGCGGTAGTTGTCATCGCTTTCGCGGTTCACATCACTGCCCCAGTAGATCGCCAGGGAATCCACACCGTTTGCCAGCATGACCGCACACTCATTGAGCAGACCCACAGGATTTTTGCTTGCTGAAATGTGCGGATAATTTTCCACCTCGGCGCACACCTGGCCGACGAAACCGTATTTGGCACAGCGGGCGGATTCTTTGAGCATATCCAGAGCTTTGCGGATGATGTCGCGCGGAATACTGTCAGCGAAATACAACGCCCCCGGACGGATACCGACTTTTTCACACCGTTTTCCGCTCAATGCGGCAAGCTGGCTGTAGAAGTCTTCGCCGTCATAGACCCATGAAGAAGAGATCACCTGCAATCCGAGACGGCACTCAGGGACGGTTTCATCGGCGGCTTTACGGCAAAGCGCGATAAGTTCCGTCAGACGGTTCTGATTGAATTTTGTCCATTTACTGCGGATATCCAGTGCGGTCTGCCGGTCAGTGGATTTCAGAGCGGCTTTCAGAGTTTCGCGGGTGAAAGTGGAATTGTGTTCTTTATTGAAGCGTTCCATGCAGCGGTCACAGCAGCATACCGTACCTAGCTTGTGAGCCATGCGGAAATCATCATCCAGATAGTAGGATTCCGGCTGTAAAGTTTCCATAAAAATGCGGCAGCTCCGGTAGAAATACTCCTGCGCTTCAGGAGCAAGCGGACAGATCACTCCGGGATAACGGACACCATCTGTATCCATCGTCCAGGCACTTTGCGGCAGATTGTCCGCCACTGCCGGAGTAAGACTGTGCCCCATAGTGACACCCTGCTGAAATGAAAATGCGATGCCCAAGTCCCGGCATATTTCCCGGTACGGCAGAATTTCCCGGCACTCACGTTCCGCGTCTTTCAATCCATTGAAACTTCCCCCCGCGAACCAGATCTCATTGACCAGACCGGGATATTTTTTCTGGGATTCAAAGAGGATATTCAGAAATCCGTCATTTCCCAGACCGGTACCGTAACAGCGGATGATGATAAATGGAAACGCCGACGTTTTTGCCATGACAGAGATCACTCCAGAGTAAAGGTGAAGTCGTTGTCACTGCCGGTTTTCCATGCCAGAAATCTGGTGGATGGCGAAATGGCGAAAAGCGGTGAAAATGTCCGGGCACGGATGGTTTTACCATCCGGCATGAATTCCAGCAGCCGCAGCCATCCGTCACCGCCGCTTCCGGCGTAGCCGCCGCCGATAGCCTGGGTATTGAACATCATCTGTGCGACACTTTTACCGGCGGCATTTTTGCTCATATTGAACTGCACTCCGCACTCCCAGACATCCGGTTGTGCGCAGTGACCGCTGACGACCAGCCGGATATTTTTTGAGGGTTTGACCAGTTGTTCGTAGATGTTTTTGCCGTAATTGCCGTTGATCCCCTTTTCATTTTCTTTCAAAGAACCATCGCGGAAAAGGTAGTAGTGGGTGAGCAGAATGACAAAATGATCGGCGTACTGCGGATCGTCAACGATCTTTTTCGCCCATGCCAGATGTGCATCTTTGGGGGCGAAACGCAGTGAGATCACCAGAAATTTCCGCTTGTCCGGAGCCGGTGCGGTGAACTCATAGTAAGCGTTGTCAAGAGAAGTTTCCCGTTTTTTATCCGGGTAGCATCCGCGCAGCTGCTGCCGGGTCAGCGGGTTGCGGTTGATGGGAAAGTAGCGGGAAAGAAAAGTGTTGTCATGATCGTTGCGGCGGCTGTAGTCATAGTCGTGGTTGCCGGTGGCAAGAATGTAGGGAACTTTTCCGTCAAGCAGTTTCATCAGGTCGGAAAATGCCTGCCACTGCTCACTGCCGAAAAGTTCGATATGTCCGGGCATGGGGTACGCCCGGTCGTTGTTATTGACCAGATCCCCGGTGAACAGAACCTGTCTGATATTGAGTTTTTCCCGGTTGGCAGTGATCCATGAGAACATCAGATGGAGAATACCGTGGTTGACATCTTTCTGGATGTAGGTCTGGGTATCCGGTACGATGACCATGCTCCATGAATCCGGGTTCTGCAAAGCCGGTGCAATGTATTTCGTTGTTTTCTCCGCTCCGCAAGCAGCGACAGCAGCAAACATGATGAAAATCAGAGAGATTTTACGCAGCATAGTTTCTGTTTCCTTAATAAAGTTGATTTCAGTTCTGCTTGATAAACATGGCGCAATCATGCGGGGGGACGGTGATGCCGGAACAGCCGGTTTCAGCGTTGAAAAATCCCGGAGCATCAACGACCAGTTCCGTATCGGAACGGTTGAAAATACACCGCATCTCCGCTCCGTCACTGCTGTAACGGCGGAAACCGTCGGCACTTGCCGCATCAAGTATCACCTCAAAGCCGCCGGGAAAGTGTTTGGCGGCAAACTCCCGGTACGCTTTGCTCAAAAGCGGCAGACGTTCTCTGGATCTGCTGCTCAATGTCTGCAAATTTCCGGAAACCAGCGGCGCACCGCAAAGTGAAGTGAGGAAATACTCCACCGCCGTATCGCCGGAAAGCACCGGCAAACCGTGCATCAATCTTTCCGGAGGAAGTGAGGCAGCGTTGGCGTAGAAGTCGCGCCGGATCTTGACGATCTGCTGATTTTCAGGATTCAAACCGCTCAAGTTGGTCAGGTGGTTGAGTTCCGAACACTCCAAGGCGGCGATGGAAGGCGTTTCCAGACCGAAAGTTTCAAAGGAAAAGTCCAGCATCAGTTCCGGGTGTTTTGCTTTGAGTTCCCGGCGCATCCGGAAAAATCCATCGTACATGGCATTGAATGAGTCTGCAAATCCTTTGTGATGGGCATGGTCGTGGGCATGGCAGCCGAAAGGCATGATCCCGTACGGACTGCAGATGGTGCTGAAGTCCATTTTGAAATAGTCCACATCATATTTTTCTGCCAGTTCGTCAAGTTTGTCGCGCATACGTTCACAGTGACCGGAACCGAAACACTGGGCAGTGACTGCCGCCTGGTAGTTCCAGCCGAGTTTTTTCAAAGTTCCGTCTGCCTGACGTGCCGCAAACTTTTCGCGTTCGCTTTTCATGCCGTAGTCAGTACCGATATTGAACCACAAACCGAACTTCATTCCCAGCAAGTGGATGTAATCTGCCACCGGTTTCAAACCGTTGGGGAACTTTTCCGGTTCGATCTGCCAGTCGCTGCTGCTCATGAACCAGCCGTCGTCGATAACGAAGAAAGTGAATCCTGCATCGCAGGCTGTTTTCGCCAGATCACAGATGATTTTTTCGCTGATGTTTTTGTATTGAGGTATCCATGAGCAGTACATGATATCCGCCGCGGCAGCAAGCTGCGGCAGCCGGGTGCGGATGGTTTCCCGCCAGAGATCGACACCGCTGTCCGCTGCACCACGGTAGAAACATGTGACCGATTCAGCAGAAATGAAAGTTTCTCCCGGGGCAAGATATTTGGCAAATGGCGCACCGGCAGAGTTGTAGCCGACACAGATATTGTACCAGTCCGGATAGACCAGAAAATAACGCAGCAATCCGGGAGCGGTATTGCCCAGAAAATATCCGAGCTGCTGTGCCGGATTGTATATCCGCAGAAAGTCGGTATCTCCGCAGCGGGTGAAACTGTTCGGAGCCGGAGTTTTATCCATGCCGCAGTAAACATCGCAATCCGAGAAATTTCCCGGAGTGATCGGGGTGTCGTCGAAGATCAGACTTTCCAGCAAAATTTCCCTGCTTCCGGCAGTTATCAAAACCCTTTTGCGCATGGAGGGCAGCTTTTCTGCAATTTCATAACGCAGGACGATGATATTTTCACCATAGGAAAAGTGCAGATCAAGCTGCTGATAATGCTCATCGGGGACTGAACTTTCCGCTTTGATAAAGGCAATGTCGCAGGAATTTTCCTCCATATTACCGTCCACGGTGCGCAGAACTTTTTCCGAATATCCGGAAACCAGCTGCCGGTCGATAGATACCTGAAACTCATGGTGGATGTGCTTGAGCAGTTCCTGCCCCTCATAAGTAAAACTTGTGGTGATGATGCCGTTGTCATTAAGAAGCAGTTCCCGGCGCATCCAGCGGTTTTCCAATACAAAAGTATTGTTGTCTATCGTGATCTTTGCAGTTTTCATTTTCGGTGGTATTTTCGTTCGGGTTCAGCGGTTGACCAGAACCTTTTTCTCGTACTCCCGGATGCTCTGCATGATCTCAAAGTCGCCGGGGATATTGCGCGATTCACAGTAGTAGTTCCACACGCTGCTCCACGGCAGGGTTTTCGCCTCTTCCTGACGCGCCATTCTGCCGGAGAAGTCAAAGGCATCTTCCTCTTTTTTGATCAGGGCGGTCGGTTCAAGCAGAGCAATGAGCAGAGCTTTCTGCATGTTGCGTGCGCCGATAGCCATAGCGGCGATACGGTTGATACTGGCATCGAAGTAGTCGAGGCAGAAGAAGATCTTGTCCAGATAACCGTAGACAGCCGCTTCACGGGCGATGGAGAGCAGCTCATCATTGAGCAGGATCACATGGTCGCTGTCCCAGCGGACACCGCGGGAAACGTGCAGCAATATTCTGCCCTGCTGGGAAACGATGGCACTCAACTTGTCTGCGATGGATTCGGTGGGATGGAAGTGACCGGAGTCCAGACAGATGAGTTTGTTGTTCCGTGCGGCGTACATCAGGAAAAAGTCGTTGGAACCGATGGTGCAGGATTCCACACCGATACCGAAAAGTTTGGATTCCACGGCATCAAGTTCATATTTTTCATCAATTTTTTCCGCGAAGATGGTATCCAGTGATTCTGACATGCGGCAGCGCGGAGCATAACGATCAGCCGGGATGTCCTTGAAGCCGTCGGGCATCCAGAAGTTGCAGACCGCCGGAGTTCCGAGAGTTTTGCCGAACCCGGCACCGATACGGCGGATCGCCTGACCGTGGTCGATCCAGAATTTACGGATACCGGCATCCGGGTGGGAAAGTGAAAGACCGTGGTCAAGTTTGGGGTGTGAGTAGAAACACGGGGCGATATCCATACCGATTTTGTGTCCCTTTGCCCAATCCAGCCAGCTTGAGAAGTGTTCAATGGTGAAGCCGTCGCGGTCGACGCCGGGGATCATCTTATCCACCTGGTGTCCCTGCAGACAGACCCGCGCCGTACCGGGGACAAGTTTGAGAACCAGGTCGAGGTCGTCGCGCAGCTCATCGGCGGTTCTGGCACGGCCGGGATAGTTTCCGGTGACCTGACAGCCGCCGGTAAGGGCGGTTTCAAAGTTTTCAAAGCCCACCACATCATCACCTTGCCATGCGTGCAGTGAGACGGGGATCTTTTCCAGGGTTTCCATAACTTTTAGCGGATCAACTCCGTACTCACGGTAGAGATCACAGGCATTTTCAAAGGCTTTTTCAATTCTGCTCATAGTAGTATCCTCCTGGTCATTTCAGATAAATTCTGTTTCAATATAACATTGTCACCTGTATTTGTCAATGTTTTTTTGTGCGAAATAGTCAAAAGTTTATACAAAAGTGCTTGATTTACCGCTTATACGGGTGTATTTTCTAAACACAGTTATTCAATGAAGTGTTGCGGTACGGCAGCCGGATGGATGTGCCCGGCAGAAACTGGAAAATGACAGCAGAAATATTGTTCAAAAAAGTATAGAGGTGATTTTATGAAAAGAACTCTAGTGTTCTGGATGTGGAACGATGTATTGAAGCCGGACAAGATCCGCCGTCAGCTCCATGATTTCAAGTCTCAGGGTGTTGATGGTTTCTTTATTCATCCCATGCCGTCGGAGTTCCGTCCGGATGATTTTCCCGGCGGAATGCCCGGATACCTTTCCGATCACTATTTCAAAATGGTGCGGGTCGCCGTGGAGTGCGCTGCCGAACTGGATATGGATGCGTGGCTTTACGATGAGGGCGGCTGGCCAAGCGGTATCCTCAATGGTTACTTCATGGAGGAACGTCCGGAACTCGGACACCGGCAGATCAAAGCTGACGGTACGGTGATTGTTTCCAACAGCCGTCCGGATCTGCTCAACCCGGAAGTCACCCGTATTTTCATTGAAAAGACCCATGAAAAATATTTTGAATATGTGGGAGAGTATTTCGGTACGGTGATCCCGGGCATTTTCACTGACGAACCGTCTTTCGGCGGATTCTGTTTCATGGATGAGTCATTGCCGTTTTCTCCGGTTCTGGAAGAGGTGTTCCGCCGGGAAAAAGGTTATGAAGCACGTGAAGCTGCGCTCAAGATCCTCAATGAACACGATGAAAAAGCCACTATCGACTACTATGAAGTGTGGTTGAAGCTGATCCGGGAAAGTTTCCTTTTCCCCATTCAGAAGTGGTGTCACGATCACAATCTGCTGCTCACCGGTCACTTCAATGGTGATGATTGCGTGAGAAATATGATAACACTGCTGACCGGGGATCTTGCTGCACTGCATGAGGGGCTTGATGTCTGCGGCTGCGATGCCATCTGGCGGCAGATCCACCCGTTGGTTCCGGAAACTGACTTCTCACGCATGACGGTTTCCGCTGCGCGCGGCAAACGGACTTTGAGCGAAACTTTTGCGGTTTACGGTTCAGACCTTTCTCTGGCTGAAATGAAACAGGTGGCGTCAATGCAGTTCATTGCCGGGGTGGAGATCATTGCTCCGATGGCACTGCACTACTCCGACGAAGGCGGCAGACAGGTTACGACGGTATCCAACTTGTACGGAGCTGATCCGAGGTGGCAGAACTACCGTTTCTTCGCAGATTTCTCAAGACGGATGTCCAAAGTTTTCGACCGGACAACTCCGGTCATCAAGGCGCATGTTCCTTATCCTGTCAATGATCTGCGGCTGGGCAAGCGCAGTTATGACAGCATTTTCCCTGAAGGTTTGAAACTTGCGGCACAGCAGGTGACTTATGACTACTCTGCGGATGCGGTCACGGTTCCGGAAAGTGTCACACCGGATATTCAGCTTGCATCTCCATGCCCGGAACTGCGTACGCGCCATTTGAAATCCCCGCGCGGAGAAAGACGGATCTTCGCCAATGCCGGGTTGAATGAGCTTGACTTCAAATTCGCCGCTCCTGCCGGATACAATGCCTGGTTTGACCCGTCAGACGGCAGCCATTATGCTGCTGTTGCCGATGAAAACGGTATGCTCAAGTGCAAACTGCCTTTTGCCGGAACTCTGGTACTTCTGACCATTCCCGGCAAAGCGGCGCAGCGTCTGCAGCCGGCAGCAAAAAACAATAAACTGGCACTGGATTTCCGGTTTGACCGTATCGTCCGCACGGTGAAAGCCTCTCCTGCCGGTCTGGTGGAAACTGCCAATCCGGCGGAGATCCCGCCGTACTTCTGCGGTACGATCCGTTACACTGCCGATGCTGTCATGCCGCAGCCGGGCAGAGCGGTACTCAATCTGCCGCACTCCCGAAGGGCGATGTGTGCCCTGGAGGTCAACGGCAAAATGGTTCCGCAGGTATGGGCTCCGTACTGCTGGGAAGTTGATTGTGCCGCCGGAAAGAATACCTTTGTTCTGGAGATTTCCAATACTCCCTTTGATGCGCTCAATGCTCCGGAACACCGTCAATATATGCGCGACAACAAATTTGAAAATGCCTATGTGGAACATTGTGACAAGTTTGAAAAAATCTTCCCCGATGAGAAACCTTTAAGTGAAGCATATCTGGAGTGGTGAAAATCATGGAACGTTTGTGGAAAGATGGTATTGTCCGTAATGAAAGCGGAATGTTTGCAGGAAAGGACCGGATCACTCTGATGTTTCCGGCAGAGCAGATAACGCAGGTTTCCCTGCACAGTTCAGGAGAGGTTTTTGAAGCCGGCAGGGATTATATCCACACTCCCGGTGATGATTTTATCATCAGGACAGAAAATTCCCGCATCCCTTATCTGCCGCCGGCAGCTCTGCGCCCTGCCGGAGAAGGGGTGAAAATCTATCCTGAAGAGGGAGCCAATGCTATTTCCGGAGCAGTTGACGGTGGAAATCTGATCTTTGACAATAAGGCGTTTTTCGCATTCAATCAGATCGATGTTTCCTACAGCTGCACTGCACCGAAATTGGATGTGCAGCTGGATACACAAGCCGAAAAACTCCCGAAGTTCCGGGAGAAACTTGCCCGCCGTGAACCGCTGAAAATCACGCTTATCGGCGACAGTATCAGCGAGGGGTTCAATGCCACTAAATTTGTTGATGTTCCACCGTTTGCTCCGTGTTATATGGAACAGGCGGCACTGGCGTTGGGGGAAAATATCACTTTCCGCAACCGTGCGGTCGGCGGTACCGGTATTCAGCATGTTTCGCGTGTTGAAGCGGATTATCTGGGTGATGCTCCGGATCTGCTGGTGATCGCTTACGGGATGAACAATTTTGCAGGAATGCCGGTGGATGAATTCATCAACCGTCTGCAAACTCTGATCTCCGGATGTCATGCGGTAAACCCGAAAACGGAATATCTGCTGGTGACCTCCATGAGCGGGAATCCCGATTGGACACCGACAGTGGCAGGCCCGGACGCGCTCTATGCGGAAAAACTGCGGGAATTCGTCGCCCGTCAGGGCAAAGGCATCGCACTTGCCGATGTTTACAAGGTGTGGTGCAGATTTCTGGAACGTAAAGATTTCTATGATCTTACCGGCAACGGAGTCAATCATCCGAATGATTACGGTCACCGGATCTATGCGTCAGTAGTGCTGGAACTGCTGACCGGTAAAAAATATTTCAATTGAATTTTCAGGAGCTGATCATGGCAGTTATCAATGAAGCCCCCGGGAAATACTGGGATTTTGAAGCACTGAAAAATCCTCCGGCTTACAAAGTGGATGATGACCCGGAAAGTGCCGTGCCGGGATTGCAGTCAATAATTTATGACGGCGTGGAGGAAAACGGCAAGAAGACCGGATGTTTCGCTTATATCGCTATTCCGGAGGGCGAAATGCCTGACGGCGGCTGGCCGGGGATCGTGCTGGTTCACGGCGGCGGCGGTACCGCATTTGCCTGGGCAGCGGAATTGTGGAAGTCTTACGGTTACGCGGTGATCGTGCCGGATTGGTACGGCAGGCGTCCGGGAGAAGCTGACAAAAACAGTGAACCCGGGGAAAAACCGCGCCGTTACGTTGCCGAGGAGCGTGAACACGCTTATGAAAATACTCTCTGTCACATCACCAATGCCGCCAATCTGGTACTGGCACACTCGCTTTTGCGCTCTTTGCCGCAGGTCAACAGTGATAAAACCGCCTATGTCGGTTTGTCCTGGGGCAGCTGGTACGGAGCGATGGTAACTGCGATCGACCCGCGTTTCCGGGGAGTGATCGAAATTTATCTCGGTGACCGCAAGGATGACGGATTTTTTATCAACGGCAGATTTCTTCATGCCGCGCAGAACAAAATGTACTATGTGCTGGGCACCAATGATACCCACGGTTCACCGGCAAGTTTTCAGGATGCTTTTGACACCCTCGGTGAAATGCTCGGCGGCACTTCATTGATCGTGGAACTGCCCCACAGTCATGCCGGTTTCCGTTTTCAACCCTACCGGCGTTATGCCGATGCGTTGCTGAAAGATGCTCCGGGGCTGCCGAAAGTAGAGAAAATGCAAGTTGACGGCAGCAAACTTTCTGCTGCGGTCTCCTGCTGCGGTAAAGGGATCAAAAAGGCGTTCCTCTGCTGGACAGGTGACCGGGATGAGGAAGTTCCAAGCAAACGCAAATGGCAGATGCTCGAAGCGCAGTATGACAAATCAGCGCAGATGTTGACTGCCGTACTTCCGGAAAAGTGTTATCAGTGTTACTTTGCTGCGTATGATGAGGAGGATATTTCCACTCACTGCTGCGGTACGGGCAACGTGGTCACACTGCCATGATGTGCATTTCGCGCAGACCGCGGTCACGGATTTTTTCCGTGATGGCCAATGCGTGAAACTCCAGATAGTCCGCCGGATGTTCTGAAAGTTTCCGGCGGGCGAATTCTTTGATGACAGCGGCGCAGATATCTTCGATCACGCCGCTTTTTTCTTTATCACTCAAGCCGGATACGAGCAGAGATTCCAGCAAGTCTGTCAACTCTCCAAGCACCGGAAGCTGCCGCATTGCCCGGAACATCCATTTATAATACGGCGCGAAACGGTTGTTGAGCAGAAATATCAGCGGTACGGCATGAGTGACAAACTCATGCAGAGCCACTGCGGCAGCTCCTTTTTCACCATGCTTCAGACAGCGGGTAAAGTTGTACTGTCCGCTTTGCGCCATCATCACTGCGCGGAATGCCAGTTTTTTCCTCAGGATATCTTCCGGGATGTTCAAAATTTTTTCCCGGATGGCGGTGAATATGCCGGAGTTATCGGTGAAAACTTCTCCGTTGACCGTTTCAGCGAAGGCACTTTCAGGAACCGAGAGCCACTCGTCTATGGTTTCCGGAGCATGGGGAAAACCCAGATGACGGCGGTAAAAGTCACTTATCCGCATAACACCGTGGTCGATGGAACCGGCAGCACTGCGGGGGGATGACGGATACTCTGCCGAATAGAGTTTCTGATAAGCACGGGTAAGTTTGAAACCGTATTTTTCCTCATCCCCACAAGTCAACCAAAGTGATACTCCGGTACCGAAATCGTGGTCGCGGGAAATGTCATCATCAAAGCCGAAACACTCCGAACCGCGTCCGGCAATACCGGCGGCGATCCGGGGAAGCACTTCCGGGAACTCCGCTTCCAGAAACGGATGCAGTGTGGAAAAGTACCATTTTCTTGCTCTTTCAATGCCGTTCATAGATCTCCTTTGCCCGTTTTTCCAATTCATCGGCCCGGGAGATGTGCCCCATTTTCCGGAAAGCCGGGGCGCACTTGAGCGCGGTATGAGCGTAATAACCGTCGCGCACCGCCGAAGGGGAGTTGAAACAGTTCCACGCATTTTCAAGCTGCAGCTCCTGTTCAAAACCAAGCTGGGCGATATTGACATGAGTTACGGCGGTATCCATGATATTGCCGGCAGAATGCAGGATATCCAGTGCGGCAAGATAATATGCTTCGGCAGTTTCCGGATCATTCATCGCAGCATATACCGATGCCATATTGTTGAAAAGTCCGGCAAAACGCGGATCGTTTTCCTCCAGATTCACCTCATAACAGCGGTAGGCTTCAAGATAAAGTTCCAGAGCGCGGCTGATCTCACCGAATGAGTGCAGTGCCGTAGCGGCATTTATCAGGATCGTTCCTGTACTTGCAGTATTGCGAAATTGCGGCAACGCGGTCAGGTGTATGATCCTGTCAACAGTCTCCATGCCCCTTGTCCGGCAGCCGGACATACGGTAGTGACCGGCAAGTTCGTTGAGGATGGAGAGTACTGCGGCAAGATCGCCTTTTTTTTCCGCTTCAGCAAGCCAGCTGCGCAGATGTTCCCCCAAACCGGCAGTGTCGCCGGAGTTGAAAAATTCATCGCATCGGGCAATGATCTTATCCAGCGGGATATTGTTATCCATATTCACCCCCGGCTGTCTGCTTTATCTGTACTTTCGCGGATGATCAGTTCCGGTGGGATCAGCATCCGGCAGGGGGCAAAACTCTCTTTGCTGAGGATGAATTTCACCGCGGCGCGGGCAAGTTTCTCATAATCCAGATCGACTGTACTCAAAGCAGGGTAGAGCATCTGGCCCAGCGGCAGATTGTCACATCCGGCGACTGCTGCTTTGCCGGGAATATCTATGCCGTGACTTAAAAGGGTACGGTAAACGCCCAATGCCATTTCATCATTACTGAAAACTGCATCAAATGGAATGTTTTTGCGGAGGAACTCCTCCATGACCGCAGCTGCATCCGGTGCGGTGAAGTCGGCATGTAAAATCATCCTCTCATCCACCGGGATGCCGTACCGGGCGAGGGTTTTCCGGTAGGAGTGTTCCATGGCATCACTGAAAAAGTGTCCGGCACTGCCGTTGAGCAGAACGATATCGCGCCTGCCGGAATCCAGCAGATGCCGGAGCATCGTTTCTGCTCCCATGCGGTTATCGAAGTTGAAACTGCTGAAAGTGGCGTCAAATTCAGTTATTCCGGGGTTATCGAGCAATATTGCACCGGGGAAGTCCATCAGCAGAGTTTTCAACTGCACTTCCGGAAAATCACCGATGATGATGACGGTATCTGCCTTCTGCCGTTTTAATGCGGCAAGCAGGATCAGGAAACTGGAGTAGCTGCCGTCATTGGAAAAAAGCACACATTCGCAGTTGTGCCTGATAAGTCTGCGCTGGATCGAGTTGACCAGTCGCGAGTGGAATATCGACACCGCACTGCCCATGCCGCCGAGTACCAGCTGGATCCGGTGCGGCACATCCAAGGCCTGACACACGGGACGGCCAAGCCGGGAACTTTTGAAATATCCGAGTTCTTCGGCTTTGGCAAGGATCTTCGCCTGTGTGTCCGGATGCACGTTGCTGCTCTGCCGCAAAGCACGGCTGACCGTCATCGCGCTTACTCCGCACGCCCCGGCGATATCAGTTATGGATACCGGTTGTTTTTTCATAATGGATAAATATAGCATTGTTCACCGGATAAAGCAATGGGGAGTGTTTTATTTTTTCGTAAAAAATCCGGCGGACAAAAAATTGATCGATCAAGCTCCGGCGGAGCGGAACAGCACAGAAAAGCATTTTTCTCCGGTCAAGTGTTCTTTATTATGCAATGCTCTGTTCCCGATATTGGTTGATGCCCTCCGTGGTATGTTCAACGCACGGGTGCGAGGCGGTTGCCGCCGAGCGCGCAGTCCGCATGCGAATGTACTTTGCGAGCATTTCCATGCGAGCAAAGCCAACGCAACAAATGTTGCGAGGATGAGCGGAGGACGAGCAATAAGCCGCGAGCGACCGGAAAGAGTGCCAAAGGCACTCGCCCCACTCCGCTTTCTTTCGCAAGAAAGAAAGCTTGGCAAAGAAAGTGAACTGTCGCGCCGCTCCGCTGTCGCGGCTTGATCGACGCTTTTGAGAAAAGCTTGGCAAAACCCAAGTGGAGTAACATCCGCAGGGTTTTTCTTTTTGATGCCCTCTGTGGCATGTTCAACGCACGGGTGCGAGGCGGTTGCCGCCGAGCGCGCAGTCCGCA
>SUWK01000035.1 GCA_015061525.1 Lentisphaerota bacterium
AATATTTGGTACACCCAAAGGGATTTGAACCCCTAACCTTCTGGTCCGTAGCCAGACGCTCTATCCAATTGAGCTATGGGTGCAACGTTCTTTCTTAAACGATGCTATAATATACATCGGAAATCGGGTTTTGTCAAGCGGCAATTCCCAGAATTTCCAGAATATTTTTATCGTTTGGAGAACTGGAACCGACGACGGGCACCCGGCTGACCGGATTTTTTACGTTCTTTGACGCGCGCATCGCGGGTGACCATACTGGCTTTCTTCAGCTCGGCACGGAGTTCTTCATCATAACCGATCAGCGCACGGGTGATGCCGTGACGCAAAGCACCGGCCTGACCAGCCATACCGCCGCCATCGCAGTTGGCGAAAATATCAAATTTGCCAACAGTGTCGCTGACGGTGAAAACCTGATTGACAAAACCGCAGAGGGATTCGCTGGTAAAGTATTCAGCCATCGGTTTGCCATTGACGACCACATTGCCGCTGCCGGGAATCAGGCGGACGCGCGCCACGGCGCATTTGCGACGGCCGGTAGCCAAAACAAAATCATTTTTCTTTGCCATGGTTTACTTCTCCAGATTGACTTTGACGGGTTTCTGGGCAGCGTGCGGATGCTCGGTGCCGGCATAAACTTTCAGTTTGGCGAACTGGGCGCGGCCAAGACGACCGTGCGGCATCATTCCCCAAACAGCATCTTTGATCAGACGCTCGGGATGGGTCTCGCGGACTTTCTCGGCAGTGGTCTCAGTGCGGCCGCTGCGGTAGCCGGAGTAATCAACATAGACCTTACGCTCGTTTTTGCGACCGGTGAAGACCGCTTTGGAAGCGTTGATAACGATGACGAATGCTCCGGTGTCAACGTGCGGAGTATAGGTCGGTTTATCTTTGCCGCGCAGAGCGTTGGCAATACGGACTGCCAAACGGCCGACGGGCATTTCAGAGGCGTCAAAAAGCAAGCATTCCTGCTTGATCTCGCCAACTTTAGCCAAATAAGTTTTCATTTTTTACTACCTGATAAAAATATTGTTTTTCTCAGAGCCTGTGCATACTCATGATTCTGCTGACAAATGTGTGCCTTTTTCGCACATCGGCAAGGATGTTTCAACTGCCTCCAGCTTCCGCCATCCCCTGAAAAACGTTTTGCGCCGTTTCACAACAACATCTGCCGCACCATCCGGTACGCGTCACCATCCGCAAATGGATGTTTTTTCCACAGCTTGTGCGCGATGATCGGGTGCGCGGCTGCCGAAAAACAATGATCCACTATCGGATTTCGTTTAAAATAGCACCGGTTTGCTGATTTTTCAAATTATTTTTATATAAAAGATTGATTTTTCCCGGTTTATCCGGCTTTCGCTGCCATGGCGGGGGATTTATTTGCGTATTAAGATACATCTTATCCGGTCAAATGTCAAGAACAGGAGCGGAGCACGGGTATCTTTTTCAGATGTACGCACCGGATGTATTCCGGTAAACTGCCGTCGGATACTTGAAAAATTCCCGCCGCGGCAGTATATTTTATAATATGAAGTTGAATACTTTAATACAGGAACATTATATTATGTTGAAAAAACTTTCTCTTCTTGCTTTTTGCATCTTTGCTGCCGTTTCGTATGCGGTTCAGCCCGGTGATCGACCGGGGGAAACGCCTTTCCCGCTCAAATGGATCGACTGTTCCCCTATGCCGCTGGGGATCGTCAAAGCTGATATCCATAAAAATATCCCCGACCTGCGGGCGGTCGTTTTCATGCTCACCCGCGCCAACGACACTCCCAATACCATCGCCATGCTGGAAACTCTCCGTATCCAGTACTCCGGCAAACTTCTGATTTCGGTCATCACCCCTGACAATGTTGATGATGCCGAAGCATTACGCAAGCGTTTTCCCGATATGCGTCTGCGTGTGGCTGTGGATATGGAACGGCGGCTCACTCCTGAATACATGCGGGGAACGGTCATGCTTTTTCCCATGGCCTTTCTGATGGATAAAAACGGAGTCGTCCTCTGGCGCGGTGAAGCGGTCGATCTGCCCGAAGCTCTGGAAAAATTCCTCGCCGGCAAACTTTTTACCGTCCGGGAAAAGGAACTTTCCCCCAAAATCTATCAGATGCAGCAGAGTATGCGTGACGGCAATCTTTTCAACGCGTTCAAACAGGCGCAGGACATCCTTGCGGATAATCCGGATCATCCGCAAGCTCTGCGCATGGCGGTTTTCGCCGCGGAAAATCTCCGGAAGCTGCCGCTGGCGTGGCAGTGTGTTGCCCATGCCATTGACAGATCCCCGGGGACTGCCCGGCTCTATTTCACTGCTCTTGACTTGATCATCCGTCACCGGGATTTTCGTGAAAAACTGCCGGATTTGATCCGGAATTTCAGCAAACAGCCGTTTCTTCCCGGTATCCGTTTTGCTTTTGCAGAAGCCTTGCTCAATAGTTTTACTTACGAAATAAACGCCGTTGCCGGAGCAAAAGATATTCTTGCCGGTACTCCGATGCCGCTTGCGCCACGTGGACAAATGATGGCAGATCTGCTGGCTGTGCGTGCAGATTTGAATTACGCTCTGGGAGATGTCCCGGCAGCAGAACGCGATCTTGCTGAAGCGGTCAAGTGTTTTGACGATGGCGGCAGCCGCGCCAAACTGGAACGCATTGAAAAGCGTCTGAAATTCTTTCGCGCTCTTTTGAAACTTAAAGGAGCTTCCCGTCAATGAATCAGTCCGACAATATCGCTGCTCCGGCAAGTGCCGTCGGCGGAGCAGTTACCGTGATCCGCCTTTCAGGGCCGGGCGTGCTGGAGATCGCCAACAAGGTCTGGAAGGGCAAAAAGCCTCTTTCTGCCGCCAATGTCCGGCGTATGATGCTGGGAGATGTTGCCGGTGATCCCACGCTTGCGGTCTATATGAAAGCTCCGTTCAGTTATACTGGGGATGATGTGGTGGAACTGCAGTGTCACGGCGGCGCGGCGGCAGCAAATGCAGTTATGACGCTGCTCTTGTCTTCCGGCTGCCGTCTGGCTGAACCCGGTGAATTTACTTTTCGCGCCTTTGTCAACGGTAAACTTGATCTTCTGCAGGCCGAAGCGGTCGCCGATCTGATCTCTTCTGCCAGTGAAAGTGCTCTGCACATGGCGGAAAAACAGCTTGCCGGTTCTTTGAGCAGCCGCATCGACGAACTCTACGACTCTCTTATAGAATTGCGTTCCGAGTGTGAGTCCCGCCTGGATTTCCCCGATGAAGAACTGGATTTTGATGACCTCGTTCCGGAAAAGATCCTCCATACCCGCGACGCGATCAACGGACTTATCGAAACCGGTAAAGCCGGAAGTATCGTCCGGGATGGTGTGCAAGTGGTACTGGCAGGTAAACCAAATGCCGGTAAATCCAGTCTGCTCAACCGGATACTCGGTTATGACCGGGCGATAGTCAGTGCCATCCCCGGAACGACCAGAGATACCGTGGAATCTCACGCAGTTATCCGTGATATCGCGGTCACGCTGACCGATACTGCCGGTTTGCGCGAGAGCAGTGACCCGGTTGAGCAAATGGGAATTGAACGGTCGTTCCGTTCCATCCGCGCCGGAATGGTCACTTTCTGGCTGCTGGATGCATCAAGTGAAGATCTGCTTTCTGAAGTTGCGGCGATCGACCGTAACGCTCCCGGGCTTATTGCCGTTTGGAACAAGTGTGATATTTGCGACACCGGAACTCTGCCGGAAACCGGCTTGCCGACAGTGAAAATATCGGCACTTTCAGGATACAATCTTTCCGGTTTGTTCGATGAGTTTGAAAAGACCGTTTTTGCAGGGAAACCACAGGTTATGCCGGAACTTGCCGTCAATGCCCGCAGTGCCGCGCTGTTGGAAAACTCCCTCGGTTCTCTTGAACGCGCGGAAAATTCATTCAATGACGGCGATTACGAAATTGCCGCCGCTGAACTGGCGGATGCCGCAGGGAAAATCGGGGAGATCACCGGCAGAACCACCGCAGCAGATGTGCTGGATAAAATTTTTCACAGATTCTGTATCGGCAAATGAAAACGACTGTTACTTCACTTTGGTTTTCAATAACCGTCTGATTGTTGCATCTCCGGTCAGGTCGATCGCTTTCTGACCAAGCTGATTTTTTATCGACGGGTCGGCTTTGTATTTGATCAACATCCTGACTGCGTTGCGGTTGTTATTTGTTGCCGCAATGTGCAGTGCGGTGTTTCCGGAATCATTTACCGCATTTATGTTCGGGGAGACTTTATCTGTCAGAAACTGCAGTGTCTGTATTTGTGATTTGGCAACGGCAATGTGCAAAAGGGTATCCTGATTTTCATCTGTCAGTGTCAGATCGACTCCCTCGCGGATCAATGACTCAAGCGTCTGCAGATCGTTGGATTCAACCGCATTGACTGCTCTTTTATCCAGCCGTTTTACCTTTTCTCCGGGCAGCATGCCGGTGATTTTTCCGTCACTTCCGGCTAAATCATCCAGTTTTTCAGCTGCCTGCCGCACCAGTGCCGGCCGTTTGAACCACACATACGCCCCGCCTCCGGCGGCCAGCAGCAAAATCAACAGCAGCCGGAACCAGACCTTGCAGCCGGAGCTTTTTACCGGAGAAACACCCCCATCATCCACCAGTATCGCCCGGAAAACTTTTTCCTTGACCGGTTCCGCAACTGAATCTGTCATTTGGGGGATCGGTGCAAACGGGCTCCCCGTTATCTGCTGCGCTTCCGTCTGTGCAGGTTGTACCGCCGCCGTTTGAACTGCCGGGGCTTCCGGTACCGGTACCAGAGTTATTTCCGGTATCGGTGCGAACGGATTTTCCTTTTCCACCGGTTTCTCATTCAAATCTTTTTGTGCTGCTGCACTTTCCGGCGCGTTTTTCTGTGATGCTGCGGACAATTTGTCCGGGGAAAGGAGTATCAACTTTTTGGTTTTTCTTGCCTCCGGTTCGGGATTGGGGCAAGGAGAACCGGACGGAGTGCTGTTCCGGATCTCCTCCGGCTCATTTGCCGGAACTTTACCGGATACGGCAAGTTTTATTTCTTCTTCCATGACCTGAACCTCCGGATCTATTCATTGACCGCGATACCGAGGGACGCTCCGACCGCCCGGACTCCGCCTCCGGGCTGGTGGTTGAGCATGACCGCTTTGCCGCCTTTGTATATTACAAAACTGCTGGAACCGCCGCCATCCATATTCACTCCGTCAAATGCGCCGAAGTATTTGAGAATGGAACCGACTTCCTGAACTGTACACCCCATGCTGAAATCCGGTTGTCTGCCGTCAACGACGATCAAATAGAGATACTCCCGCTCTTCGGACAGCCCGTAGCCGGTGCGCGGAGCAAGTGATGGACCGCTTTTTTGCACCTTGTCTTTGATCAGAGAAAATCCGAAACCGGTGATCGCCTGCGCGATATTTTTCAAATCGGTTTGCGGCGTAAGAGTTTTCAAATCGATTTTGCCGTCACGGTAAATTATCAGCGACGGCCTGCCCGGCAGTACCGGGGAAACCACTTCACCGTCGGAAACCAGCAATCCGAGCCGGGTCGCGTACGGACTGTAAATGCCGTCCCATGGACTCCACGGCGCACCGTTCACGGCGGCGATCATGTTCACTCCTTTTTTGCGGTGTTCCATCATGAAATCAGCGGTTCGCTGACGTTTGGTGTGGATGACATAATTTTTCTGTTTGTGACTCTCCATGATCTTGCCGTATTCAGCGGCTTTTTTGGAGGTGTGAAAGGTGAAATTGCGTGTCAGATTCACCCGCATCGCCCAGATTTTCATCAGTCGGGGGGAATCTTTCTGTAAATGACAGTAGTTTATTCCGGGAACGAGTTCTTTGGAACCGCTCCAGTCAAAAGTGCCATCATCCCACCATTGACCGTAAACCGCAAATGTGATGACTGCCAAACATAACAGAAAACTTTTTTTCATATTGCGCCTCATAATTTTTTTGCCGCCAGAGCTGCCAGAGCACTGCGCTCACTCTTGCGTAATGTCACATGAGCATAGATCGCTTCACCTTTCAGACGGTCTGCCGCATAACTCAAACCGTTGCCGGAAGCATCGAGGTAAGGGTTGTCTATCTGTGCCGGATCACCGGTCAGTACCATTTTGGAATCATTACCGCAACGGCTGATGATGGTTTTCACTTCGTGCGGGGTGAGGTTCTGGGCCTCGTCGATGATGATGAACTGACGCGGGATGCTCCGGCCGCGGATGTAAGTCAGGGCTTCCAGATCCAGTTTGCGGGAGTTCATCAGACTTTCTGTGGAGAAACGCGAAGAACTTTTCGGTTTGCGTTCTTCTTCGCCGCCGAGCAGAAACTCCAGATTATCAAATATCGGCTGCATCCAGCTGGCAAGTTTGGATTCTTTGCTTCCCGGCAGAAAGCCGATATCGTTGCCCAGCGGGATGATCGGGCGCGATACCAGAATACGTTCATAAAGATCTTCACTCAAAGTCTGCTGCAGTGCCGCCGCCAGAGCCAGCAGGGTCTTGCCGGTTCCGGCTCCGCCGACCAGCGTGACCAGTTTGATCTCCGGATCGAGCAGAATATCCAGAGCCATGCGCTGTTCCTTGTTCCGCGGTGAGAGGTTCCACACCTTTTCCACCCGGTGCGGAACCATGGTCAGCAAACCGCTGTTCCGGCGGCGGAGCAGTACGCTTTTGCGTTCATCGCAGTCGGAGGTCAGGCGGATGAATTCATTGCACAGTAATTCCGGGGCAATGTCACCCGGCAATTCTTTGTCGGAATAGGCTTTATCCACCAGGGCCGCCGGAACGCTTTTTTCGCAGAATCCGGTATAACGGTCGGCATTTTTGACCTTTTCCCGTTCAAAGTCCATTACTTTCAGTCCGAGGGCATCGGCTTTCAGGCGCAGATTGATGTCCTTGCTGATAAAGACCACCTTTCTGCCGGACTTGCGCAGGAAACACGCTACCCGTAAAATCCGGTTGTCAGGAGAATCCAATAACAGATCATTATCGAAGACCCGGTCAACTTCATTGATGCTGTCATCATCTGTCGAACCGGCACCGAGGATGAAGAGTCTGCCGGAAGTTTCCGGAGATATCCGGTTCAGCGGCAAACCTTTTTCCGGATCTCCGGCGCAGCAGGGAAATTCTTCGCGCAGACTGTCCAGATAACGGATCACCCGGCGGGCGTTGCGGCCGAGTTCATCCGAATTTTTCTTGAACTTGTCAAGTTCTTCAATGACTGCCATCGGGATGACGACATCATTGTCAGCAAAACATCCGATACTTGCTGAACTGTGCAGCAGCACATTGGTGTCCAGCACAAAAGTTTTCACGCTACCGTCTGCATTCATGGTGTTACCTACGGCTGGCTGTCAAAATCACTTGCAGCCCGGTCGATCGCGGCCCCGCGGGTACGGACACCGGTTCCGGATGCCTGAATGGTCCGTTTCGTAAAAAGCGGAAATGCGGCAAGCCGCTCGGTGGTGTTGACCTGCACATTGACAACCCGCGCTGCCTGTCGGGATTTGGCTTCTTTTGTAAGCAGATGGATGACGTTGGTGGTGGTGAGATTATAGCGGAACATGCTCCACTCTCCGTCACCTTTGGGGCTGCCGGTAATGATCGGCAGACCGAAGAAAAAGTATCCGGGGATCTCCACGTAGGTTTGGCAGACGGCTTTTTCGTTGGGAGTTCCCAACCCCATCCGGTTGAAGACCTGAGTGGATTCAACGGTGGTGCATCCGCCGAAAAACGCTCCGGCAGCACATGCGGCAGCGGCAAAAAAGATTCTTTTCATCAATATATTCTCCTGTTTGAACAAATTTGCAGTAGACCATATATAATAATATAACAACTGCCGGAGCAATGTCAAGCGGGAACGGACATCAATTTACAATATATTTTCTCGTGCGCCATCTGCCGGTGAGATAATAGATGCCGCCGATGACAAACGGAGTGAATCCGGCGATGGCATGACCGTACCAGAAGCCGAATATGCCGAATCCCATATACAACCCCAACACCATTGACAGCCCGATACGCAGCAGAACTCCGTCCAGAATGCCAACCAGAAAGTTGAGTTTGAAGTTGCCGACTCCGTTGATCAAAGCTCCCAATGGCGGACGCACGGCACTGCCTGCCAGCAGAACCAATGCCACCGGGATGTAGGCGATCGCCAGTTTCATTACTTCCGGATCCGTGGTGAAAATGCCGAATACCAACTGCGGGAAAATGACCAGAATGATCGCCATGATCACCGAAATACCGGTATTGATCCCCAGTGATACCCCGACGACTTTCGGTACCCGTGAGTAGTATTCCGCACCGATCGCCTGACCGATCATCGGTGAAGCGGCGGCGGCGAATGAGAAGTTGATGATATTGACGATCATACCGACTTTGTTGCCGATGCCGTTCATGGCGGCGGCAACTTCGCCGTAGCTGTTGATGTAACTGTTGACATAGAGCATGGAAAAACTTATGGCAGCACTCTGCAGAAACATCGGCACGCCAAGTTTGACCAATGGGGCAAATACCTGGGTATTGATTTTGAAACTCCGCAGATTGAAGTCAAAACCGAAATCCACCCGGTGCCGGTAAAGGAAGATGATGGAGAGTATGAAGCTGATCGACTGACTCATTATCGTCGCCAGTGCCACACCGAATATGGCCCACTTGAATACAACGACAAAAAGAAGATCAAGCACCACGTTCAATCCGGCGGCAACCGCCACGAAGATCAGCGGATGTTTGGAATCCCCCATGCCGCGCAGGATGGCAGAAACCACATTGTAACCGTAGATAAACGGCATCCCGGCCATGCATACGATTACGTAACTCATTGCATAATCCCATGTTTCACCTGCCGGAGCGTTCACCCAATGCATAACCTGTTCGCGGAAGATGATGGTCGCAACACCCAGTACAACGGCAGTTGCGAGGAGAAATGAGAAAAGCGTGCCGATCAATTTTCCCGCCCGGTCTTTCAATCCGGCTCCGAGATATTGCGAGATGATCACCTGACCGGCATTGGCAAAACCCATGGCGGCAAATGCAAGAAAGTGCATCACATCCCCGCCGACGGAAACTGCTGCCAGACCTTTGGTGCCGACAAAGTGTCCGACGATGATCATATCTGCAGTATTGTAGAGCATCTGGATCACGCCGGAAAGCAGCAGCGGCATGGCGAAGAGGATCATGGTCTTCGTTACGCTGCCCTGATTGAGGTCTTTTACGATTTTGTTGGGCATTAAAATTCTCCAATTATTTTAAACGTTGCGGATACAAAGTCATCCGTTTAAAATAACTGTTGATCGTGCTAAAGTCAATAGCTGTCAGTGACGTTTTTCATTTGCAGAGAGCAAATGATGGCGCAAATAGCGGCACTCCGGACACATGAAACCGTCAAGACCGAAGATGGCGGCTGTTTCCGCAGTCTGCTGCAGAATAACTTTGTCTCCGACGGCAAGGCGGAGTTTGCACGGGTCATTATCTGCCATCACCAGAGCTTCGCCGCGGAGGATTTCCACGGTAACAACACTGTTTTCCGGCAGAACGAGGTGATCCACGACCTCAGTTGAATTGCTGAATGCCAGTCCGACACCGACTTTGAATATGCCGCGGGTGATGCTGCGGTAGTAGGCGGTGCTGCCGTGGATGCTGGAAAAGCATACTCCGTCACCAACCACCTCCTGCGCGTGCAGTTCGCCGTCGATGGACACCCGGTAACGCAGCGCACTGGTCGGTTCAGCAGTGTTGACCACCAGATCATTGATGCCGTAAAGCAACCCTGCAGAGGTACTGGCACGCAGTTTGGGCAGCTTCGTCATAACCAGTTCCCCGGAGATGAACGCGGCAAAGATCTTTTCCGCCTGATGTATTGCACAGGTCGGAGCTGTGACCGTATCGCGCAGCGGCAGTTTGGGAATGCCGGGAAACTCCCGTTCCGCTCCGAGCAGCGCGCCGTCGCCGCCGTGGGTGACGATCAATTCCGGTTCTTCCCCCGGGGCGCACTCACACATGCCGCAGGCGGCAACTGCACTGCGGATGACATCCAGATTTTTTCCCAGCAGTTTGATTTTGATTTTCATATTTTCAACTTTCCGCGCCGTTTGGCATCTATTGCGTAGGTTATGGCAGCGGCGGCATTGCCCACATTGATCGAGGCTTTGCTGCCGAGCATCGGCAGGGAAACGACTCCATTGGTCTCCTGCAGTGTGTCGGTGCTTACACCCAGAGCCTCATTGCCGAATACTATTGCCAGCGGGAAGGTGTATTCCAGTTCCCACGCCTCTTTGCCGCCGGGTTCAGCAGCAAGGACGGTATATCCGGCATTCCGGAAGAAACGTACAGCCTCCAGAGAGGAGTCGAAGTGTTTCCACGGGACGGTCGTATCAGTACCCATTGCCGTTTTCTCCAGTTTCGGATGCGGAGGGCAGGGCGTATAGCCGCAAGGAACCACACCGGCTCCCAGTGCTTCAGCTATCCGGAAGATATTTCCGGTGTTATGGGCACTGCGCAGACGGTCAAGGATCAGTACAAAATCCGGTAATTTTTTGCTCTCATTACACATAATGCTATAAAATATAGCGTTTCATTGCTATTTTTACAAGTTTTTCTCTTGCCTGAAAGCACTTTTGATAGTATATTAATGATAAGATCAGTGTAAAACCCTAAAAATGGAGTTGAACAATATGGCGAAAATCCATCCCAGTGCTGTCGTCGAAGACGGTGCAATTCTCGGCAATGATGTTGAAGTAGGTCCCCTCTGTTACGTCGGACCCCACGTGAAGATCGGTGACGGTACCCGGCTGATCTCCCACTGCAATGTTGACGGCTATACCACTTTGGGCAAATGCAATGTTCTGCATCCTTTTGCCGCTCTCGGTCAGCCGGCACAGGATCATTCGGTCGTTCCCGGAGCTGCCACCTACCTCAATGTCGGTGACAACAATATTTTCCGTGAAGGTACTGCCATTCACACCGGAACCGCTCCTGAATCTGCCACCACCATCGGTGACAACAATATGTTTATGAATGGCAGTCACGTTGCACACAACTGCAAGATCGGCAGCAACGTCCATTTTATCAGTCTGGCTGTTGCCGGAGGTTACGCTGAAGTCCATGACCGCGCCATACTTTCCGGTCTGGTGGCGATCCATCAGTTCACCAGAGTCGGCAAACTTGCGTTCATTTCCGGATGTTCCGCATTTTCTCAGGACGTGCCTCCCTTCATGCTTGCAGAGGGACGCAACGGCGGTGTGAAGATGTACAATAAAGTAGGTCTGCAGCGCGCCGGTTACACTTCTGAACAGATCAGCAATATCAAACAGATTTTCAAAATTTATTTCCGCAGCGGTCTTTCCACCTCCAATGCTCTGGCGAAGATCAGAGAGGAGCTGCCCCCGACCGATGAGGTCATGGAGTTCCTCAACTTCTGTGCCAATACCAAAAAAGGTTTGATCTCCGGCAGTGAGAAACCCGGACACCGCAGCTGAATAATATTGTACAACAGCAAGAAAGAGAGTTTTTATCATGGTCAATGCTTTGGAAATCAATCCCGCTTTTACCCCCCGGCGCGGTCCGGTGGTTCTGGCGATCCTGGATGGTGTCGGCTTCGGCAAATATGCTGACGGCGATGCCGTGAAACTTGCCAATACTCCGGTGCTTGATGAGTTGATGGCAACTTGTCCCTGCACCAGACTTAAAGCTCACGGTACCGCCGTGGGTATGCCCTCTGATGATGATATGGGCAACAGCGAGGTCGGTCACAACGCGATCGGTTCCGGCAGAGTGTTTTCCCAGGGAGCCAAACTGGTCGGTGAAGCTGTGGCATCCGGAAAACTTTTTGAGGGTGACGTGTGGAAAAAAGTGGTCGCCAATGTAAAGGACAACAACTCTGCGCTCCATCTTATCGGTCTGGTCTCTGATGGTAATGTTCACAGTCATATCGGTCATCTGTACGCAATGCTTGAAGCAGCTTTTACCGCCGGGGTGAAAACCGTGCGTGTTCACGCTCTGCTCGACGGCCGTGACGTGCCGGAAACCAGCGCACTGGAATATGTGAAGCCGCTTGAGGAGAAACTGGCGGAATACAGCAGTAAAGGTGTTGATTACCTCATCGCTTCCGGCGGCGGCCGTATGGTTATTACCATGGATCGCTACGGGGCGAATTGGGATATGGTCAAAAAAGGTTGGGAAACCCATGTCCAGGGCAAGGGTGAATTTTTCGGCAGTGCAGTCGAAGCGATCACCGCGCTGCGTGAACGTACCGGTGCCATTGACCAGGATCTGGGGGCGTTTGTCATTTCCAAAGACGGCAAAAATCCTGCCGGAGCGATGAAAGATAATGATTCCGTGGTGCTTTTCAACTTCCGCGGCGACCGCGCACTGGAGATAACCGCCGCCTTTGAAGAGGGCAGTTCCTTTGATAAATTTGACCGCGGCACGGTTCCGCAGGTGCTTTTTGCCGGTATGATGGAGTACGACGGCGATCTGCATGCGCCGAAAAACTATCTGGTCAATCCGCCGGAGATCACCAATACCATGGATGAATATCTCTGCGCTTCCAAAGTCCGTCAGCTGGCGATCAGTGAAACCCAGAAGTATGGTCACGTAACTTACTTTTTCAACGGCAACCGTTCCGGCAAATTTGATGAAGAGTACGATGATTATCTGGAGATTCCGTCGGATGTTGTTCCTTTTGAGCAGCGTCCGTGGATGAAGTGCGCGGAGATCACCGATGCAGTGGTTGCTGCCATTGCAGACAACAAGTACCGGATGATCCGTCTCAACTTCCCCAACGGCGATATGGTCGGTCATACCGGCAGTATGGAAGCGGTACTGGTTTCCATGGGCGCGCTGGATCTCTGCCTTGCCCGTATCCGGGATGCAGTCAAAGCTGCCGGCGGTGTGCTGGTCATCTCGGCGGATCACGGCAATGCCGATGATATGCTTGAGCATGACAAACAGGGCAACGCCAAAAAGGACAAGCAGGGCAATTTTGCGCGCAAGACCAGCCACTCGCTCAATCCGGTTCCCTGCATCATCTACGATCCGGAATCCAAAGGTGAATATTCCGCCGAACTCAACGAGGGACTCGGAATCAGTTCTCTGGGAGCTACCTGTATTGAATTGCTGGGATTCAAAGCTCCTGCAGAGTACGACAAGAGTGTCTTGAAATTCAAGTAAGCCGTCGTAATCATCCCGGAAAAGGAATAAAAAATAATTTTTTTCAACTTCCGGGATGAAAAATCGCTTGACTTTTCGGCATTGACAAGCGATATTATAAAAGGTGCATTATTTGTATAGTGCATTGTGAAATGTAAACACTGGGACTCTAAAACCAATTTAAGAAAGGGAAAGAAAGATGTCCGAAATCGCTGATAAAGTAAAAAGCATCGTCGTCGAGCAGTTGGGTGTCGCTGAAGATCAGGTCACTCCGGAAGCCAAATTTGTTGAGGATCTCGGTGCGGATTCTCTTGACCAGGTCGAGCTGGTGATGGCTCTGGAAGAGGCCTTCGGTGCTGACATTCCGGATGAAGAAGCGGAAAAACTGACCACCGTCGGTGACGCTATCGCTTACATCGAGAGCAAAGCGAACTGAAATTGCGCGTTTGACGCATAACAGTTTGGCAAATAGGGTCGCTGATCGGACGACGATTGGTGGCCCTGTTTTCTTATCCAGTTGAAATTTTTTTATCAAATTGAATATTTCCCGGATATCCGGGGTCCCGGTACATGTTTCATCCGGAACGGGAAAAAACGATAATGATTTTTAAGCATTGAGGCAGAATTAATATGGACAAACGCAGAGTTGTAGTCACCGGATACGGGGCATTGTCCTGTGTCGGAAATGATGTGCCGACCTTTTGGGATTCATTGGTCAACGGGCGTTGCGGAATCGGTCAGATCACCCGCTTTGATACCAGTGCTTACCGTACTCATATCGCCGGTGAAGTCAAGAATTTTGACCCGTCGGAATTTATCTCCATCAAAGAGGCACGGCGTATGGATCTTTTTACCCAGTACGCAGTTGCTGCTGCCGGTGAAGCTCTGAAAAGTGCCGGACTCGGTGCAAATTCCGGTGAGAAACGTGCGGATGGTGAGCGTTGCGGCTGTATGGTTTCCAGCGGCGTCGGCGGTCTGGCGACCATCAGCAAAGAGAGCCAGGTGCTTATTGAACGTGGTCCGGATCGGGTTTCTCCGTTCCTGATCCCCATGATGATCAGTGATATGGCTGCCGGTTCGGTTGCGATGAACTTTGATCTGCGCGGACCCAACCTCGGTTTGGTCACTGCCTGTGCCACCGGATGCCACTCCATCGGTGAAGCGTTCTGGACGATCAAACATGATGATGCTGATATCATGCTCGCCGGCGGTGCCGAAGCAAGTATCGTGCCGCTCGGTCTTGCCGGTTTCTGTGCGCTCAAGGCGTTGAGTACCCGGAATGATGATCCGCTCCACGCCAGCCGTCCCTTTGATCTCAACCGTGATGGTTTTGTGATGTCTGAGGGTGCCGGTGTGCTGGTGCTTGAAGAACTGGGACACGCTGTCCGCCGCGGAGCCAATATTCTGGCGGAAGTAGTCGGTTACGGTGCAACTGCCGATGCTTATCACATTACCAGCCCTGCGCCGGACGGCAACGGCTGCGCCCGTGCCATTTCCATGGCAATGCGTCATGCCGGTATCGTGCCGGAACAGCTTGATTACATCAATGCTCACGGTACGAGTACCTCGCTCAACGACAAGTATGAAACTCTGGCGATCAAAGCTGCTCTCGGGGATGCCGTCAGCAAAGTTTCCGTCAGCAGTACCAAAGGAACCACCGGACACGGTCTGGGGGCCGCCGGCGGTCTGGAGTGCATCGCCTGTATCAAGGCGATCGAAACCGGCATTGTGCCGCCGACGATCAACTATGAAACTCCGGATCCGGAGTGCGATCTTGATGTGACTCCCAATGTGGCGCGCAAACGTGATATCACCTATGCTATGAATTGCAATCTCGGTTTCGGCGGCCATAATGGAACTATGCTGTTCAAAAAATTTGAAGCCTGACACTCAATAAAAATAACTCGGAGGAAAAGCACATGATGAAACATCTTTTCACGGCAGCAGCGTTGCTTGTTCTGGTATCCGGTTGTTACTATACCGAGATCGCCAGCGGCGGGTCAAGTCCGGAAATGCAGGAGTGGGAAAAAATGATTCTGGAAAGTTATCCGGGGCATGTTCCGCCGAAGACCACCAATCGTTCATATCGCGGAAACAAAGCCGAAACCAGATACTCCACTGTCAAAGTTGACAAACTCAAGCCGATGGATGATCTTGATCCGCGTCCGGCTGCACAGGAGCAGACTGAGGTTAAAGAACTTTCTGAACCGAAAGCTGAAGAGCCCGCGATCAAAGAGGTGAAACCTGAGGGCGAACCGAAAGCTGAAGAGCCTGCGATCAAAGAGGTGAAACCTGAGGGCGAACCGAAAGCTGAAGAGCCTGCGGTCAAAGAGGTGAAACCTGAGGGCGAACCGAAAGCTGAAGAACCGAAGGCAGAAGAGCCGAAAAACGACGCTCCCAAAGCTGAAGAGCCGAAGGCAGAAGAACCGAAAAACGACGCTCCCAAAGCTGAAGAGCCGAAAGTTCCTGCAGCGGATGATAAAAATGCCCCGCCTGATCCGACCAACAGTACGGTTTATGAAGTCAAGGGTGGGGATACCCTCGGTTCCATCGCGCACAAAGTGTACGGCAATGCCCGTTACAGCAATATTATTTTCCGTGCGAATACCGATATTCTGAAAGACGCCAACAAACTGCGTCCCGGCATGAAACTGATCGTGCCGAAACTCTGAACCGGCACAAGTGATGTCAACAACAGAGCGTTTTTATTTTGAACCGGGCTTCTCTCTGCGTGCCGCCGGCACGGGGGATGAAGTCCGTTTGCTTGAGCGGTTCAGCAATATTTTCAAAGTGACGGTCACCGCCAGAGAAAACTGGGTGGAGGTTTCCGGAACTCCGGAACAGACGGCAGAAGCGTTGAAAGCATTGGGCGATCTTCAGAATCTTTTTCTGCTGCGCGGCAGAGAGCTTGAGCGTTCCGATGTGGAAACGGTTTTCCGCCGCCGCAATACAGTTGCTCTGCAGTCGCTCTGGGATGCCCGGGTCACTGTTGCTCCCGGCCGGAAAGAGATATTGCCGCGTTCAGCCGGACAGAAAACTTATCTGGAGGCGATACGTAAATATGATGTGGTTTTCGGGATAGGACCTGCGGGGACCGGGAAGACTTATCTCGCCATGGCGATGGCGGTATCGCTCTTTTTGAAAGGAGAGGTTTCCAGAATAATCCTGACCCGTCCGGCCCGGGAATCCGGGGAAAAACTGGGTTTTCTTCCCGGTTCTCTGGAGGAAAAAGTATCTCCTTATCTGCGTCCGCTTTACGATGCGCTCTATGATATGATGCCGCAGGAAGAGGCTTCATCACTGATATCCCGCAATATAATCGAGGTGGCTCCGCTGGCATTCATGCGCGGCAGGACGCTCAACAATGCGTTTATCATTCTTGATGAGGCACAGAACACCACTGTTGAACAGATGCTGATGTTTCTCACCCGGATGGGGTTCGGTTCCCGGTGTGTTATCACCGGTGATCCGACACAGTCCGACCTTGCCAGGCATGAGAGTTCCGGACTGGAGAGGGCGATGCAGACGTTGTCAAAGATCAGAGAGATCGGTTTCGTCCGCTTTTCTCCCGGTGATGTTGTCCGGCATGCACTGCTGGAAAAGATCATAACTGCTTACAATGAAGTTCAGGAATAATTTTTATGGGTGCGAAAAAGTTTTTATTCTGGCGGCGGAACAATGCGCCCGGAAAACCGTTTATTGATCGCAAGTATATTGAAGATACACTGGCAGTTTCTCCGGTGCCGATCGTATTGATTTGCGTGCTGGTGTGGGCGGTTTCTTCAGTTTTGCTGCTGCTGTCGGAAAACCAGCAGCGGGATCTGACGGTCTGGGTGGATGGTCAGCGGGCTCCGTTTTCGGTCTGGGCCCGGACGGATTTTGCTTATGTGGATACCGGGGCGACCGAAAAACTGCGTCAGGAGGCCGCCGCACAGGCGTTGAAAGCCTGCCGGATAGACCGGAGTATCGAAGACAGGATCGCCGGAGAAACCAAAATGTTTCTCAACGTGCTTGGTATTGAGAACGCTGCGGCGGATGCCGGCAACAAGCCCGGGGTACTGCGGGCGGAAAAACTGGTGTACCGCCAGGAGATAGCTGCTCAAGTTAAAGAAAAACATCCTGAACTGCTGCAGAAACTCAAGGATTTGACCGATTTCGGTATCGCCGGAGAAGAGATCTCCAAAGAGATCGACGGCAGAAAAGTCACTGTTATCAGGCCGGTTTCGGATGCAGCTGATGATGTGATGACTTATGAATTGATTCCGCCGTCCGCAGAAAAAGCAGCCGGAGAATTGACCGGTCTGCTGAAACTTTCCGGAGAAGCAGCCGATGAATTCAAACGTATGCTGACCGGTATTTTTGCCGGTGGAACATTGTCGATCGATCAGGCTGCCACTGCTGCTGCCGCCGAAAAAGAGATGGCAAAGGTCGTTCCGGTGCTGAAAAGATGCCGCCGGGGAACGATGCTGATCGAAAGACAACATCTCATTACCCGGGAAACTGTGGATATGTTTGAGGCGGAAAAACTTGCGCTTCCCGGTACTTACGGTCTGGCACTGTTGGGAAATCAGTTGTTTCTGGCGGTGATTCTGCTTTTGATAGCACTGTTTTTCCTTTACCGTACTTACCCCGGCATTTTCAAAGCTCCGCGCCGTTTCAGTGTCGGCGGTTGCGCATTGATCATTGCACTGGTGGTGAATTTCATTGCCATGCAGATCTTTTTCTATTTGTTCCGGCACGGCAAAATGGTCAACTATGAACTTATGCTCTTCATTATTCCGGTTCCTTTCGGCGCAGCACTTTTATCCATACTGCTGGGTAACCGGACGGCTCTGTTTGCCGGATTCATCATCGCCTCCATCTCATCGCTGATGATATTGCCTGACCGTTCATTTGAATTGGCACTGCGCTGGTTCGCCATTTCAGCACTGATGGCATTTTTTACCCGCAATGTCACTAATTACCGCAGTTTTTTTGTCCGGGTATTCATCGGTTCGGTACTGTTGACCGTGGTAGTCAACTGCGATGTGATCCATACGCTGGTCAAAAATATGAGACTTGAAGCAGTAAAGGTGATTTTGTATACCGTGGCAGGCAATGCGTTTTTCTGTGCGGTCGCTGCACTGCTGATGGTGTTTGCTTTTGAATTGATCTTCAACGTCGATACTTCAATGTCGCTGATGGTGTTGAGCGATTTCAACCACCCGCTGCTGGAAAAACTCAAACGCGAGGCTCCGGGGACAATGTTCCACTCCATGACAGTTGCCACGCTTGCAGAAGATGCCGCAAGGGCGATCAAAGCCAATGCCGCCAAAGCTAAAGCCGGAGCGTTGTTTCACGATATCGGCAAACTTGCCATGCCGGAATATTTTGTGGAGAATAATGTTGACAGTCCGAAAGAGTATATGAAAATGCCTCCCCAGCGCAGTTGCGGCATCATTCGCGGTCATGTCAAAGAGGGGTTGAAACTTGCCCGTGAATACCGGTTGAGCAGTTTTATCCGCGAAGTGATCGCTACGCACCATGGGGATGATCTCATTTCATTCTTTTACCGGCTTGCCAAAGAGAACAGTTCAGGGGATGAGGGGCAGGTGCTGGAAGCGCAGTTCCGTTACGACGGCCCGCCGCCGGCGAGTAAGGAAGCGACTGTTATATCGCTCGCAGACGCTTGTGAAGCGGCCAGCCGTTCTCTGAACAAACCTGCTCCGGCGAAATTGGAAGCTCTTGTAAATGAGATATTTATTGGCCGATTGCGCGGTGGGCAGCTGCGCAACTCGGAGTTGACTGCCAGTGAATTGAATATTGTCCGTGAATGTTTTATAGCGGATCTGATAAGTTTCAACCATGGGCGTATTGCCTATAAGAAGGAGAGTGCGGATGATTCAGCTGCATTGCCGCTGGCAGAACCGTCAACTGCCGCCGCCGAAGAAAAGTGAATTGCGCCGTTTCGCTGATGCGGCTGCCCGCGCCGCCGGGCTGCCGTCGGAACCGGCGTGGGATTTGAATTTACTCTTTGTCAATGATACAGCGATGGCAAAGTACAATGAAGAGCTGGTCGGACATACCGGTACGACCGATGTCATCACCTTTTCATACTTTGACGACTGCAGTGAATATGAAGAAAATGATACGATGATCGAGCTGATCATCAATCCGGATGCCGCTGTCAGGGAGGGGGAGAAGCGTCCCGGAGGATATGCGTGGGAGATGGCACTTTATCTGGTTCACGGTCTTTTGCACAGTGCCGGTGAGGATGATCTTTCACCCGGGCCGCGCCGCCGGATGCGCCGCCGGGAGCAGGAGTGTCTGGAAATTCTGCAGCAGCAGTTTGACTTCAATGCTCTATTCAAACTTGAAAGGTGAGCGTTGCAGCGTTATATTATTTTTATTTCAAATCAGGAGAAACAGAATTTATGAAACGTTTATGGTTTGCGTGGATCGCATTGTTGTTCATCACTGCCGGGTGTGCATCGCTTAATCCGTATAAAGTTGCCGAGAAGAATATCCGCAACTCCAAACAGCTCCGTATCGGCATGACCAAGGCAGAGGTGCTTGCGGTGATGGGGGAGCCGGAAAAGAATGAGAGTTTTTCCAAACCGGATGTCTGGTTTTACTATTACGACTGCAACTGGCTGGATGGTTTTGTTACAGAAGAAGAGTGTTTCCCGCTGGTTTTCGCCGATGGCAAACTGCTCGGTTTCGGCAACAACTTTTATGCAAAGTGGCAGTTGGAGAACCGCGACCGGATGCCCAATGTGGAATTGCCGCCGGAAGCGTTCGCCGGAGATAAGAAACAATGAATAAAATAAGAACGATTTTTTTTCTGATGCTGTTGTGTGCCGTGCAGGTGTACGGAGCATTGAAGACCGGCAGTCAGCTTAAACAGCTGCCGGTGAATACCGGTTTGGACGGTTCGCAGATACAGTTGGAAAAATATCTCGGCAAAAAGTTTGTTGTCCTGTATATCTGGACGCTTAATCAGGCATCATTGAATGAATTTTATCCGTTGTCAAACGCTTTGCCGCAGTTGCGCAATGATGCGGAATTTATCAGCATCGGCATCGGTGAAGCAGAGCAGCTCAAGCGTTTTCCCGGAGTATCGAAACAGGGGATCCCGGTCGTTGCTGATTCCCGTCAGGCGGCGGTGAAAATGTTTGCCCGCAGCGGTGATACGCTGCCGTTGTGCGTATTGCTGGATAAAGATGGTACGCTTCTTTGGCGCGGAAAACTCCAATTGCTCGGTAAAGTTCTTAAAGAGTGTGCCGCCGGAAAATTCAACCTTGCTGCCGAAATTGAGGTCGAAGAGTTCCGCACTGCGGTCAATGCTGCGATCAAAAAGGGCGATTTTGAAAAAGCTTTGCAGCTGGTCAGCAGTGAGTATAAAAAACATCCCCGGCAGCTTAATTTGCTCAAAGCGCAGATCGCACTGCTGCAAAAACTCAAACGGCAGAGCGAAGCGTTGACGCTTTTGCATAAAGTTCAGAGTGAGCAACCGCATAATTACCGGATATTCGAGTTGGAATATACCGTTCTCGGGGCGACGGAAGATCAGCAGAAATTGAATGATTTTTTCGGCAGAGTCAAAAAGAATTTTGCCGGGAAACCGCAAATATTGATGGCATTTGCTCTGGCGGAGTGCAAACTGCCGCCGGAAAAGATCGATCTGGCGATCATCCTTGATCTGGCGGAAACCGGTTGGCGTTCACAGGCTTTTTCTGAAAAGATCAGTCGGGGAGAGTATGCGCTGGATTATGCCGGTATTCTTCATTCGCTCGGCAGAAACGATCTGGCATCCATCCTTGCAAAAGAGGCGTGCGAAGATCTCAAAGAAGATAAGAAACGTTACTCAAAAGCTGTTCAGGCTCTTACTTATTACACAAAAATCGCCAAGATCGCTCCAGGGATCAAATTGCCGGACTTGAAAAAGTAACTTTCATGCGGTATATTATAGTGAGGCAATTTACGGTAATTGCCTTGTAATATAGTAAAATGCAGGGCCGGGAAGCGGAAATCTGCCGGATTTTTTCCGACGACAAGGGTGACTTTTCAAGGTTGTTGAAATGTTTGAAAAGTGCCTTTATAAGCAGTTTTGTGGAATTCGGCCGCTATCACCGCCTGTGCCGGATAATTACGGCAGAGGATGTGATACCGGGATTCCGCGCACAGCAGTTGGAAATACCGTCAGGAAGGCGTTCCGCTTCAGATATCTCTGCAAAACCAAACCATATAAGGATAATAATACTATGGGTGAAGAAAAGAAAATCGTCTTCCAGTTGGATGACACCAGAACAATGGAGATCTCCACCGGCAAAATGGCAGGTCTTGCCAATGGCAGCTGTCTTGTCCGGCTTGGTGATACCATCATCATCGCCGCTGCCTGCTCCGGCGAACCCCGCGAGGGCAGCGACTTTTTCCCGTTGCAGGTCGATTACCGTGAAAAATACTCTGCTGCCGGCAAGTTCCCCGGCGGTTATATCAAACGTGAAGGACGTCCTTCCACCAAGGAGATCCTCACCTGCCGTATGATCGACCGTCCCATCCGGCCGCTCTTTCCCAAAGGTTTCTTCCACGAAGTTCAGGTGCAGTGTATGCTTCTCAGTGCCGACGGTGTCAATGATGCCGACGTGCTGGCGATGGTCGGTGCATCTGCCAGTTTGATGCTTTCCGATCTGCCGTTTGAAGGCCCCATCGGTGCCGTCCGTGTCGGTAAGGTCGACGGTCAGTATATCGTCAACCCCACCCGCAGCCAGATGGAAAAAAGCACTCTGGAACTGATCTACGCCGGTTTGCCCGATCAGGTCATCATGATCGAGGGTGAAGCGGATTTCGTTTCTGAAACTGAAATGCGTGAAGCTATGTACTGCGCCAACGAAGCGATCAAACGCCAGTGTGCCGCGCAGGTCGAGCTTGCAAAAATCGCCGGCAGAGCCAAAAAAGAGTACCACTATTATCTCGTGCCGGAAGCTCTTCAGAAGGCTTTGGAAGAGTTCTGCGCTCCCACCATTGAAACCACCTGCACCATTCCCGGTAAAGAGAACCGTCAGAATGCGCTCAATGAATTGCTTGCCAATGCCAGAGCTGCGCTGCGTGAACAGTTTGCCGATATGAGCGATGCCGACTTCAATCTTGAAACCGCCAAAGGTTTTGATGATTATGTCCGTGACATCACCCGCAAGCTGATTTTGGAAAAACATTTCCGTCCTGACGGCCGTTCGGTTACTGATATCCGCCCGCTTTCTGCTGAAGTCGATGTGCTTCCGGTGGTTCACGGCAGTGCGTTGTTCTCACGCGGTGAAACGCAGGCATTGGTCATTGCCACGCTCGGCAATGAGAAAGATGCCCAGGAGTTTGATGATCTGACCAGTGTTACCGGCAATGCCGTCAAACGTTTCTATCTGCACTACAACTTCCCCAACTACAGTGTCGGTGAAGTCGGCCGTATCGCCGGTCCGGGCCGCCGCGAAATCGGTCACGGCAATCTGGCTGAGCGTTCTGTTGCCAAAGTTGTTCCCGCAGAATTCCCGTATGTGGTGCGCTGCGTTTCCGAGATCATGAGTTCCAATGGTTCAACATCCATGGCAAGTGTTTGCGGTGCAACACTGGCGTTGATGGATGCCGGTGTGCCGATCACGGCTCCGGTCGCAGGTATTTCCTGCGGTCTGGTTACCGGAGATAATGGCGAACGTCTGCTGCTGACCGATATTCTCGGCGCGGAAGACCACTTCGGTGACATGGACTTCAAAGTTTGCGGTACCCGCGATGGTATCACCGGTTTCCAGCTTGACCTCAAACTTCCCGGTATTCCCATTGACCTGCTTTGCGAAGCGATGGAGCGTAACCGCATTGCCCGTTTGAAGATCCTTGATGTGATCGAAGGATGCATTTCCGCTCCCCGTGCCGACATCAGTCCCCGTGCGCCGCGGATCGATGTGGTCAAGATCAATCCGGATAAGATCGGTGCCCTTATCGGTCCCGGAGGTAAAAATATCCGTTCCATCACCGATGAAACCGGTGCCAGTATTGACGTGGAAGAAGACGGTACCGTCAAAATCATGGCGGGCAATCTGGAACAGCTCAATGCTGCCAAAGATCGTGTGCTTGCCTGCACTGCGGAAGCTGAGATCGGCAAAATTTACCGCGGCAAAGTTGTCACCATCCGCGATTTCGGCGCGTTTGTTGAAATTCTGCCCGGTATGGATGGTCTGCTCCACATCTCTGAAATGGCTGATTACCGCGTCGGCAAAGTCACCGATATTTGCAATGAGGGTGATTTTGTGACAGTCAAAGTCATTGATATTGACAACTCCGGCAAGATCCGTTTGAGCCGCAAAGCTGCGCTCAAAGAGATGGACGCCTGATAAAGAAGTTTTTTCGCCCCGGTGAATATTCGCCGGGGTTATTTTTTTGTGATTGTTGTTGTTCTGAATTTTGTGAAAAATCTAACTTGCGGTGGCACCTTGCGGGTAATCTCGCGCCCGCTTTCTTTCACGAGAAAGAAAGCTTGGCAAAGAAAGCGAACTGTCGCGCCGCTCCGCTGTCGCGGCTTGATCGACGCTTTTTTGGAAAAAAGCTTTGCAAAAAACTCAGTGGAGTAACACCCGCGTGAATGTTTCTTTCGCAAGAAAGAAAGCTTGGCAAAGAAAACGGATTGTCGCGCCGCTCCGCTGTCGCGGCTTGATCGACGCTTTTTTGGAAAAAAGCTTTGCAAAAAACTCAGTGGAGTAACACCCGCGTGAATGTTTCTTTCGCAAGAAAGAAAGCTTGGCAAAGAAAACGGATTGTCGCGCCGCTCCGCTGTCGCGGCTTGATCGACGCTTTTTTGGAAAGGCTCTGTTCCCGATATTGGTTGATGCCCTCCGTGGTATGTTCAACGCTCGGGTGCGAGGCGGTTGCCGCCGAGCGCGCAGTCCGCATGCGAATGTACTTTGCGAGCATTTCCATGCGAGCAAAGCCGACGCAACAAATGTTGCGAGGATGAGCGGAGGACGAGCAAAAGCCGGTTGCGCCGTGGAAAGACCGCCCAGGCAAGCCGTAAGGCGCAGCCGTTTGACGACCGGCAAAGCCGGTCTGGCGGTCGCCCCACAGAGTAAACGGCGCATACCTCCGAGGGAAGAACCCAATGACCCGCAA
>SUWK01000036.1 GCA_015061525.1 Lentisphaerota bacterium
AAACTGTGAAAATAATACTGCATAGAAAACTATGCAGACAGGATTTTTGTTGCTTGTGAACAGAAAATTTAAGAAAATTAACAAAAACAAGGGAATCAGCCCTTGACTTTTACATAATAGAGCCTTATGCAAAAAGAAAAGTAAGACTTTTTTTAAGGAAAAATCTTGCGAAAAAGGTAAACACTGCTTATATTAAGAGAAGAAGAGTTTCCAACCACAAAAGATAAGGAAAGGTATTATGATCAGAAAGTTGTTTTTGGGTACCGTTTTCGGTGGATTTTGTGCCGCTTCCATGTTGGCGGCAGATGCGATCGTCTGGAAATTTCCGGCAGCAACGGCGGAGTGGAGCAAATCATTCAACTGTACTGTCGATGAGAAAGATGATGCGATCAGTGTAGTTCCCTCCAAAGGCGATCACGGCATCATCTGTCCGAAAACCGACATTGATCCGTCAGTTTACAACAGTATGCGGATAACCTATCGCGCCCATGGTTTCAAGACCAACCGTACCAGCGGCGATCTTTTCTTTACCACCGAAACCAAAAAGAACTTCGGCAGTACCCACCGGATCAAACTTCCGAGTCTGAACGTTGACGGCAAAACCGGAGCGGTGAGTTTCCGGCTGGATACATGCAAAGAGTGGAAAAGTGCCGCGAAGATCACCAGTCTGCGTCTGGATATCACCGACCAGATCCCCGGAACGGTGGATATCGAAAAAATCGAATTGTTCGCTTATGACGGCAACCGGGAAAATCCGGTTTGGGATTTTGCTGATGCCAATACTCCATGGGATACCGGTGACCGGCTTTCCATCACCCCGGAAAATGGCGAACTGCGTCTGGATATCACCGGCGGCGACAGCCATATTTACAACTATTTTGACCGCTTTGACGGCAGCAAATACACGAAACTCAAAGTTACCTACCGGGCTGAGGGTTTCAAACGTACCACCGGCGGATTCTTTTTCATTGCGACCGGTTACGGCCGTCAGCACTTCAGCCAGAACAACTTTTTCAAGTTCCCCTCTCTGATCAGTGACGGCAAAGAACACTCTTTCACCATCAACGTCAAACTGCCGCCTGCCATTCACAGTCTGCGTTTTGACATCGTTGATCAGTTTCCCGGCAAAGTCTGGATCCGAAAAATCGAGTTTTTGCCCTGAAACACAGCTCATTTGGAGATATATCATGTTTGAAAATCTGCAGTTGACCCGTCCGCTGGCGGTATTTGATATTGAAAGTACAGGCGTGGTTCCCCAGCGGGACCGGATCGTGGAGATCGCTGTGATGAAAATTATGCCTGACGGTACGAGCCGCACTACGGTCCGGCGGTTGAATCCGGGAATGCCGATACCGCCGGGAGCGACGGCGATCCACGGTATAACCGATACTGATGTCGCTGATTGTCCGCAATTTGCCGACATCGCCGATAAGCTGCTGGCTTACCTCGCTGACTGCGATCTGGCAGGGTACAACATTCAGGGATTTGACGTGCCGCTTCTGGAAAATGAGTTCAAAAGAGTCGGCTTGGATCTGGATACGGCGAACCGCAAGATCATAGATGCTTACAATATTTTCTGTAAACTTTACCCGCGCACGCTGACTGCGGCATACAAGTTTTTCTGCGGCAAGGATCTGGAGGGCGCACACGGTGCCGCCGCCGATACTGCTGCAACCTGGGAGGTGCTGCTGGGAGAATTGGCAAAACATCCGGAACTGCCCCGTACTGCCGGTGAGTTGGCGGATTTTTCCGATATGACCGATCCGGATGCAGTTGACCGGAACCGCAGATTCAAGTGGAACGGCGATGAAGTGGTAGTCAATTTCGGTAAATACGCCGGGCGCACGCTGCGGGATATCGCGGAAAATGAACCGGGATTTTTGCGGTGGATAATCAAAAGTGACTTCCCCGATGATGTGCGTTCCATTGCAGAAAAGGCACTGATCGGAATTTTTCCGGAGCGCAAACAATCATGACTTTTTCTCCGGAGATCCGGCGGCTTGCCGCCATGCTTGATGATCCGGACAACGATGTTGCTGTCAATGTTGCAGCTCAACTGTTGGCAAGCGATGAGGATATTGATGCATTGACCGGGATGCTGCAGGAAAGTCCCGACCCGCTGGTGCGCCGCCGGGTGCATGTACTGCAGAATGCCATCGCCATGCGGTACAGACGGCGCAAGCTTTTTCTGATGCTCAACGGCGAAGTGCAGTGCGATGTTTTTGAAGCGTTGATATTACTGCATTTGCTCTGGTTTGACAAAGATCAGTATGAAGAAGTGGCAAAAGATGTACAGAAATTTATGGAACTGGCAGCCAAATCACCGTTAAGTTCACTGGAAGATGCCGAAATATTCATGCGCAAACACAGTTTCCTGCCGGAAAATGAAACTACCATCCGGCCGGAAAGTTACTGTATAGGTACGGTGTTGTTCCACCATCTCGGGGCAAGCAGTATTCTGCTGGCGATCCTTTGGGAATTGCTGGGACAAAAGGGATATTCGCTCGTACGGGTGCTGGGAAGATTCGGTCTCCGTGACAGTGAAAACCGTGTACTGCTGGGCGGTGGAGCGTGGCAATTGACTGAATTCAGCGGTAACGGGGCTGAAGAGTGGAGCATTACCGGACTTTTGCGGTACATCGGAACTACGCTGCTCTCATGTGCGGTGAACAGTGACAGTTACCGTTATGTGATGAGTATCACCCGGGCTTTGACCGGAGATGAGAGTGAACATGTTTTTGACGGATTTCCATATCCGTTTGCTTCCAATCCGGAAGAATTTGAAAATGAACAAAATACAGATAACAAAGAGGATGATGGGCATGAGCAGAATACCGGAAATTGACTGGAAAAGAGTAAATATTCTTATCGATCTGGCACTTGAAGAGGATTTGGGGGATGCCGGGGATACCACGACGGTATCCTGCGTTCCTGAAAGTGCGCGTGCCAATGCAGTGCTGCTTTGCAAAGAGGATGAAATGATCCTTGCCGGTATCGAAGTTGCCGCCGGAGTTTTTGCAAAAATCGACCCGTCGGTAGAGTTTACTGCGCTGAAAAAAGACGGGGATCTCTGCAAACGCGGCGAATTGCTTGCCCGGATCAGCGGTCCGGCCCGCGCCATTCTCACCGGTGAACGTACCGCACTGAACTTCATCCAGCGGCTTTGCGGAGTGGCAACCATGTCGCACATCTATGCCAGAGAACTGGCAGATTCATCCTGTGTGGTTCTTGATACCCGCAAAACCACCCCCGGCTACCGCAATCTGGAAAAATATGCCGTCGCGGTCGGCGGTGCCGGGAACCATCGCATCGGACTTTTTGACCGTATCATGATCAAAGACAATCACCGTGAAATGGCTGCATTGGAAGGTGACGGTGCCATCACCCGGGCGGTCAGCAGAGCCCGCGCCGCTTATCCGCAGCTGGAGATCGAGGTGGAAGCCGATACTCTGGATGAGGTCGCAGAAGCAGCAAACTGCGCAGTGGAACACATTATGTTGGATAATATGTCCGATGACGAGATGAAAAAAGCTGTCGCGATCGTTGCCGGACGTGCCAAACTTGAGGCTTCCGGAGGGATCACATTGAAACGCCTTGCCTCCATCGGTAAGATCGGGGTGGATTTCGTCTCCTCCGGTGCCCTGACCCATTCGGTGCGTTCAATGGATATTTCGCTGGATATCGAGGTGGCAAAATGATCGGACTGCTTTCGGGCAAACTGATTGATAAAGATTTTTCCGGTTGTCTGCTGGATGTAAACGGGGTCGGTTACGAGGTGCTGATCCCGCTTTCCACCTTTGATGTTCTGCCGCTGAATGAGGAGAAAGTCACGCTTTTTATCCACACTGCGGTCAGAGAGGATGCCATTACACTTTACGGTTTTGCATCCAAGGCTGAAAAGCAGTTGTTTCAACAGCTTATCGGTGTTTCCGGTGTTGGCGGCAAACTGGCATTGAATGTTTTGAGTGCCATGCCGGCAGCAAGTTTCTGTGCTGCGGTTGCTTCCGGTGATGTGAAAACTCTTTCCCGGATAAACGGCGTGGGCAAACGTACCGCTGAGCGGTTGATCGTGGAACTCAAGGGCAAATTGGCTGATGTCGATCCGGCGGCAGCTCCTCCGGAAAACGGCAGCGATGCCGCCGATGCCGCAGCAGCACTGGAACAGCTCGGTTTCAAAAAAGATGCCGTCAACAAGACCATCAATACGCTGCTTGCCGAATTGCCGCCGGCAGAATGTACTGTGGAAAATCTCATCCGCTCGGCATTACTGAAACTGAATTTTTAGGGATTGCTCCAAGACCGTACCATTATCAACAGAGCGGTTCAGTTGCGTACTGTACCCATAGGAAAAATATGAAAAACTTTTTTATTATACTTGCATTGGCAACAGCGGTTCTTGCAGCCAAAGAACCACCGGTATACACCTCTGAAGGAAAAGAGCTTGGCAAAATTCCGGCGATGCCGTTGGTTATTTCCAGTGCGCGCAGAGGCGAACCCGGAAAATGCGGAGAAAAAATCATCTTTACCGTTACTCCGGCAAAAATTCCCGCCAACGCGGAAAAGATCCGGATATTCCAATGGGTAAACGGTATCAGAACCGCAGTAAGCGATTATCCGTTATCCCAATTCAAAGTGGAAATGAGTTCAGCGGAACCGGCTCACTTGATGACGACCGGAATATATATCGACAGCAGCGGCAAGGCAATCAACCCGCCGCACCGGACGGCAGGTTATGGTGACGGGGTTTTTATTGAACCTGAGAAATTGACCCGTTCCCGGAAACGTCCGGCGGATTTTGATAAATTCTGGGAAGACGAATTGGCAAAACTTGACGCTGTCCCCATGCAGGTCAAACGCAGTGCTTACCGTCAGGGAGACGTGTGGAAATGCGATGAAATCGAGATCACTTCCACAGCAAATATCCCGGTTACCGGTTTTCTGGTCATGCCTCAAAAAGCTGCCCCGGCAAGTTTGCCTGCGGTTGTTTACTTTCACGGTGCCGGATTTAAAAGTTCTTCGGTTCAGCGGCAATTCGGTGACCGTGCCATTGTTTTTGATGTCAATGCTCACGGCATAAAAAACGGTATGCCCAGAGATTTTTACCGCAAACTCAACTCCCGTCCCCCCGCAGACCGGAACATCTTTTCCCATCGGGACGACCGGGAAAAAAGCTATTTCAAAGATATGTTTCTCCGTACTGTCCGGGCAGTGGATTTCGTTAAATCTCTGCCTGAATGGGACGGAAAAACTTTGATCGTTGCCGGACGCAGTCAGGGCGGGGCGCAGGCGGTCGCCGCTGCCGCACTTGCCAAAGGTGTGACATTGTGTATAGCCAACGTTCCGGCACTTGCTGATCACGGCGGTAAAGAAGTACAGCGTGCCGTCGGTTGGCCGGGAATAAATCCGAAAAATGATCCGGCGATCGCGGTTGCGGCAGATTATATCGATATCGTAAATCTGGCAGGACGCATAACGTGTGAAACAATTATGAGTATCGGTATGATCGACTCCATCTGTCCGCCGGTATCCGTGTGGCTGACTTATCAGGAGTTGAAAGGAAAAAAGGATATAACGCTTTTTCCGCAGCTGGGGCATGTTGCTCCGCCGGTGGAACTTGACGGTAGAAAACGTATATATTTGGAGATCAAAAAATGATTATTTCAGTTGCTGACCTTACTGCAAAATGTAAAGATTTGCTGATGCATGCCGATGTTCCGGAACTGGCGGCGGCGCGCACTGCGGAAACTCTGGTAAGTGCCGATGCCAGAGGAATAAGTTCTCATGGCGTCATCCGGCTTGCACGCTATATCGACTGTATGAAAAGCGGCGGCATCAAGCCAGATGCCGAAATCCGAATCATTGACGAGGGACCTGCATTCATCCGCGCCAGTGCCGCCGGAGGTTTGGGTATTCCGGCATCTTATGAAGTCACTGAGCGGCTGATCGCCAAAGCCGCCTCCATGCCGCTTGCCGCTGCGACGGTCAACCACAGCGACCATTACGGAGCAGCGGGATTTTATGCTATGAAGTGTGCCGAAGCCGGATTGATCGGTTTTTCAATGAGCAACACCTGCCCGCTGATCGCAGTCAGTGGAGCGGCATCCGCCGGTATCGGCAACAATCCTTTTGCCTACGCGGCACCGGCGGGCAAATACCGCGCGGTACTCTTTGACATCTGCATGAGTGTGGTAGCCAGCGGCAAACTCATCATCGCTGCCGCTGACAACAAACCCATTCCGGAAGGATGGATTCTGGATAAAGACGGCAAGCCAACCACTGATCCCAACGAAATTTACAATGGTGCGATCATGCTGCCGTTCGGCGGACATAAAGGTTACGGATTGGCGATGATGGTGGAAATGCTCTCCGGAGTGCTTGCCGGAGCTGGAATGCTTTCCGGAGTGAACTCCTGGAACACTGTTCCCGGCCGCGATGCCGACACCGGTCACTTTTTCCTGACCATCAATCCGGCATTTTTCGGTGGATTGGATAACTTCGTCAAACGTATGGAATCGGTTATTGACGAATTGAAATCCTCCACGAAAGCTGACGGGGTCGATAAAATCTATTACCCCGGCGAACTGGAGTTTATTTCGGAAGCCAAAGCCAATGATCGGGGTATCGACCTGCCGGATGCCAGTGCCGCCGAACTGGAACGTGCCGCAAATGTTTTGAGCGGCAACTGAATAAAAAGTCAACGGTATGAATTTTGTAAAACTCCGGCAGGAGTACACTCCCGCACCGGCGCAGGAGCAAGGCGCGAGATTACCCGCAAGCCGCCACCGCAGGTTAGATTTTTCACAACAATAAAAAAATAGGTAATGTCCCAAATTTTGTGAAACGGAAACATGAGGTTATAAACAAACATTTCTATCAGTGTATAAAACATATCACATAAGTTGTGATTTGTCAACCAAGCCGGTACTGGCTTGTTCCAACCGGTGGATGGATTGCGGAGGAAGGTCGTGTTTTGCGACGAGTACGGAGCAGGAGTGTACTATGTACTCGACGGCTCCGGCGCAGGAGCAAGGCGCGAGATTACCCGCAAGCCGCCACCCAAGTTAGATTTTTCACAAAATTCAGGACAACAAAAAAATAACAATAAAAAAATAAAGGATCGACTGTCATGCTGAAAAAATTATCCGTTCTTTTGGGAATTTCCGCCGTTTTTACCATGTTTGCCGCCGGAGAAACTGCCGCAAAACTTGACTATGCGGCTTTGACGGTACCGACATTGAAGCCGGTTGGTTCCGGAAATATGAAAAACTCCGTGGTTCATTACGTGCTGCGCAATCAGCAAGTGTTGTTCTTCTGCCTGAAAGACGGCGAATCCATCAATCTCTACGTCAAACATTTCGGCAACAAAAGCCGTCCGACGGGTATCAGTTATGTGATTCTTGACCAGCAGAAAAATGAACTGAAAAAAGGTGTTATCAGTTACAGCACTCTGGAAAGGATCGTTCATAAAGTGGAAAAAGGCGGCACATACGCCATGGTCATCTCTTCCGGAACGCTGGCGGCACCGTGGTATACGGTTTCTTCCAAAACTCCATTTACCGCGCTGTCGGCAGCCGGAAAAGAGATTTACCTTTTCGGACCGCAGAGTATTTTTGTTCCCGGCAAGGCTCTTGGCAACAACAATATGCAGGTGCGTATCGGGCCAAAGGAATCCTATACTGCAGTGATCGACGGCGGGGAGAAACAAAGTGTCACCACTGCCGGCAGCAAACTTCTTGACATGCCGGATAAAGCGGTGGTCAAAGTTGTTTTCGGCAATCTGCCCAAACCGGCGTGGGGACAGAATTTCCACATCAGTTTTCCCGGCAATGACCGTACTCCGTTTATTTTTTACGGTCCCGAACGTGCGGTTGAAATCGTGAAATAACTTTAATGCAGGTGTGATACTTTTATGAAAGAACGCATTTTTTATACCTTTGATCCGTTTGATGATTATCCGTGGGAAAAATCCGTTGCCGAAGCGTATGAGGATGGGGTACGGGTGTTTTCCTTTCTCTATCCGATGATGACAGCATGGAAAGAGGATGGAACTTTTGACTTCACTCTGCCCGATACACTGACTGACCGGATCATGAAACTTATTCCGGATGGCAAAATGATGCCCCGGGCTTTCCTCACCACTCCTTTCTGGTGGGATGAAAAGTACCCGGAAGAACTTCTCAAATTCAGCGGCCCGGTTCCCAGAGAACCGGCATTTTCCCATGTCAATGAATCATTGTGGGCATACGAAACCAAACAGTTCCACGGTCTTACCAACGCCTCAACTGCTTCAAAACAGTGGCGCAAAGATGCCGGTGATGCCGTATTTGCCGCTACCGCACATCTGGTGGAGCGTTACGGCAGAGAACATATTTACGCCATGCAGATGGCTTACGGAACCTGCGGCGAATGGGGAGCTTTCGGCAGTTACCTTTTCGGTCAGATCGGCAATGGGGATTTTTCCGAACCGATGGTCAGAGCCTACCGGGAATTTCTGCGTGCCAAATACGGCGACAAACCGGAATTTGCCACGATAATGCCGCCATCCAAAGCCGAACGGCAGAAGGCGCAGTTCGGTATGCTCCGGACTCCGGAAAGTGTCAGGTATGTACTGGACTATTTTGAGGTCGCCGCCAAAGAGAAAAACGATGCTCTTGCTCACTTCTGCCGCCGTGCAAAAGAAGCATGCCCGGATATGCTCTGCGGCAGTTTCGGAGGGTCGGCGATGAGTGTCGGTTCATCGGCACAACCTTTGAACTACGGCAGCTGTGACAGCAAATATCTGCTCAAAATCAAAGAACTGGACTTCCTTTCCACCCCCAACAACTATTTCAATTACCGTAAAGGAGCCACTTTTTCCCATACTCCGGTAAAATCTGTTACCCGACATAAACGTTTTATCGCTGAATGCGATACCAGAAGTGAACTTGCCAATAATATCTGGGCTCCGGGAAAAGGTGAATCATGTTCTCAATTTCTGCGGGAAACTTCATTCAACTTACTCACTTCCGGGCATCTGTGGCATTACGACTTCGGTTTGAACTGGTACTCGCTGCCGGAAATACGGGAAATGCGCAGAAAATTACTCTCTCTGGATCCGGAACTTTTTGATTACCGCAACCAGGCACAGATCGCCGTGGTCGCCGATCCGGAAAGTTTGAACTGTACCGCAGGTCAGGCGGGTTTTTACCGTCAATTCGGTGAAACTCTCACCCGGGAACTTTCCCGCTGCGGAGCATTTGCCGATCATATCACCATCAATGATATGATGGATATGCCGCCTTACAAACTCTACATCTTCCGCGATATGTTCCTCTACCGTCCGGAAGTGCGCGAGTTTCTCATCAAACATAACGCCAGCGCATTGTGGCTCGGCCCTGCCGGGGCTGTGGCTGCTGATAAAATTGATCTCGCTCTGACCGAAAAGATAACTTCGTTCAAAGTAAAAGCTGCTGAAGGAATACTCGGAACCAACAGTGTCACCCTGCGCGATGAAAAACATTTTCTCAATGCCGGTATGGTCCTGCCCGCCACCCCCGGAGGGGTGGAGGATATCAACGCCTGCTGGCAGCCGGTTCTTTATGCTGAACCGGATGCTGACTGTGAGGTTGCCGGTTTATCTGAAGCACTTGACCTGCCGGGCATGATGGTACGTAAAACCGGTTCACGTTACGATGTCTGGAGTGCTTCTGCCCTGCTTTTCGCCGGAACCATCCGCAATCTGGCACTGGCAGCCGGGGTGGAACTGCGCGTCCTTGAGGGCGACGCGGAAGTTTACGGCTCCGGTGAAACTTTCGCCATCCGTCAGCTGAGCGACGCTCCGGTCATCCTGCGTGCTGAAAACGGTTTGACCGATTTGATGAGCGGCGAAAAGTATCCGGCAAGCGATGGCAAAGTAACTGTCAACGGCAAAAAAGGCGTTACTTTCCTCTTTACGGAAGGCTCTGTTCCCGATATTGGTTGACAACATATTGCGCACACAAGTTGTGGAGGGTGTTACTCCACTGAGGTTTTGCAAAGCTTTTTTCAAAAGCGTCGATCAAGCCGCGACAGCGGAGCGGCGCGACAATCCGCTTTCTTTGCCAAGCTTTCTTTCTCGTGAAAGAAAGCGGGCGCGGGATTACCCGCAAGGTGCCACCGCCGGTTGGATTTTTCACAAGCAATTGAGACAAACAGTCCGTAAAAGCGTGCAATTTCTGCAGCAGCCGGAGTCATGGTGTACCGGGAATATCACATGCCCGGCTGTTTTTGCAGGTATCTTCTGAAAAACTCTGCAGCCAGCGGAGCGCAGGTGCGTCCTCCGGAGCGGCCATCTTCTATGGTTACCGCCAGAGCGTAATTTCTGTTCTCGTAGGAAACAAACGCTATAAAGTGCGTGATGTTGCGTATGCTGCCTGCAGAACCGATCTCGGCAGTACCGGTTTTGCCATAAATATCCATACCTGCCACCCTGCCGTTTCTGCCGGAGCCGCCGGATGAGTTCACTACACGGAACATTCCTTTTCTGACCGTTTCCAGATGCTCCGGAGAGACCGGCAGTTTGCCGTACGCTTGCGGTGTTCTTTCAAAGCGTGAGATGCCGCGGTTGTCCAGTATCCGTTTGAGCAGCTGCGGTTTCCAGACCGTTCCGCCGTTGGCGATCGCAGCAGTGTAGAGTGCCAGCTGCAGCGGCGTTACTGAAATAATTCCCTGACCGATACTCAACAATGCTGTATCGTAGGCGTTCCATCTGGTTTTGTAACGGCGCATTTTCAGTTCGTTCGATGGCAGATCACCTGCGTTTTCAGGTATTGGCAGACCGGTCTTTCTGCCGAATCCGGCATGTTTCAGCATTTGTGACAAACTGTTCACCCCGACATTCACCCCATGATGGATCATGTAAGAGTTGCAGGATTTTTCCAACGCTTTGCCCATGGTCATGTCATCACCGTAATAGCGGTGTGCCGAACAGCGGATGACGGTATTGCCGACCCGGATACTGCCTGAACAGTACACTATTTCTTCCGGATCTATTCCAGCTTCAAGAAACGCCATGCACATCAGCGGTTTGATGGATGATCCCGGCGGATATATCGCCTGAAATGCCCGGTTGATCAAAGGTTTTTCCGGATTGTTCAGCAACTCCTGATAGTAGGAAGGTTCCAGTTTCGGGGAAAAACGTGCCAGATCCATGCGCGGCGCAGTGGCGGCACAGATGATATCGCCGTTATCGGCATCGACGACGACCATTGCTCCGGTAAGATCACCGAGCAGTTCTTCTGCAAGTTTCTGGGCGCGGCTGTCGATAGTCAGGACTGCATCATTGCCGTGGATCGGTTCCGTACGTCCGAGCAGTTCTTTCTGCGCGTAACCGATATTATTCACCTGAATGACCGATCTGCCGGGATACGCCCGCAAACCCAGCGGCCGCAGATCGCCGCCGAAAGTGTCAAATGCGCTTTCAATACCGCTTTTGCCCTCAAGATCGGGGTTGTAGTAAAAGAAATCATTGCGGTCTCCGGCGCGCGAGGCATCGGCTTTGCGCGTGTAGCCGATAATGTGCGCCGCCATATCGTTTCCGGGATACACCCGTACCGGAGAAGGCTGGATATCAATGCCTTTAAGGTGGCGGGCAGCTTCAAAAATTCTGGCAAGTTCCTCTGTGGAAAGGTCTTGAAAAACGGTTTTCGGAACTCCCGGCGAGATGACCAGGTGTCTGGCAAACTCCTCTTTGGACGGGACATTTTCCCTGCCGGTGAACCGGGCGATCTTGCGTGCGCACTCATACATGTACGCGGCAGTTTTTTTTCTGCCGCCCTGATGCATTTCCGAGGGGAAAAACAGCAGATCGTAAGACGGTTTATTATCGGCGAGGATCATATTGTCAGAAGAAAATATCCTGCCGCGCAATCCGGGAATACGCACCCGCCGTTCTGATTGTTTATTGATAAGTTTGCGGTGTTCATCACCATGGTGCAGCTGCAGAAAATACAAGCGGAAAAGCAGTATGAAAAACGCCAGCAGAAAAATCAATCCCAGAATAACGATCCGCAAGCGGTCATCATCCAGTATTCCGCCATCCACTCCGTCACGGTAACGCCGCGTTCTCATGGCAGTTGTCCCCCGGAAAAGTTCCTGCCGGTATCACGGCGGCAGAACCGCGGCAGATCACTGCGGAAATTAACTGCATCAAACATCGCAGTTATCGCCAGCATGAATATACTGCCGCCGGAAATATGAAATACCGCCAGACTCAAAATATCCGGCCCCGGCAGTGCCGTGCGGCAGATGTATGTCCGCGCCAGTACCCCGCACAACAGCAGGGCACCGCAAATACCGCCGGCTGCCAACGGCGAACCTGGCATCTGACGCACCGAACGGCTGATAGTTTGGCAGGTAAACAGCATAACACCGACGTAAAGCAGCGGTGAAAACAGCCATGTCCGGTCATAGGCAACATCCAGCAGCAGTCCGGCTATACCGGCGGCACAGACCCCGTAACTCAAACCGAATGCCGCCCCGAAATAAATCGCTGCATAGACCGGCAGGCCAAGTGCCAGCCCCATGTTGCCGCAGATCATTTCAAGTGCCGTCAGCATCGCGCTCACGCAGATGGTGACAAATGTTTTCATCGCACTTCCTCCGGCCGAACCGGCATCATGGCGACCGCCACGAAACGCAATGATTCAAAATTCACTGCCGGAACCAGTTCACAGTTGAAGTCTGCCTGTTCGCTGGAGTTGCGGGAACTGCCGGTATGAAGTTCACCGATCTTGATACCGGCAGGAACGCCCAGTTCAAAGCCTGTAGTCGTAACCATACTGCCGGGAATATAATCGTCGCGCACCGGGAGCATCCCGAATGCCGCTCTGCCGCGACCGGGAACCACCTCGCCGGTATTGGTAAAGCCGACTGCTTTATTGGAACTTACCCGTCCGGAGATCCGCAACGCTTTGTTGAGAACCGTCATGACTTTGCCGGTTCTGGAATCGACCTGAGTAACGATGCCGACCAGCAGCAGTCTGCCGTTGTCATTGACATCCACCACCGCCGCACCTTCCCGAATGCCGTCACGTCTGCCCTTGTCAATGGTAAATCCGTCACTGAAGTGCTGCGGATCGCGCAGCAGGATCCCGGCGGTGGTGTAACTGATTTTTGCATTGCCGCGCAAATTGAGCAGACTGCGCAGTTTACGGTTTTCATCCATCAGAGCATTGGCAGATTGGCTCTGCAATGCCAATTCCCGGTTGACAGCAGTAAGTTTTTCCACCCGCGAGGCAAGAACGTTCTTATCCAGCAGCAGTAATGAATTATCCGACAGTTTATCTGACTGCCGGGCAAGTTTGTTGTAAGGATAGAAAAAACCGTCGGCAATATGTCCGATCGCGTAGCGCACCACTCTGAATCCGGCAGTTATCACAGTCAATACCGCAATAAACACGAGCGCGACGATCAGCGGCAGACGGGGATTTCTGTGATTTTTTACCGGAAATTTCTTTGTCATAATGAGCGCAGCCTTTCCTTGAGCATCCGCTGGATGTACTCTTCACCGTAAAGAGAGCGCATCAATTCAATGTTGAATTCGTAGAAAAGTTCCGCATCCGGCCGGGTGATCATACCGCCGCCTGCCAGTTCCACGATCTGTTTGCGCTTACGGGAATCTCTCTCGTAAACTGCCAGATGGCGCATCAATGTACGCGGAGATAATTCGGTGAATTTTTTCTGCCCGAACTCCTCGGTATACTCCGCCCCCATCAGCGATACGATGTTGCGCGGCGGTTTTTTCATGCCGTAAGTGCCGAGGAAATCCTCTATCATCTCCAGACAGCGTTCCTCATCAAATACCGGGTAGGATATCCGCCGTCCACGGGATAGGATACTTGGAGGGAATTCGTAATTTGCCGTCAATACCGGCATGATATTTCCCGGCGGCGTAAACGCTCCGCCAACATTCGTCCGGAAGTTGTACCAGTCGATCCTGCGCGGGTCGATGTCATCGAAAAATACCACAAAGCGGTGATCTTTACGGGCTGATAATTCGCCTATCAACTGCTGCCAGGAGTTTTCCAGCGTTTCCGGGGCCGGAAGTATAACCACCGTTCCGGGAACCGACAGCGCAAACGAAATCACCATACTCGTTTTGCCGTATCCGGGCAGACTGTTGATCAAAAGCGGTAAATTTGTTTTACCGCTGCTGAAGTCACGGAAATGCTCATGCAGTGCCAGACGTACTCCCGGATAACCGAAAAATTTATCCACGCTCTTGACTGACGATGGCGCAACCGCTTGAAATACTCCGTCATGATAGGCGAACACCCGGCAGCTTCCAAAAGGATCCGCACACTTTATCTGTGCGGCAAACTTTTCCCTGCCGTCCGCTGCCGAGGGGAAGTCGGAAAAAAGCCTCTTTGCCCGGGGCAGAACGGCATTTTGTTCACTTTCAGACAATCTGCCGCAGAGATTTTTTAACGTATCGCACAACTCCAGCGCACGGTCAAGCAGAAACTCCGTATCCGCTGACAACTCTGCTGAATCCAGATCGTCAGGCAACACTCCGCAGCTTACCAGTGCATTGAAGATCATTCCGGAGAACTTTTCCCAAAGCTCACCGGAATTGCTGTTTCTGGCAAGGATATTCAACTTGACAGCAATCTCTCTGCCGTTGAGCAATGCTCCGATTTGAAGCAGAAGCTCATCTTCCGGCGGTGCAGGTTCCCCTCCATCGCCGGCACGGTAAAAGAGTAAGCGGAATGTTTCTGCTGCCGACATCGGAAATATTACATCCTTTCAACTGCAGCTTTGGCAAATCCGGAACAGCTCAATTCAGTTGCTCCGGCGGTCAGACGCGCAAGGTCGTAAGTCATCATCCGGTCGGCGATCGCGTTGCTGATGCCTTTGATCAGCAGATCAGCCGCCTCGTGCCAGTTCAGGTGGCGCAGCAGCATTTCACCGGAAAGTGCCAGACTGCAGGGATTGACTTTGTCCATGCCGGCATACTTCGGCGCAGTTCCGTGCGTGGCTTCAAAAACCGCATGACCGGTGGTGTAGTTGATGTTCGCTCCGGGAGCAATACCGATACCGCCGACACACGCTGCAAGCGCATCGGAAACATAGTCGCCGTTCAAGTTCAATGTGGCAATCACATCGTATTCATCAGGACGGGTCAGAATCTGCTGCAAAAACGCATCACAGATACAATCTTTGACCAGAATTTTGCCTTCCGGAGCAACGCCGTTGCACTCATTGTAAGCCACCGCCACATCAGCATATTCACGCTTGACCAGTTCATATCCCCAGTTTTTGAAACCGCCTTCTGTAAACTTCATGATGTTGCCTTTGTGAACCAGTGTCACACTCTTGCGTTTGTTGGCGATCGCATAATCCAGCGCGGCACGGATAAGACGCTCACTGCCGTCAATCGAAACCGGTTTGATACCGATGCTGGAAGTTTCCGGGAAACGGATCTTTTTGACCCCCATCTCTTTCTGGAGAAATTCAATGACTTTGGCAGCTTCAGGAGTACCGGACATCCATTCAATTCCGGCATAAATATCTTCAGTGTTTTCACGGAAAACGATCATGTCGGTCTTTTCAGGAGCTTTCACCGGTGAGGGAACTCCTTCAAAATAACGCACCGGACGCACGCAGGCATAGAGATCAAGCTCCTGACGCAGCGCAACATTCAAAGAGCGGAAACCACCGCCGACCGGAGTCGTCAGAGGTCCCTTGATCGCAATCAGACAACGGCGGATCTCATCAATAGTCTCCTGCGGCAGCCAAACGGTCTCATTGTAGACCTCGTTGGCTTTCTCTCCGGCAAAAACTTCCTGCCAGGCGATTTCACGTTTACCATTGTAGGCTTTTTTCACCGCACTGTCCCACATGTACATGGAGGCTTTCATAATGTCAGGACCAATACCGTCACCCTCAATAAAACTGATGATCGGATTATCCGGCACCTGCAAACCATCGGCACCGTTGATTACATACTCTCCTTTGGCAGGACGGACAATGTGGGACGTACTCATAAAAAACTCCTTCTTTTGGGAATTATCAAAATTTCTCAAGTCCAACTTGATACATTCAGTATATAATATAGCACAACATCCCCGTTTCCGCAACTTCCTTTTCTTTTTACGGAAAGAAGAAAAATATACTATGTGCGGCGCATATCGGACGTGCCGGATAAACCCGGTGCGCCGCTCCGATGCCGCGGCTTGGTAATCCGGTCAAAAAAACCTGTCAACAACCCAATAATATATATTTTTTGCAAAAAACTGCATTGCAAAAATACGGTCTTGATATATATTTTGTCTGTTGAGAAAATTTTGTCCCCAAAAAACAAAGGAAAACATTATGAGTAAAGTTGTCACTATTGCCATTCTCGGTGCCGGAGCCCGCGGCAGAGGTTATGCATCATTTGCCAAACAGTTCCCTGACCGTCTGAAAGTGGTCGCCGTCGCGGAACCCAATGATCACTACCGGCAGTTTATTGCCAAAGAACACAATATCGCCCCGGAAAACTGTTTCAAATCATGGGATGAGTTCACCGCCAAAGCAAAAATGTGCGATGCCGTTGCCATCTGCACGCAGGACAGTATGCACGAAGCACCCGCTATCGCCTGTGCAGAACTCGGGTACCACATCCTTCTGGAAAAACCCATGGCTCCCACCGCCGAAGCGTGTCAGCGCATCGTAGCGGCAGTCAAAAAAGCCGGAGTCATGTTTGCCGTCTGCCATGTGCTGCGTTACACCAAATACACCGCCGCACTGCGTCAGATCATCTCTTCCGGTGAGATCGGCGATATCGTATCCATTCAGCACCTTGAACCTGTCGGTTACTGGCATCAGGCGCACTCTTTTGTGCGCGGTTTATGGCGCAACGAAGCCGAGTCCAGTTTCATGCTTCTTGCTAAAAGCTGTCATGATGTGGACTGGCTGCGCGGAGTGATGGGCAAAAAGTGTGTGGCAGTCAGCTCATTCGGTTCATTGAAACACTTCCGCAAAGAGGAAAAACCTTCCGGTGCCGCCGACCGCTGCACCGACTGCCCGGCAAGTGTGGAATCAAATTGCCCCTATTCCGCGCTCAAGATCTACTTCCGTGACCGTTTCTGCAAAGGTCACAAACTCTGGCCGGTGAATGTGCTGGTTCCCGATCCGGATGCCCGGAAACTGGAAAAAGCTCTGAAAGAGGGCGAATACGGCAGATGTGTTTACGCCTGCGACAACGACGTGGTGGACAATCAGGTGGTCAATATGCTTTTTGAGGATGGTTCCACCGTCAGCATGACGATGACCGCATTCAACTTCCACAGCGGCCGCAAAACCCGGATCTTCGGAACACGCGGCGAGATCGATACTGACAGCACCATCATCACGATCAAAAATTTCCTTGACAACACCACCAGAGAAGTTGATACCGAAACTCTCAACGACGGCGGGATCCTTTCCGGTCACGGCGGCGGTGACTTCGGGTTGATGAACAACTTTGTTCAGGCAGTGGCGGAAAACGATCCGTCGCTGATCCTGACCGGTATCGATGAAACTCTGGAAAGCCATCTGATGGTGTTCGCCGCGGAGAAATCCCGGCGCGAAGGAAATGTCTGCAAATTGTAAGTGAAAACTTGTCGATCCCGTACCTTGCCGGTACGGGATCGACCGTGATACGCCATCGTCCGGTTGAATGTTTCACAAAAAAATTGGACCATGCCAAATGAGGAGTTTTGTCTGGATCCTGCCGGCAGTAATACTGTCTTGCGGCTGCCGTAATGAAAACCAGCAGCTGCCGGAACCCTTGAAGCTCGGGACAGAGATCTCCGCTCTGGAGCTGAAAGCAGTTTCATGCGGCAATGATGTGCTGGTCATGCGCAACCGCCGTCATGTATTGAGATTGAAAGCGGAAAGTTCCGTGGCATTTATCGATGATATTCCCGTGGCATTGAATGCTCCTGTGACGCTGTCGGAGGACGGCAGATGGCAGATTGACCGTTTTTCAGCGCAGTATATCCTTGCTCCGATACTCAATGATTCGTTGCCGGAGTTCCGCACAATACTGCTTGATCCCGGACACGGCGGTCACGATACCGGAACCATCTCTCCGGATGGAGTACAGGAAAAAGATCTGAATCTGCGTCTGGCACTGCTGCTGGCTGAAAAGCTCCGGAAAGACGGATATACAGTCCACCTGACCCGCAGTGATGACCGGTTCCTCTCTCTTGATGAACGTCCGGCGATGATAGAGAAAGTGAAAGCTGATCTCTTCATATCCATCCATCATAATTCTGCGGCAAACACCAAAGCAGAGGGTCATGAAACATTCATTTTACGCAGTGAAAACAGTTCCGAAGCGGCACTTTCATCACAAAGTGCCGCACTGGCATTCGCGGTTGAAAAGAATCTTTCCGCCCTTTCACCGTCACGCGGAGTAAAAAGTGCCAGATTCAAAGTTCTGCGTCAGGCATCCACTCCGGCAATATTGATTGAAGCCGGATTTTTGAGCAACCCTGATGAAGCCGCCCGGCTCGCCGCCGGAGAATTTCAGAACGCTTTTGCACGGCTTTTCTTTTCCCGGTAAAAGAGAGCAGCGGCAGAAAAAAACTGCTGCTGCGTCCTCAGCTTTACCGTAAAATTGAGCAGCGGACTTTTCAGAGCATACTTGAGTGACAGGTTTTATTTCTGTTCAGCCTGCATTTCCCGGGAAATTTTCGCAGTAACGTTCCGCAGCGCGGCAAGATCGAGTTTACCGCTGCCAAGCAGCGGCAGCCGGTCGACTTTGTGGAAGTTTTTGGCTTTGGGGATCCACAGGTTGGAAATACTGCGTTCCCGCAGCTGATCGACGATCTCTTCCGGAGTAAAAGGCATTTCCGCAGTATAAAGCACCAGCAGAGCTTCGCCCTTGTTTTCATCCGGAATACTGCCTACGGCAACTGCTCTGCTGTCGCAGGCACACAGTTCATTGATGATTTTTTCCACCATCTCATGCGGAACCATCTCTCCGGCAATCTTGCTGAAGCGGGACAACCTGCCGCAGATGTGAATATAGCCGTATTTATCCATTCTGGCGATATCACCGGTTTTATAGTATTCTCCGATCATGGCGTTACCGGTTGCTTCATCGTCATTCAGATAACCGCGCATGACCAGAGAACCTTTGACGCAGAGTATCCCCTCCTCGCCGGGAGCCACCGGGGTGTAGGTCAACGGGTCAAGAATCCGCACTGAAATATTTTCCAACGGTACGCCGATACTGTCCTGACAGCCGGCTTTTCTGCCGGTTTCCGCGATACTGGAAGCCAGATTTATTGAAACCACCGGTGACAATTCCGTACAGCCGTAACACTCCACGACCTCCAGGCGACCATCGGTCAACTCCCGTACTCTGGCGGCGATATCATCGCGCAGTTTTTCCGCTCCGGTGGCGATCAGCCGCAAAGAAACCAAATCCTCTTTACGGCACTTGCGCAGATATTTCTGCAAAAATGACGGAGTGGCAAAGAGCATGGTAGCTTTGTATTCGCTGATAATGCCGCAAACCGCAGAAGCATCCAGCGGATTGGCAGCATAAGATACCCTTACTCCGTACAGCAGCGGCATCCAGAAACAGACATTCAAACCGAATGAATGGAACAACGGCAGATTGCCGACAATCAGATCTGATGCATCAACGGCAAAGCCGGATGCCACGCTGCGGGCGTTGCTGTTCAAGTTGTGGTGCGACAGTCTGACCCCTTTCGGATTGCCGGTGGAGCCGCTGGAAAACAGCAATACCGCATCGTTATCCAACTCAAACGCGGAAAGCGGGGAAAGCATATTCATGAACTCACCGGTCGGCAGCAGCAGCATCCCGGCAGCCATGATAAAGCGTGAGAAAAATGTGATCTTCTCTTCAATATCTTCTATGCAGAAAGCCTTTTCTCCGGGATTCACCCTGATCTTACCGAGAAACCCCCTGCCGGTGATGACCATATTGATCCCTGCTTTGGCAAGAGAATTTTCAAAAACCTCCTGCGAGGTACTGTAGTTCAGCGGAACCGGTATGCGGTCCGCCATCATGACAGCCAGCAGAGCTTTGACTGAAGCGGTACTGTTGGGCAGCAGCGTACCAACATATTTTTCATTTGAAGGCAGGTGGCGTTTGATGAAACGGCTCAACAGTGCCGCTTCGAGAACGAGGTTGAATGCCGGATACTCCTTGCCGCCGTAGTCGGAAAATTTCTTTTCCCGCAAGTTTTTCTTCGCCAGTTTCACGGCGGCATGGTGCAGAGTCACTTCACCGGGCAACGACTTTTCCGATGCTTCGGCACCAAGTTCGATTATCCGCTGACGGATTTCAAATGTACTGGTTCCGCGGGGAAGCGGTTTGCCGAAAGATACTGCTGAAAAAAACGGCATTTTCAGTTTTCTGCGGATTCCCGGACGGGTAAAGAAATTGGAGAAAAAACTTCCCCAGGCAAATGAGATATTCACCGGAATGATCGGTACATCCACCTCATCAGGAAGCATTTTTTCATAACCGGTTTTAAAGTCGCCCACCAGACCGTTGCGGGTCAGTCTGCCTTCAGGGAAAACGCAGACCAAACCGTCTTCAGTCAGATGTTTTTTGATCTTTTTCAGTACCAATGCCAGACTTTTGGCTTTACCGGTGGAGGATGGGATCTTGAAAAATCCGGTCATTCTGGCGATCGGACCGAGCAGCGGCAGAGAAAAATACTCATCGTACAGCAGGAAACGGATCTGGCGGCTGGTACAGGCACTGACCAGAATACTGTCTATCGCTGAAACATGGTTGCACAACAGCAGAGCCGGTCCGCGTTCCGGGATGTTTTCCGCTCCGGTTATCCGCAGACGGTAGAACCAGTGACCGACGGTGAGGATGACGAAACGGAGCATGAAATTGGGCAGCAGCCACATTGCCAGCAAAGTGAATAAAAATACTGTCATACCGAAAGCAGCCAGCAGCACCTGATAGGGAACTTTGGCAATGTTGTGCAGAAACGGTATACCGGCTTGCTCACTGCTTTCCGGTGAAAGGAAAAGTACCAGCATGATCGTAATGGAACTGACCGCAAAGATCACTGCATTTTTGATGGCAAGTACCGCGCCGCGCCGTTCCGGACGGATACGCTGGAGGATGTAACTGTGCAGCGGAATGAAAAGCAATCCGCCGGAAAATCCGGAAAAAGCCGCCCAAAAACACGCTCCGGCGTGAAAGATTATCTGTGCCGCCGCTCCTCCGGGAAAATTTATCATCAGCAAATGCGCTTCCCCCGGAAACAACACCAGCAGCGGCAAAGCTACCGTGATTCCGATGGCACCCAGCGGGATCAAGCCGGGTTCGATCTTGTTGCTGGAAAAGATCCCGGCGCAGAAACTGCCGATGATGAATCCGAGTCCGGGAGAAAGCAGCATCAGTACGATATTTACGGTATCGTCCATATGCAATGCAAATTTGCAGTACAGCACCAGCAGCGGCAAAGCGGTGATGCCAAGGGCGGTGAAACTTACTTCTCCGAGCAGTGATGCCCACAAACTCGGACGGGCGATGAGATTTTTCCAACCTTCACTTAAAGCAGACCTTACCGGGTATATCAACTCTCTTTCGCGCTGAATACTGGAGATCACCGGCGGTATTTTTGCCGCGGCAATAACTGTTGCTGCCGCAGTTATCAGCAGAACCGGCATCACGATATTCAGAAAAAAGAGTCCGGGCAGAATGACGATGGCGGCGATAAAGCCTGCCACCGAAGAGGAGACTGTTTTGCCGCATATCCGGGAAAGGAGCGGTTCCGGGAAACTTTCCGGCTGTACGCTGTAAAAAGCCGGAGCGAAAAAGGCATCCGTGACCGCGTAACCCAGCAGTGCAAGCAAACTCAAGTAACCGTAAAACACACCGTTGTGCAGATTTACCGCCCAGAAGCCGAGCCAGAGCAGCGGCAGTTTAAGCAGTTCAGCAGTGATGATCACGTAACGCTTTGGCATCCGGTCGGCAATAAAGCCGCAAAACTGCACCAGCAATACCGGCGGCAGAACTGATACCGCTGCCAGAAGCGGAATGAATATTTCCGGGGATAAAGTACTTTTTTCTGCCGCCAACACTGACAGAACTGCCCATGCTTTGAAGCCGCAGCTGCCGAAAGCATTGCCGAAACCGGCAACTGCCAGAGGCAGTGAGCGGCGCGATATTGAAACCGGATCCATAATTTTTCGTTGTTTTCCTGAATTTTGTGAAAAATCTAACCAGCGGTGGCACCTTGCGGGTAATCTCGCGCCTTGCTCCTGCGCCGGAGCCGTTGCAAAACACGACCTTCCTCCTCAATCCATCCATCAGTCTTCGCATAAAGCTACGCCTTGACAAGCCGGTTGGATCAAACCTGTACCGGCTTGGTTGACAAATCACAACTTATGTGATATGTTTTATACACTGATAGAAATGTTTGTTTATAACCTCATGCTTCCGTTTCACAAAATTTGGGACATTACCAAGTTTTCAAATTCCGTAAAACTTGCAATCAAATCATACCGGTACAAAATATACCACGCAAGCGGCGTTTTGTCAACAGATAAGAGTACCGCTTCACTTGCTGCCAAGTTTATTTTTTACGGCATTCAATTCCGCATTGGCATCGGTCAGCAATTCGCAGATCATATCGGATATCGGCAATATTTTATCCATCAGACCGACCGCCTGACCTGCCATCAGAGAGCCGCTGTCGATATCGCCGTCAACGGCAGCTTTGCGCAGTGCGCCTACCCAGAACTTTTCAACTTCCTCCTGTGCCTGCTGCCGGTGGATGGTTCCGGCTTCCAGTTCCCGCAAAAGCTGCAGCTGCAATGCACCGAATTTCTGCATACCTTTGTTTTTGAGCGCACGGACAGCTACCACGGGAAGTTTGGAATCATACTGCGGAGTGGCGATCGCATCGCGGGCGTTGGCTTTGAGGAACACCTCTTTGAATTTCGGGTGTACTGTACACTCCTCGGTCATTACGAAACGGGTTCCCAACTGGACCCCGGCGGCTCCCATAAGCATCAGATGTGCCATCATTTTTCCGGTGGCGACACCGCCGGCAACGAAGATCGGCAGAGTGTCGGCGTATTTGAAGAGCAGCTGCTGGATCAGGATCATGGAAGAAACGTGACCGATGTGACCACCGGCTTCACTGCCCTCAAGGATGATGGCATCCGCACCGAAACGGATCATCCGGTCGGCAATAGAGATGGTGGAGGCAAAACACATGACTTTCGCACCGGTGGCTTTGGCTTCAGCAACTTCACGCTCTTTTGGAAAGCTGCCGGCAAAAATGATGTACGGCACTTTGGCATCTTTGAGCATGGCAAGATGCTCTTTGTAAGATGGGGCGATGGTGATGAGGTTGACTCCGAAATTACCGTTGGTCAGCTTGCGGGTCTCTTCGATCTGTCCGGCGAGGATCTCTGTCGGTGCGTTTCCCCCGGCAATACAGCCGAAACAACCGTTGTTGCAGACCGTGGAAACCAGTTTCGGTTCAGAAACCCAGGTCATTGCGCCGCATATGATCGGGTAGCGGGTGCCGAGAAATTCACTGCCGCGTTTGAACATCGGAGTAAGCATATCGGAAGAAACATTCCAGTCAAGAGCATTCATAAAATCAAATTCCTTATTGTGATTTTGAGGTCATTTCAACAGATTGTCTGATGTTAAAGTAACACCGCAGCGGAAATTTTTCAATGCCGGAGAAGATAAATTTATTGCAAAACAGTTTTAATTCAGGAACAATTCTTTTTTTCTTGGGCTCTGTTCCCGATATTGGTTGATGCCCTCTGTGGCATGTTCAACACACGGGTGCGAGGCGGTTGCCGCCGAGCGCGCAGTCCGCATGCGAATGTACTTTGCGAGCATTTCCATGCGAGCAAAGCCGACGCAACAAATGTTGCGAGGATGAGCGGAGGACGAGCAATAAGCCGCGAGCGACCGGAAAGAGTGCCAAAGGCACTCGCCCCACTCCGCTTTCTTTCGCAAGAAAGAAAGCTCGGCAAAGAAAGCGAACTGTCGCGCCGCTCCGTTGTCGCGGCTTGATCGACGCTTTTTTGGAAAAAAGCTTTGCAAAAAACTCAGTGGAGTAACACCCGCCGGGGTTTCTTTTTGCGAAAAGCTCTGTTCCCGATATTGGTTGATGCCCTCTGTGGCATGTTCAACACACGGGTGCGAGGCGGTTGCCGCCGAGCGCGCAGTCCGCATGCGAATGTACTTTGCGAGCATTTCCATGCGAGCA
>SUWK01000122.1 GCA_015061525.1 Lentisphaerota bacterium
CGTACCGGCTTGGTTGACAACCTGCGGTGGCAACTTGCGGGTAATCTCGCGCCTTGCTCCTGCGCCGGAGCAGTCGAGTACATAGTACACCTTGTCCCGCCATAGCTTTATGCGACGGCGGATCCTGCACCGTACCCGTCGCAAAACACGACCTTCCTCCGCAATCCATCCACCGGTTGGATCAACCCCGTACCGGCTTGGTTGACAAATCACAACTTATGTGATATGTTTTATACACTGATAAAAATGTTTGTTTATAACCTCATGCTTCCGATTCACAAAATTTGGGATATTACCTGTTTATTTATTCTGAATTGTTTTATTAAAGATTTTCCAAAGAAACTCTGATTATTTCTTCCGCAGCCCCGGGAGCGATGCTGTCGATCCCCGGCTGAACTTCATAACCGCCTCTTTCAAAGCACTCTGCCATCGGCACATAGTCGGAATCCGACTGCGCCAGCGAAGCGAAAAACGTGTGTTTGAAAGGCGATTTTTCCCGGATCCCCCGTGCGATGCCGTTGAATGGTTCACCGGGCAGTGATACGATCGCCATCGTCCTGCCGAATTCGATCGCGGTCAGACGGCAATCGTGGGAAGGGGAACTTTTGGTATGGCAATCCAACGCCCGTTGTGCAAAAAAACGCAACGCTGCCGGAACTTTATTTGCCAGATCCTGACTTTCAAAATCACCCTCTTTGGGGATATCCGGAACCGTATCCAGAATATGTTGCGCCTCGGCGACCTCTTCCGGAGTAAGTTTGCGGTGCGGAATGGTGACGGTGGAGTTTTTCACCGTAATTTCATCTTCTTCAAGTTTTTCCAGACCGTCAAGCGCATTCAGCACGATCGCCGCATAACCGCGGCCGATACGTACCGCTTCATCATAGCTGGTCTGATCGATTTTCTGGTGGAAGTCAAAGTGGTTGATATCACCGGAGGCATCATCAATAACGATCACCGGCATACCGGCTTTGAGTGCGTGCTGGATCTCCTGTGCGAAACGACCGTACCAGTCCGCAGAAACGATGCTTCCGCCGACGGTGTCGCCATGCTGGGCGATGTTGCAGATCAGAGCGGCAGTTTTGCCGTTCTGAATGATGCGGATAATACCTATAGTGCGGTCAAAATCACTTTCCGGTTTGTCGATATCCGGATTGCACCATCCCGGATTAGTGACAATCGTACCGTTTTTCATCCAGTAACGGCGCACAAAACCGTAGGGGTTGTTGTATACTGAACCGTACTCGATCTCGCCGGGCAGCAGATTCATGGATGCCCGCTCAATGGCGCGGATCGCGCTGTCGACGGTTTGATTGAATGAGTATCTGCCAAGTTCGCTGTGATCAAAACGCAGATCCTGACCGGTATGTGTATGGTTGGCGCAAATGATCAGGTTGTTGTGCAGTTCACTGCCGAATTTTTCCACTATCCGCGCTTCCAGAGCGTTGAAAAGTTCCTGCGAAATATCGCACAGATCGAAGACCGCCAGTCCGCAGCGGACTTTGCCGTTGTCAAAGATGACCACTTTGACCATGAGATCATCGTACATGCCGACATTCGGACGTTGATTCATGTATCCCGCCAAGCCGACTCCGACCGGAGGGGTGATGATCTCTTGCGCGTAACCGATATTCAACATTGTGTTTTCTCCTTTGTTGACTTCAAGTGCAGATAATGTCCGCAGGTTTCAGGTATTTTCAGCGAAAGAATGAAAGCAAATACTGTTATCGCCGAAACGATGATGAACAGTGTCTGGTACGCGCTGGCAGAGTAGATGATATTTCCGCCTCTTTCCGTTTTTTCAAAGCAATCCAGCAACAGACCGATCAACTGTGAACAGATCGCCACGGAAAGATATCCGAACATATTCGATACCGCACTGGATTGGGCAATGCAGTCCCGGGAGTTGAACTCCTGCATCAGCATTGAGAATATCGGCGGCAGTCCTGCGGCAGCGGCAAACATGCAGTATATCACCGCGAACATCCATCCCGGTGCGCCGAAACGGATCGCTGCCAGCATCAGCAGACTGCTGAGCGCACACATCGCACATGCTGCCCGCACCAGCGGGCGGCGGCGGTTGCCGGTAAGCCGGGTGAGAATACTGGTTCCGAGCATAGTGAACATGCAGACCAGTGTCAGAGCGAAGATCGTTGCAGCAGCGGCAGAGGAACTGAAACCGGCGAAGTCTTCCAGAAACTTTTTGCCGAATACCGTCTGGATGATGAAATACGTGCAGAAGTTGATGTTGCCGCAGATGATGATCAGCCAGCTCAACGGGTTGCAGAGAATGAACTTGAACGGAGCAAGTGAAAAGGGAGTTTTGGGGATCGGCGGCAGGGTGGTGCTCCGGAGATTTGCTGCAATACCGGCATAGAACAGTACCGCCAGAACAGCTCCGGCAAGCAGAACCTGACGCCACGGGAAAAGTTGGCACAATCTTTCAAACGGCAGTGATCCCATAAGACCTCCGGCATAACCGCAGAAGTATGCGATCCCGAACATCAATGCATAATTCTTTCTGCCGAAAAAACGGTCGGTTTCCCGAACCAGACTCAAATACATCGCACTGGCACCGATACCGGTGATGATCCGGGATAAATAGAGCATCGGCAGATTGCTGCACAAAGGAAAGAGCAACGCTCCGGCAAGGAAAATTATTCCGCCGGTCAGAATCACCCGTGTACCGCAGAAACGGTCGACCATACTGCCGGAAACAAGCTGGCAAATGGCGTAGGGATAGACAAATGCCGCCCCGAGCGACCCCATTTGGGCCGCACTCAAATCAAATTCACTTACCAAAGTGTTGTAGATCGTTCCAGGCAGAGCCGTGCGTTGAAAATACGATGCCGCATACAACAGCATCATTGGAATGAATATCCGGAATACTTTTTTATTTTTACTGATTTCCTGCCAGACCGTCATAATGAACACCTCTGTTGATTTGTCAATCATATTACTATAGCATTCCGCGACAGATTTTTCAATATTGACTTGACAAAAAAGCTGTTGCGTGGTATTTTTTGCAAAAGGCTCTGTTCCCGATATTGGTTGATGCCCTCCGTGGAACGTTCAACGCACGCACTGCGAGCACCGCGAGGGTGCGAGCGCGCAGTCCGCATGCGAATGAACTTTGCGAGCAAAGCCATGCGAGCAAA
>SUWK01000037.1 GCA_015061525.1 Lentisphaerota bacterium
CGCCTGCGCTCCCGGGGCGAGTGCCTTTGGCACTCTTTCCGGTCGCTCGCGGCTTATTGCTCGTCCTCCGCTCATCCTCGCAACATTTGTTGCGTCGGCTTTGCTCGCATGGCTTTGCTCGCAAAGTTCATTCGCATGCGGACTGCGCGCTCGGCGGCAACCGCCTCGCACCCGTGTGTTGAACGTTCCACGGAGGGCATCAACCAATATCGGGAACAGAGCATCACAAAAAATGAGACAATAACAAATTATCCGTTATTTTTTGAAACATTCATACCCCGGGCATTTTTGCACTTTTTTGGCTCCATCCTGCATAACTGCTTGAAAAAAAAAAACTTATGCTATATTCTCTATCGTATTACTGTAATTTACTTTATAATGGAGGGAAAAATTATGACAAGTAACGGTGGAGTGCAGTTTGTGCCGCAGATAGCGGTGCAGTATGTGTATTTGGATTTTGATGGGGAATTGACCGACTATAATGGCGAGATTCTGACCATTGAGGGTGTGGAGGTGCGCGATCCACAGTTGACTCAAACGCGCATTGCCGATATACTTGCCGAACTCAATAAAAAATACGCTTCGCAAAATGTCATCTTCGTCACTGAACGTCCTGCAACTGCCGAATACTCCACCATTTTCATCGGCAAAACCGAAGCCTTTGACCAATACGGCAGTTTTGCCGGATTAGCCGAAACAGTTGATTTCAACAATCAGAACCGTTCCGACAACGCCTTTGTCAATCTTGACTCCACCGCCACTGATGAACAAATCATTTCTACCATCAGCCACGAAACCGATCACTTGCTTGGCGACTTTGATCATGGAGGGGTTGGTTTGGAACCATACGCATATACTGTTTCTACGGTGACGCCGATATCCTCACTTTATAGAGGACCGGGTTCTTGGATCCAAAGTGCAGGAATTGGCTCTGATGGGATTTGCTATATCGATGTTGGCGGAGGAAGTGCATATAGTACCTCAATTTACGCCGGAGGTTCTATGGTCGTCAGCAACAACGGTAAAGTTGTAGATACGACAATTTACTCAGGAGGAATTTTGTCAGTAGGTATTTTGGGATCTGCATCTAATACGATAATTAATTCAGGCGGATCAATGTACGTGCATGCTGGTGCTGCATGTGCAGAAAATATTGATATAAGATATGGTGGAACTTTATCTCTCTGGTACAATAATACTTTGGCGACAATTCTTTTTAACCCATGGCGGGGCAATATAGTTGTAAAAGGTGGTGCTAAAGTCCAGTATTATGATCGGGATGCAAATGTTTATTTGGGAAATAACATTCTTGGAGTTGTTTCAAAATATGATTCTGTGAATCAATTATATGTTAATTCTGACCTTGTCGCAATAGTTTATTCAGGTGGTTTGTCATATAAAAGTTTCATTGAAAATGGATCAATGCTTGTTTCTTCTGGAGGTATGGTTAATTTTACCTCTGTTGGCTTTGCAGGGAATATGCATGTGCTATATTGCGGGGTGGCTAGCAAAACTTTTGTAAGCGACTACGCTTCAATGAATATTTCTTCGGGTGGATTTGCAGAGAAAACGACAGTCGAAGAATGTGGCGAAATGTGCATCTCCTCCGGCGGCGTGGCGAACAGCACCACCGTTAATTCCGGCGGCTATATGTACATCGAATCCGGCGGTGTAGCGAACAGCACGACTGTTAATTCCAGCGGCTATATGTACATCTCCTCCGGCGGTACGGCGACTTCGATAACTGCGCTTTACGGAGCGGGACTTCATATTACTGTTGCTTCTGATACATACATTCAGGGTACTTACAATGGTTCTGCATTTGAGATGAAAGATGCAAAAATTTCCGGTTTTACCATCAATTCCGGAGTTTCAGTGGACATCTCCTCCGGCGGCGTGGCGAACAGTACGACTGTTAACTCCTGGGGCTCCATGTACATCTCCTCCGGCGGTACGGCTACTGCAATTCGGGAAAATGGCGGATATGTTAATGTCGCGAATGGCGCAAATGTTACATTTGTTTCCAATACAATTTCCGGATTGACATTAAGCGGTGGCATGACGATACACAAAAATACTGTGGCGAACAGCACAACATTATCCGGCGGCGGGATGAACATCTCCTCCGGCGGCGTGGCGAACAGCACCACCATTAATGACGACGGCAGGATGGACATAAAATCCGGCGGCGTGACAAACAGCACCACCGTTAATACCTACGGCTATATGGACATCTACTCCGGCGGCGTGGCGAACAGCACAACCGTTAATTCCGGCGGCTACATGTCCATCTCCTCCGGTGGCGTGCATCGCGGTTCTCTGCAGATCAACAGTGAGGCAACTGTATCTGCATACAGTGGTGCTGTCATTGATTTCACCCTTAATGACAGCAGCGTGTCAGAGGGGTATCTGATCAATGATCTTTCCCGTATTTACGGAACACCAACGTTTACCATAACTGTGTCAGACAGTCAGGAAAGCGGTACTTACAAACTGGCGCAGGGTGCAAGCAGCTTCACCGGTTCAATAACGATCGGAACAGATACTCTTGATCATGGTACTCTTGCAGTCAATGGTTCTGCGGTCGAAAATGATACTCAGAGTTACCGGTTGGTAAAAACAGATGGCAACTTGGATTTGGTCGTGGAAGACAAACCCGCTGCCTTGCCGGATCTGCGCATGGCGGAGTACGATGTTTCAAGCAACAGCATCACCACGCAGGAATCGGTCAAATTGACTTTCAAAGTTTACAATGACGGCGATGCCGATACCCCGGCTTCGACCATCAAGGTTTATGACGGCGACAAACTTTTGCGTGAAGTTGCCCTCGGTGAGATCGCCGCCGGGAGCTATCGCAACTGTTACATCACCCTCACTGCCGGAAAACTTTCTGTCGGTACGCATAAAGTCAACGTGGTATTGGATTCCGGGAATATCATTGCGGAATCAAGAGAGGATAACAACAACTCCTACCGCACCATCTTCGTGAAAGCTCCCGCCGCCCAAGCGGACTTGCGTATGGCGGAATACGATGTTTCCAGCAACAGCATCACCACGCAGGAGTCGGTCAAATTGACATTCAAAGTCTACAATGACGGCAATGCCGATGCTCCGGCTTCAACCATTAAGGTTTATGACGGTGACAGACTTTTGCGCGAAGTTGCCCTCGGTGAGATCGCCGCCGGCGGCTCCCGGAGCTGTTACATCACCCTCACCGCCGGAAAACTTTCTGTCGGTACGCATAAAGTCAACGTGGTATTGGATTCCGGAAATGCCATTGCGGAATCAAGAGAGGACAACAACAACTCCTACCGCACAATCTTTGTGAAAGCCGCCACTGCCCAACCTGACTTGCGTATGGCAGAGTACAATGTTTCCAGTAACAATATCTCCACTGAAGAATCGGTCAAACTGACTTTCAAAGTTTACAATGACGGTGACGTCAAAGCCGCCGCTTCAACCATCAAAGTTTATGACGGTGACAAACTTCTGCGCGAAGTTGCACTCGGTGAAATCGATGCCAAAGGTTACCGTAACTGCACCATCACGCTTACTTCCGGAAAACTTTCAGTAGGTACGCATAAGGTAAATGTCGTTTTGGATTCAGGCAACTTGATCGCGGAGTCCAACGAAAACAATAACAACTCCTACCGTACCATCTTTGTGAAAGAGCCGGTTCGCTCTCTGGCTGCTGCCCCCAAAGAAAACAACAGCTGGGATGTTTGTGGAACCGGCAGTGTGGATGCGCTCTGCGGAGAAAACTACGCCGACCTCAATGAATGGAGTCTGGAAAACTCTGCCGCACTCACCCGCAGTGCCGCCGATATCCTGACGACCGATAAAGAGGAAAGCCGTCTGCTCAACTCCGGCAAACTTGCCGGGTAAGAGTCCCGGCAATAAAGATCGCAAAAGACCAAACGATACTGTTCACCGCTCCTTTTTCGCGGTTCGGACAAGAGTTGCTATATGCGGTGTCAGTGTTCGCGGAAAAATTCAGATCACAACTGATTCGCCGTCATGAGCCAGCATCACTCCCTCACGGCGGGCGATCGCCTCCTGCTCTGCCGGATCAGCCGGCCACAATGTCCGCGCCCGGTGATCGAACCATATCTTCACATCATCATCAATATTTCCCGTCTGTTTCAATACCCGCCGTATAGAGGCAAACATCACGGGATCACTGTGTTCAAAGATCCGCCAGTCATCCGGTTCCGACATCGTAGCATCCCAGACAATCGCATCAATATGGCTGTTGCCGATCAAAAGCCGCGCCCGGGTAAGCATCCACGCAGTATCCAGAGCATACAATAAACTTTTATCACCGGTAATCAGATAATTGAACGTCTCTTCGCGCAGATTTTCCACCGCATGATTTGACGGCAGTGCAAGAAACTTTTTACCGCCGATTGTAAATTCATCTCCAAAAGTCAACGGATGAACCGTACAACACTCCGCCAATCCGGCACACGCTTCTGCTGAACCATAAAAATCTATTTTTCTGTCACATGCAATTTTGCGTACCTCTTCAAAATTCAGGTGATCACTATGATTATGTGTGTTGACGATCGCCTTGATCTGTTCTTTTTCAACTCCAAATCTCGCCATTGCCGCCGTAACTGTCGGCCCGCAATCAAGCAGTATACCATCATCCAAAAGCGTTGCAGTGCTCCCCAATACCCCCGCTTCACCGTAATTTTTCCAATTGTAGTCAGCAGCTCCGCACCCGAGAAACAACATCTTCATAACAAAAATCCTTTTTACATAAATTCAATGACCGGCTTTCTGGATATAAAATAACTTTGCGCAGTCCGTTTGTCAATCGGAAAAATGTTTTTCCCGGTAATTTATCCATAAAAAACCGGGACAGCCAATCCATCGTAATTCAGCTGCCCCGGATGCCTGTGCCTGCCGGGGGAATGCAGCATGCCAGACCTTCATAACCACTCCTCTGAGGTTATTACACTATTAAATATAACCTCATTCAGGAATATTTCAAGCATCAGCTAAAAATAATTAGCAATTTTAATTAATTTATTTTATAAAAAAAATATAAAAACATCTGTTCAAAAGCTGCAATCACGGGAAATCACTTTACCGAAATGATACTGTTGAGCGTACCGAAATCGTTGGAAACAAAATTCGGGTTGCCATCATCAAGCACCCATTCGCCGTCAACAACGAGTTTATACTCGTATTCACCTGGCATCAATTCAAGCGTACAACAATAACACTTCTCTTTTTTCGAATAGCTCATCGGAGCTTTTGCCGGATCCCAATCGTTAAAAACCCCAGCCAGATTCACTGTATGCCCGGGTGACGCCGGATGACAGAAACAGACCTGCACAGCTTCACGGCCCTCGATCTTTTTCAATTCAATCATACTTTTTCTCCATCGGGACAAATTTTGATGCCAGTTATACTACAACATGTTATATAATATAACTCTTTCAAGCAACGATTTCAAGAGAACCGACTGGAAAAAGCAGTAAATCTGTGCTATATTTTCTTCCGGTAATTCTCTCGTATCAAGAAAGCAGCAGCAATGGCAGATTTTGAAATTTGGCCCGGTCCGATGGAAGGGATCGGAAAAAAGGAGTTCGTGTTCGCAGCATCTGAATTGCAACTGACCGGATGCTGGATGACTCCGTTCATCCGGATAACCGGAAGCATACCGGGTCCCGGAAAACTTTTTCAACCGGTAAATGCCTATCTGGGAACCGGTCTGCCGGTCACTGTTCAATTAATGGGCAATGATCCGGTACAATTGGGCAAGTGCGGTAAAATCCTGCTGGAAAATCCGGCTGTTTCCGGAATAAATCTCAATTTCGGCTGTCCAAGCTCACGCGTGGTCAAACACGGTTCCGGCGGTGGACTGCTGAAAAATCCATATCACATTACCGACTTCTGCCGGAGCGTTGCCGAATTCATTCCTCCGGAAAAACTATCCATCAAACTGCGTACCGGATTTTCATCGGCAGACGACATGGAGATATTTTTACCTCAACTTGCCGCGAGCAAATCTGTTTCAAAAATATTTCTCCATTACCGCACCGTAACAGAACTTTACAGCCCGGTTCCCCTGCCCTGCCGGGAAGAACGTTTTACCAAAGCAATGCACCTTGCCGGAAATATTCCCTTGATCCTTAATGGAGATATATCCAGTGTTTCCGAAGGCAGAAAATTGATATCAATGACCGGTGCAGCCGGAATAATGATCGCACGTCCATGGATGCGTGATCCATTCCTGCTCCGCCGTTTTTACTCCGATGCTCCGGAGGCAGAATCCGGTAGAGAAATCTTTTTTGCGACCCTGATAAACTCCGGCGTTGCCGGGGGAGCTTTGATCGAAGCAGCCAAAATGCTCTGGGGAAGCGAATCCGCACGTTTCAGGGCGGTAATTGCAGATTGCAATACTTGATTTTTCCACCTGTTCCCACTATATTAAAGAAAATACACTCGATATAAGCAAGGATATAAAAAAATGAACAACAAACCGATATTTTCCCATTATTGCGATCTGAACCGGGCTTCAGACGAGCTGCTGCCGTCAATGCTGGCTGAATTAAAAGATAATGGAGTACGCAACCTCGTTTTTCTTGACACCTGGATAACGCGCCTGCTCAAAGAACCGGAATTCATCGGAACTCTCAAATACCACCTGCGCAATGATTTCAACTTCTTTGACATGCACGCCCCATATGGTGAAGCCTACGACCTTGCCTGTATGAGCAAAGGCAGACGCGAGGAGCTTGTCAAAGATCATATCCGCGCGTTAGGTTACGCCGCTGACCTCGGATGCAAAACCTACACCATCCATATCGGAGCATACTACAGCGTATTTTTCCATACCCCGAATGATGTTCTGCGTCCGCTGGCGGTCAGAACTCTGGAAAAATTGATCCCGGCAGCAGAAAAATACGGCATTATTCTCGCGGTGGAAAATGCTTTTGAACGCTCCAACACCCCGGAAGAAGTGATGTATTACGTCAATTACTTCAATCACCCCAATGTCAAGTGCTGTTTTGACAACGGTCACGCACTGATCATGACCGATTACCCCGGCAAAAGCGGTTATGATAATTACATGACAGAAGAAGTGTGGAGCAATCAGATGAAGTTTTTCAACAACGCTTTTGAAATGATGGCTCCGGCGATGGTCACTTGCCATCTGCATGACAACAGCGGATTTTCCGACCAGCATCTGCTGCCGGGACTCGGTACGGAAAAATGGGACATTCTGACCGGGAAATTGCGCAACGCCGCCCCGGCACTGCTCTCTATCCAATCCGAAGCATCTGTTCTCGGAAAAGGACACTCCATCCGCCATTCAGTGGAAATGTACCGCAAACTTTTCCCGGATTTACTGTAAAAATAATCTCCGCTTTTTTGAGGCAAACGCCACTCTAACCAACTGAACGCCGGTCAACACGGCTGAAAGATACAGTACTGCTAACAGCAGGCGCGACAAATAGAAACGGAGCCAACAGACGTTGAATGCCACAGCGGACATCAGACGTTTATTGTCTCCGTATCTTCCATGCAACTCCATTCGCAACGGTCGATCCGTCACAGCAGCACAAGACTGCAACAGCGGCAGAAACCAATGCCGACATGCATGGCGCACAAAGTCTGTTACCAGGATTGCCCTTGTTTTGCAAAATAAGCTGCCACGTTGGGAATATAAGGTTTGATCAATTTTTTGATGGCCACAGCATACTCTCTGATCTCGGACTGGGCATGTTCGCTATCGCGCAATTCCAGGAAATGGAGCAAATTGGAAAGATCCACCGTTCCCCAGAACGTGACCATCATATTTTGCGGCAGCACTCCGCGTGCCTGCTCACGGCAAACACCGGACTCAAGCAATTTTTCATAAAGCGCAAGACTGGCAGAATTATGATCTGAAATCAGTTTTGCCAATTCAGTACCGTCGAAATCCGGATCACTGAAAGAAGCCTGCCGGTTGTTTTCAGACTGACGGCGCAACTCTGCCGGAGTATAGAACTCCATATCAATTTCAGTATACCGCCGGGAGATTTCATTGTAACTCCAGGTGCGGTGACGATGCCACTGCCCACGAACAAAAAGCGGACAATGGATACTGAATGTAAACACCATGTGTTCAAGAGGACTGGTGTGTTTATTGGCAATGAGATACTCAAGGAGCTTTACATCGCGCTCTTCCATCTCATTTTTAAGTTTACCGAAAGAAACCCGTGCAGCGTTGACAATCGTAGATTCATTACCGAGATGGTCGATCAATCCGACCCACCCCTGACCGTCAAGAACCTTGACATGATTGGTCGGCGGTACATTGAGATGTTCCATAATATATCTCTCCTGATCTGTTATAAACTGAATACTTACAATGAATATAGCACCTAAATCTGAAAATTCAAGCCGATAACAGATCAAAGTCCCATTTCTTTGACATGCTGGCGGCGGCGTTCCAGCTCGGTAAGCAGAATTTTCCGCAGACGGATGCTTTTCGGAGTGACTTCAACCAATTCATCATCCTCGATATATTCCAACGCCTGTTCCAACGACATTTTTCGAGGAGGAGCGATTTTCATATTCCGGTCACTGCCGGCAGCACGAAGGTTGGTAAGCTGTTTTGCCCGTTGAACATTTACCACCAAGTCACCATCTTTACAGTGTTCTCCGACGATCATGCCTTCATAAGCATCTGTACCAGGTTCAATAAAAAATTCACCGCGCTGCTGAAGTCCGTCAATGGCGAACGGCAATGCTTTACCCGCTGCCATACTGACCATAACACCATTCGTTCTGCCGGGAATGGCACCTTTGAACGGTTCGTAATGATCAAAAATATGGTTGACGATCGCTTCTCCCTGACTGGCGGTCAGTGCTTTGCTGCGGAAACCGATCAAACCGCGGGTCGGAATAAAGAAATCCAACACCTGCCGGTTGCCACGGGATTCCATCTGGATCAATTCACCGCGCCGCAAACCGACCAGCTCGATAATACGTCCGGCAAAATCGTTGGGAACGTCCACTGTCAATCTCTCAACCGGTTCATTCTGAACGCCATCAATATCTTTACAGATAACCTGCGGTTTACCGACGGAAAATTCATATCCCTCCCGGCGCATGGTCTCAACCAGAATCGCCAGATGCAGTACGCCGCGTCCGGAAACATTAAATGAGTCTCCGCTCATAGCCTCCACGCGCAAAGCTACATCACGTTCAGTTTCATTGAACAATCTTTCACGCAGCTGACGGCTGCTGACAAATTTGCCCTCTTTACCAAAAAACGGAGAATCGTTGATCCGGAAAAGCATCGACAGTGTCGGTTCATCGATAGCAATAGGCGGCATTGCTTCCGGAGCTTCAGCATCGCAGATCGTATCAGAAATATCAATATCCGGAATACCGACGATCGCACAAAGATCACCGCAAGCAACGGTATCTGTTTCCTGACGTCCGAGGCCCTCAAAGGTAAAAAGCTGTTTGACATGAGCCGGTTGTACCCTGCCATCGCGTTTGATGATGGAAAGCGGCTTTTTCAAATCCAGATTTCCACGGTAAACCCTGCCGATACCGATACGGCCGACAAATGTGGAGTAATCCAGAGTAGCGACCTGCAGCTGCACAGCCCCTTCGCGCTCCGGCGGAGGAGGAACACAGTCGATCATCGCATCCAGCAATGGTGAAAATGATTCAGGTTTGTCATCCAGATTCCGTATCGCCCATCCATCTCTGCCGCTGGCAAAAAGCGTCGGAAAATCAAGCTGTTCATCTGAAGCATCCAACTCGCAAAAAAGGTCAAAGACCTTGTTCTGGATTTCGGCGGGCCGGGCATCGGGCTTATCAAGTTTATTGATCACCACTACCGGACGGAGATTGAGCGCAAGAGCTTTATCCAGCACAAAACGGGTCTGGGGCATGGGGCCCTCGGCAGCATCAACCAGCAAAAGTACACCGTCTGCCAGTTTCAGCACCCGCTCCACCTGACCGCCGAAATCGCTGTGTCCCGGAGTGTCGATCAGGTTTATTTTGGTATTACGGTAGGTGATGCTGATATTTTTGGAAAGAATGGTAATACCGCGTTCGCGTTCCAAATCGTTGCTGTCAAGGAAGCACTCTTCCACAACTTCGTTATCCCGGAAAAGTTTTGCCTGCCGGGAAATCTTGTCGACCAAAGTTGTTTTGCCATGGTCAACGTGGGCAATAATCGCAATGTTTCTGATATTCATAAGCATCTCTGTGTTGTATAAAAAAATAACATTTGTATAATATACCACCGAAACAGTGATTCTGCAATGATCTGCGACAAAAAAAAACGGTGAATGAACCAACTCATTCACCGCCGGAAAACATTTTTATCTCACTGAATGTTCCGCAGGAAATATCGTTTAAAGAACCGTTCCGGATCCAGAGAACGTTTGGCATGGCGCAACGTTTCCTCGTTCATATCCTGCTCCCGATTCATAAATTTGGCTTTTTCACGCTGCAGAACGACCGCCAACTGCCAGGTGAGAGTCTGCGAAGCACCTTTTACCGCATGATCAGCTTTCTCAAAATGAATATCCACCGTGTCCGACTGCGGCAGAACACTGTAAACCGAAAGTCCCGCAGGATAATCCGGTTCAGCAAACAGTATGATCCCGGAAAGTCCGAGTTCCTCAAAATTGCTCCACGCACTTCTCAACGCCAGTGCCTCTTCGTCAAGGAACTCACACTGCTCAAGCCGGGAGTTGAGATCCGAAGCAAGTTTGGAGGCGATGTGGATATTTTCCGGAGTGATCTTGCGCACTTCCGCATAGGGCCAGTTCGCCTGAAACTGTTTGACCAGATTGTGCTTTTTACGAAGCTTCGGCCCGGTAAACGATGCAACTTTTTCAACAGAAAAAAGGTAGTCGATTGCCCCCTCATCATACTCCAACTCAAAAAAACGGTCGCAATCAGGGTAATCGTCAAGAAACCACTCAGGCACATCATAAATCCCGCCGTCGGTCAATCCTGCATCTGCAAAAGCTTTGCTGATATTGTACAACAGTTCCGGATCGGTCTTTTCGCCGATAGGATAATGGATAGTACGGGTGGCACGCTCCAATACGACAAGACGACCGGCGATCTCGGCAAATTCAATACCGTACGGTTCGCGGTACATGAAGATATTGGGGAAACACGCTTCACAACTCTGACTGGCATTTTTTGCCAATTCAACATCAAAACGCGCCCGGTCTGACAACTCCACCGGACGCAGAGATTCTAAACTGATTTTCATATTGTTCTAAAAATTAAAGGTAAATTAAGCGGTCCAGATACTGTTTTCCTGCAGCATCACGCCGGTACCGTTAACAACAGCATTGAGGGGTTCTTCTGAAACAAACACCGGCAAACCGGTCTCTTCGGTAAGCAGCTGATCCAAGCCGGCAAGTTGTGCACCACCGCCGGCAAGCATAATACCACGATCAAGCAGGTCAGCTGCCAATTCCGGCGGACAGGAATCCAAAGTCGCACGGACAGCCTCCAGAATAGAAGTCACCGGCCCCTGCAGAGCCTTACGGATCTCAGCAGCACTGACTTTGACCATCTTGGGGGTACGGGCGATCATATCAAATCCTCTGACTTCCATAGTCTTTTCATCCTGCACCGGGTAAGCACTGGCAATATTGATTTTGACCTGCTCTGCAGTCAGTTCTCCGATCAGCATATTGTACTCTTTTTTAAGGTGCTGAATAATGGCTTTATCCAAAATATCACCACCGACACGAACACTTTTGGCACTGGCAATACCCGAAAGCGAAATGATCGCCACCTCGGTCGTACCACCGCCGATATCAACGATCATGCTGCCGTACGGATCCGCCACCGGCAGACCGACACCGACCGCCGCCGCCATCGGTTCCTCAACCAGAACGACTTCACCGGCACCGGCATGCTTGGCACTGTCCATCACAGCACGTCTTTCGACCTCAGTAATACCGGAGGGAACTGCTATCAGCACCCGGGGACGGAGCAGACGTTTATACCAGGGCACAGTACGTATGGCATGCTGGATAAAGTAACGCAGCATATCCTCGGTGACCTCGTAATTAGCGATCACACCATCTTTCATCGGACGCACCGCGCTGAGATTGACCGGGGTTTTACCCAACATAACTTTGGCATCACTGCCGACGGCCAGTACTTTATTGGTATTGATTTTGATCGCCACCACCGATGGTTCATTAAGCACGACGCCATAGTCTTTCACAAAGACAAGACAATTGGCGGTTCCAAGGTCGATACCGATATACGCGGAAAACACTTTCGCCAGAAATTGAGTACTCATCAGTCTGCCTTCTATTGCTGTTTTCAGTCTGTCCGGCTTCCGGAAAAACTGCACTATTCAACTAAAAAAATTTGTCACCTATATAATAAAACTTGTAAAGCCGTTTTTTTCAAGTAATTTAACACATAAAATACGTTTTTTTAGCAATTTTGTCCGATTATGGTTTTGAAAAACTCTTTTTCCGGTGATATTTTAAGGGATTGTATGATTTTTCAGAAAAACGGGAAAGCAGGTCTTGATAATGAAACACGATGCGGTGATCCGCCAGCACTTAGATCTTTTGAAACGCCCGGAAGCATTTGATGCTGTTTCCGTGCCGCAATGGCGAAACGGACTGGCAGTAAGAATGCCAAATCATCTGGGAGATGCCGTAATGGCTTTGCCCGCGCTGGCAGCTCTCCACAGTGCACTCCCGGGAAATTGCGGACTTTTTGTAATCACACCGGCTTCCAATGCCCAGCTCTACCGGGCATTGCCATTTGTTGACACAGTCATTGCACTGGAAAAACCGCATAAGTTCTGGAGCAAGAAGGAACGTCTGCAGGTCAAACGTCTGCGCCCCGGAGCAGCGGTGCTGTTCAACCACTCGCTCCGGGATGCGGTATGTCTGAAACTTGCAGGAGTACCATATCTTTACGGTGAACCGACCAGAAACCGGGGCATCCTCCTCGCCGGAAAATTCCCGTTTCCCGCAAAAAAACGCGGAGAATACAGTCCCACCCATCAGGCGATGCGTTATCTGGCGATCGCTGAAGCTCTGGGCGGCAAAGTCCCCGAACCATTCATGCCTGAATTTCAAATCCCCTGCGGCGCGGACGAGGTGACGGAAAAAGTTTCCGGTTTATTCTATCATCCGCTGCTGCTGACCATTGCACCGGGAGCTGCTTACGGGGCTGCCAAACGTTGGCCGCACGAATATTATGCAAAAGTTGCAGAATTCTGGATCCGGCACGGCGGTATCGTCGCACTCTGCGGCAGTCCGTCGGAAAACAGCATCTGCGAAGAGATCGCCGAAGTATTGCCGGAAAATAAAGCATTCAACCTCTGCGGAAAAACCGACCTTTTCTCCCTGATGCACCTTTTCAGATTTTCGGCATTTGCCATAACCAATGACTCCGGTCTGATGCACCTTGCATCTGCATTGAGATGCCCCGGTTTGACTGTATTCGGTCCGACCGACCTCTACGATACCGGTCCGGTTTCCAACGATTGGCTTATGCTCCACGAGCGGGAAACGTGCGCTCCGTGTCTGCGGAGAGTCTGCCCGAAAAAGAATCCGGTCTGTACATTGAAAATCACACCGGCAATGGTGATACGCACTCTGAAAAAAGAAGCTGCCCGCCGGGCGTTGCCTTTGCAGCAAAAACACTGATTTATTACTGCCATCCGCCTATGCAAGCAAGGCGGATGGCTTATTTTCATCACTTTGAGCAGTCAGAATATCAGCATAACTGCGAACTATCGCCGTTTGATTATCCAGCGTCCATTCGCCTATATCCGTGTACGAACCATCACCACCGAAATCAGCGGCAGTGCCACCGGCATCTGACTCAACAGCATCCCATTTGGCAATGACTTTTTCATTTTGCTCTGTTCCCAATATAGGTTGACAACATATTGCGCACACAAGTTGTGGAGGGTGTTACTCTATTGAGTTTTTTTGCAAAACTTTCTTTCTTACGAAAGAAAAACCCCAGTGAAACTTCTTCCACAGGGGTTTTGCAAAGCTTTTTTCAAAAGCGTCGATCAAGCCGCGACAGCGGAGCGGCGCGACAGTTCACTTTCTTTGCCAAGCTTTCTTTCTTGCGAAAGAAAGCGGAGAGGGGCGGGACACTTCGTTTCCCTCCCCTCAAACTCCCCTCCCTCAAGGGCCTTCCCGTGACTGTTGCGGGGCATTGGGTTCTTCCATTAAGTTATTGCGCCTGCGCTCCCGGGGCGAGTGCCTTTGGCACTCTTTCCGGTCGCTCGCGGCTTATTGCTCGTCCTCCGCTCATCCTCGCAACATTTGTTGCGTCGGCTTTGCTCGCATGGAAATGCTCGCAAAGTACATTCGCATGCGGACTGCGCGCTCGGCGGCAACCGCCTCGCACCCGTGTGTTGAACATGTCACAGAGGGCATCAACCAATATCAGGAACAGAGCTAAATACAAAACATATATACCGGATCTTTCAATCATTGTATCAGAGGGAAATGCCGGGCGGCAAGTGTGTCAATACGGAACCAAACGGCGTTGAACAGCGCACAAGTCCGCCGCCATTTTTTCAGAGATGAGCAATAACTCCGTTGATGTCACCGGCACCCAAAACTGCGATCACAGAGTTCTGCGGCAGATCCGCAAGCACTTCCTCTGCCCATTGACGGCAATCCCCGCTTACCGCCGTACCCTTTACTGCGGCAGCAAGAGCAGATGAATCCACCGGTCCGCTTTCACTCCACGCCGCAAACACCGGTGCGATATAAACGCTGTCCGCCAACTGCAAAGCAGCGGCAAATTCATGAAAATATTTCTCCAACCGGGCAAAACGGTGCGGCTGAAAAAGCACCCTCAAATGCCTGCCGGGGTAGTTGATACGCAGCAGCGATACCGCCGCACGAACCTCGGTGGGGTGGTGCGCATAATCTTCAATAACAGTAAATTTTTCACCGCTCTTATGCACCGTCATCCGCCGGGCAACCTGCGGATAATCCGCCGCCGCCGCGACAGCCATATCCACGTCACACCCGAGGATCTTCGCAGCCTGAACCGCAATATAAGCGTTCGCCGCCTGAAATCCGTGCAGTCCGGCAAAGTTTTCCGGCACTCCGGTCAACCGCTCCGCATCCGGATGACCGGCAAAAAGTTCATCACACTTTGCTGATGCATAATAAATTATTTTACAGGAGTTCGCCGCCGTTTTCCGGAAATTCTCCTCCAGAACCGCGCTGCCGCCAAGACTCCATTCATGGTCATCTTCAACATTCGGAATAACAGCAAGAAAATTCTTCAGCAATGCGTGAGTACCGTCAGATTCATCCGCCTCGGTAACAAAAATATCCCCGTCCCCGACAGAACAACTGGGCATACCGGCAACTTCCGCCCCGATCATGAACCCGGGCTCTTTGCCGCAACGTTGCAGCACCGCACTCAAAACTGCGGTAATGGAACTTTTGCCATGCGTACCGGTAACGGCAACACACCGCTTAAAGCCGGAGGCGAACTGCGCCAGATACTCTCCACGGCGCAGCTCCGGTATTCCCAGCTGCCGCGCTTTGAGCCGCTCCGGATTATCTGCCGGAACCGCGCTTGAATAAATCAGCAGCTCTGTATCATCCGGAAGATTTTCCTCCCGGTGTCCCAAATGCACTTCGGCACCGAGTGTCTGCAAATGGCGGAATTTGGCAGAATCGCTCCCATCGGAACCGCTGACCGCAGCTCCACGCATGACAGATAATTCAGCCAGAGGAGCCATCCCGGCTCCTCCGATACCGGTAAAATGCAGTTTTTTCATTCTTCAAACTGAGTATCATGAAGTCTGCGGTAAATACCGTTCAGCTCCAGAAGTTCACTGTGGGTTCCGGCTTCCGCGATCACACCCTGTTTCAACACGATGATCTTATCGGCATTCTGGATCGTACTCAAGCGATGGGCGATGACAAAGACCGTCCGGTCTTTCATCGCATGATTCAACGCATCCTGAACCAGCCGCTCCGTAACATTGTCCAGTGCGCTGGTCGCCTCATCCAGGATCAATACCGGCGGATTGCGCAAAATCGCCCGGGCAATGGTCAACCGCTGTTTCTCTCCGCCGGAAAGTTTGAACCCGTTCTCGCCGGTCATCGAGTCGTAACCATTCTCATGCACGCCGTTAACAATAAACTCATGGGCATTGGCAAGTTTCGCAGCTTTGACGATCTCATCTTCCGTCGCCTGCGGTGAACCGTAAGCAATATTGGCACGGATCGTGTCATTGAAGATTATCGGATCCTGATTCACCACCCCGATAAGGCGGCGCAAAGAATCGATCGTACAATCACGCACATCATGACCGTCAAAACACACACTGCCGGAACTCACATCGTAAAAACGTGCAATCAGGTTGGCAAGGGTGCTTTTACCGCTGCCGGTTTCACCGACCACTGCCACGATATGACCTTTGGGAATGGTGAAACTCACATCGTTGATCACATCACGGTCATCGTATTTGAAAACTACATTTTTCAGTTCAATACCATTTTCCAAACCGGTAAGTTCAACGGCTCCGGGTTTTTCCGGCAGAGAACAATCGGTATCCAGCAATTCAAACACCCGGTCTGCCGCCGCCATCGACTGCTGAATACTGGCAATCACCTTGGAAAGGTCTTTCAACGGACGGTACGCCATCATGATCGGTGCCAGAAGTGCCGTCAGCTGGGTAATGGAAACTCCCTGATTGTAGCTGTAGAGCAGAAACACCATCGTCGCCGCCACCACTACCAGTTCGGTCATTGGGGAGATCAGCATCCGCAATCTGGTGGCACTGATGACCTTTCGGTAGTATTTGCGGTTGACCTGATGGAATCTGCCGCACTCAAACTCTTCAGTGTGATAAGCCTTGACCGCTTTGATACCGGAAAAAGTCTCATGCTGACGCGTCGTGACTTCTGCGATATGTTTATAACTTTTACGGTAACGTTTGCGGATCTTGCTGCTCAAAATATTTATCGGCAGCAGCACCAGCGGAAACACCGTGCAAAGAAGCAGGATCAACACATAACTGCCGTTATCCCGGCAGGCGATGTAGACTGCCGCCAGACAGCCGAGTATCTGCAGCGGAGCATTGGTCAGATCTTCAACACTGTGAGAAACCGAATACTCCAGCGCACCGGTATCATTGTTGCACCGGCTGATGAGCTGACCGGTATCCACACTGCCGTAATACCCCAGAGATTGATTGGTCAGTTTGCGGAAAAGCTCCTCGCGCAAATCAGCCACCACCCGGGTGCCGACCCAACGCGTGCAGTAACCGTTGATATAGTGAGCAACGTTTTTGCACACCCATACCAGCACGAACAGTATGGCATAAAGCGAAAACAACTGCCACGCGACCTGCCCTTTCTCATTCACAGCATCAAAGCTGAACTCTTTGGGCCAGAATACGCGGATAGTCGTTCCTTCAATGGAAAACGGCAAGTGAAATGACTCTGCCGCCGATTCCGCCTGTTCCAATATTTTGGCAAGTTTCGGGTCGTTTTCAAGCACCGCCGGACTTTTTTCCGGTGCCGTCACAGCTGTACTCTGCTCCTGAACAACACCTTTTTCAGGGGTGTCTTTGACCACACCGACCAGCTGCGGGATCATCATCAGCGTCACAAAAAGCGAACCGCCGACGATGATTCCGGCAACGATACCGACAGTCAGCCGGAACCAGTACCGTCTGGTGTAGGACAACAGACGGCACATCGTCCGGAAAGTGCTGCTCTTTTTTCCGCCGCTCATTATTTACCGTAGAATTTAGCAATGGTGGCGACGACGTATTCCAGCTGTTCTTTGCTCAATTCTCCGAAAATCGGCAGAGCAAGGATCTCACCGGTAGCCTTTTCGCTTTCCGGATAATCACCGGCTTTACCGCCGAGTTCCTTGAAGCACTCCTGCAAATGCAGTGACAGCGGATAATAGATCGCACAACCGACACCGTTATCCAGAAGATGCTGTTTCAGCGCATCACGTTTGCCGTCTTTGACCCGGATGCAGAACTGATTGTAGATGTGCCGGACATCGTAAGATGCCAGCTGCGGCAATACGATCTGATCACTCAAACCGGCAGCGGCAAAAAGTTCGCTGTAGATCGCGGCATTTTTCTGACGGCCCTCTGACCAGGAATCCAGTGAACGCAGCTTGATGGAGAGGATCGCGGCCTGCAGTGCGTCAATACGGAAGTTGCCGCCGACATATTCGTGGATATAGGTTTTGCTCTGACCGTGGTTGCGGTAGATTTTGAGCAAATTGGCGCGCTCAACGGTATCGCAGCTCACGGCACCGCCGTCGCCGAAACAGCCGAGGTTCTTGCTGGGGAAGAAGCTGAATGCACCGTATTCGGCAAAAGAACCGACACGTTTGCCTTTGTATTCTGCACCGATCGCCTGACAGGCATCTTCAATAATGAAAAGATTGTGTTCTTTGGCAATGGCAACGATCGGATCCATATCCGCCGCCTGCCCGAAAAGGTGTACCGGAATAATGGCACGGGTCTTGGGGGTGATCTTTTCAACGATCTTCGCCGGATCGATATTGAATGTCACCGGGTCGATATCGGCAAAAACCGGTTTGGCTCCGGCACGGACAATGGCTCCGACCGTAGCAAAAAAGGTGAAGGGGGACGTAATAACCTCATCACCCGGTTTGATACCTTCTGCCATCAACGCGATAAGCAGAGCATCAGAACCGCTGGAAACACCGACAGCCGCACCGGAAGTGCAATATCCGGCAAGCTCTTTTTCCAGAGCTTCCACTTTGTCACCCAGGATGAAACGCTGGGAGTCACAAATTTCTGCCACAACAGCAAGAATTTCTTCTTTCAGCGGCGCGTACTGCGCCCGGAGGTCAAGCAACGGAACCTGCATTTTTAACTTTCTCCTTCTTTTCCCCGGAAAATCTCCCTGCAGCATATCCGCCGCTCCGCACTCTGATCACCGCGATCAACGTGTTCCGGCCGATTCTCCGGAGTCCCTGCAGCACACCTCGTCCCGTGAAATATCCCGGATACTGTGAAACAGGGTTTCTGTTATTTTATATTATTTATTTTTTGAAACAATTGCTGTTTCATTGACCACACTTTAGCTTTGGCACCCGGCACCGTAAAATATGCCGTTACTGCCGCTGCCGACAGGATCACTGCTGTCAGCAGAATAATCATACCCCATCTGCTCCTGACCGGTTTGAAAACATTCACCGGATCAATGAGACAAACCTCGCCTTTCGGACGTTTGGGAACAAACGTAAATATTTCCCCCATCCTGCGGGACATCCGCATCGGGCGGTTGACCGCACAGCCGCAGCTTTCCAGAAAACGCGACAAATTGCGCCGGTAAAGTTTTATCAGCGCAATGATCACAGAGGGACCGCCGAAAATGATCACGATACCGGCAAGCACAGACAAAACTGTGATAAAGGAAACATTCTGCAGCGATTTGACGATAAACGCCACAGAACTCCCCAACGCAGCAATACCGATTCCGCCGCCCATAAGGAGCATGGGAAAATTTCCTGCGACCGGTGCCGGAGCCGCCGGAGCAGGAGTTGGCACCGGTGCTGTTTTAGGCGCGGCGGCAAGCGGAGATTTGTTCAATTCGGCAGTCATACTCTTTTGGACTTCCGCATTGCGTGTGTTGAAAATCTTCTCCGTCTGTTTGCTGATAAAATCGGAAAAGCTGTAAAACGGAGCCCGGAACGCTTCACCTATCGACACCGGCTGCGCGGAAATATCTTTTATCACAGCATCGTAGATCACCCCGTCTGTATCGAAGAAAACCCCGCGTTTACCAACGAAAAGCGACCGCATGTGACCACTGGTGACGGCGGCAGCGAGCAGCTCTTTGCTCCATACACCGTTATCAAGGCGGGAAATTTCCACGTAGATCACGCAAATGTTACTGGAAGAGATGATCTTTTTATGTCCGGCAAGATCTTTTACCCGCACGGTCAATGTAAAGTGTCTGCCATCCATCACCAGTTTCCCCATCTGCAAATGTGACGGAGCCTCAGGATTGAATAATTCCCCCAGAGAAACGAAGTTATTGAGAAATGCCATCATGTAACGCTGGTAAAGAGCCATTTTCAGCAGCGTTTCACCGGCACCGACCACCGGAGCAAGACTCAAATCGGACTGGATAAGCTCTTTAAGTTCATCCAGCGGCATTGCTGCCGCTCCATGCAGCTCATCCGCGGTAAACTTCTCCAATCCGTCCGCCTCATTGATCGCCGTATACCACTGCCGGTATGGTTCAAGAGCATTTTTTGCCTGCAAATAAGCACTTTCGGTGAGAACCGAACCATTCAGATACCCCTTCAGCGCACAACTGTCTGCAAGTTTGCGCAATTTACCGGCATAAAGCGGATTGAGCTGGGCGTTGAAATCCAGTTCCCCGTTTTTGAGCGGCACTGCTGCCGCAGCATTGACCAAAGCCTGACGGACATCGGCAGGTACCATCAGATCCGCAGAAAACACCTTTTTGACCGCCCGTTCAGGATCGGTATCCAGAAATCTTCCCGCAGCCGAGTTGAGAAAATAACCGTCCAACAGCTCACTGCAGTCGGCAAAAAGTTCATAAACTCCGGCGGTATCCTCTCCATAAACCAGTATGGCAGGATCTTTTTCAATCTGCTCAAGAAGTGCGATCCGGCGGGCAAGAGCATTTTCAAAATCAACGACATTATCCAGATCAACTCCATCTCTGCCGGAAATATCCCTGCTTACTCTGCCGGAAGCGATGATCATCGAAATCTGCTGCTGCAGATGTTTTGCCAACCCCTCTTCACAAACGATCACCCCGTCGCCGTTACGTCCGGAAAAACTGGTGACCGCCTCGGTATTCCGGATATCATCAACACTCAAACCATCATCATCACTGCGGTTCAAGTTGTTAAGCAGCAATCTGGCGCAGTCGATGATCTCTGCCGCACCGGGAGCATCCGGAGATATCGAAGAGATCTTCAAAAATTCATCACTGCGTGCCACACAGGAAATATCGCGGAAAGTGTTCTGTATGAAATCCAGCGCCGTCTTGACCTCTTCGGAACGGATCTTGCCGTCATGGTCGCAGTCAAGGAAACGCAGAAAATCCTGATCGAACCGCAGAGAATCAGTATCAACTCCGGTCATCGCCCAGAGAGCTTCATCCAGATGAGAAATACTTTTCAAGTCTTCTGCGGTGCGGATCTGCAGCTGCAGACCACCACCGATCATACGGAAACGGAAATTACCGGACTCCGGAGCAGACGGCATCATATTTTCTTTCCTTTCCTTCAGCGGTGACTATTAACATATTTTTATAATATATCATACATTGCGGCATTTTACAACCGCATCGATGATATATCAGGCAAACTTACGGCGCAAATCCCCGAATGTTCCATTTTCCAGTGCCGTACGTATCTGTGCAGCAAGGTTGAGATAATAGTGAAGATTGTGCAGTGTCAGCAGCCGCATACCGAGGATCTCACCTACATTCAGCAAATGCCGGATGTAGGCTTTGGTAAAGTTTCTGCAGGCATAGCACTGACAACCTTCTTCTATCGGAGTAAAGTCATGAGCAAATTTTGCCGCTTTCAGCGAGATCGTCTGACCGTTACCGACGTAAGCTCCGCCGTGCCGCCCCAGCCGGGTCGGCAGTACGCAGTCAAACATATCCACGCCGCGTGCAACACTTTCCACTATCTGCCGCGGAGTACCGACCCCCATCAGATAACGCGGGCGATCAACCGGCAGACAGGGAGCGGCAGCATCCACTGCCAACATCATCTCCTCTTCACTTTCTCCAACCGAAACCCCGCCGATGGCGTAGCCGTCAAAACCGATATCAACGATACTTTCCGCAGAACGTTTCCGAAGATCCTCATAGGTGGATCCCTGTACGATACCGAAGCGCAGCTGACCGTCATTGAGCGGCTGTTCGCGGGACATCTGCTCCCATCTGGCGGTCATTTCCAGCGATTTCAACGCCTGTTCATAAGTCGCCGGATAAGGTGTGCACTCATCGAACGCCATAACGATATCTGAATCCAGTGTCCGCTGGATCTTCATAGACTCCACCGGACCGAGAAAAAAACGGCTGCCGTCGATGTGCGAAGCAAATTTGACACCATCGGGAGTGATCTTGCGCAAATTGGCAAGACTGAACACCTGAAAACCGCCGGAATCAGTCAGTATCGGCTTGTCGTAGGAGATGAATTTGTGCAGACCGCCGGCGAGCGTGATGGTTTCAAGACCCGGACGCAGAAAAAGGTGATAGGTATTACCCAGAATGATCTGTGCGCCCAATTCATCCAGCTCCGCCGGAGAAACAGCCTTCACACTGCCGCGGGTGCCGACCGGCATGAATATCGGAGTTTGAATATCTCCGCGACGCGTGTGCAATACTCCTCGGCGGGCGGCTCCGCAACTTTTCAATACTTCAAAACAACCCATTTTACTTTATAAACATCCCCTGATAAAGTTTTTCACATTCGTTTTTCAAACCTAATGCAGCGGCGATCGCTGCGGCAAAATCAAACACCGCTCCGGGCCCTTTGCCGGTGACGATCCTGCCATCGGTTTCTGCGGGATTTGAGGTGTAAGTCAAACCGCCGAGTTCCGCTTCAAATCCCGGATACATGGTAAATTTTTTGCCGTTCAGCAATCCGCGTTTGGCAAGAACAAAAGGTGCAGCACAAATCGCAGCGATAACGGTATTCCCGCCGGCAGCAGCTTTTTTCAAAACAGCATCGACGACAGTATCGCCATCCAGATTGGCGGCACCGGGCATTCCGCCGGGAAGAATAACAACATCAAAATCCTCCCGGGCAACATCACTGAGGACAGTATCCGCCCTGACGACCATATCGTGCGCTCCGCAAATTTCTCCGGAACCGACCCCGGCAAGTGTGACAGAAACATTCAAACGCCGTAACACATCCGCCGTGCCGAGAGCTTCGATCTCTTCAAATCCGTTTGCCAATATCAACAGTGCTTTTTTCATAGAATTTTCTCCTTTTTCATACTATACTGGCGAAAAGCCGACTATTCAAGCGAAATTTTTATAAAAGTTTTCCAATATCCATTTGACAAAACAATTTTTCGGGGATATATTATAGGCACAACGCAGACCTGTGGTGTAACGGTAGCACAAGTGATTCTGGTTCACTTTGTTGAGGTTCGAATCCTTACAGGTCTGCCATTTTTTTGTTTAATACCGCTGTTGACTGCACAAGAATCCTGCATAATATCGCAAACTGCAGTTCCGAAAACAAGTTTTCTCCATGCCGTTTGCGGATATTATTATTTTACAACGTTTGGCAACGTTGTCAGGATTCTTTTTGCGGAGGTTGCCTTCGCTTCGCTCAGGCTCTTCGTCGCTTCGCTCCTCGTCGAATCCTTACAGGTCTGCCATTTTTTTTGCCTTTTTGCAAAAATCGTGAGTACTCACTTTTCCGAGGTTGCCTTCGCTTCGCTCAGGCTCTTCGTCGCTTCGCTCCTCGTCGAATCCTTACAGCTCTGCCATTTTTGCATTTTCACAAATGCTCTGTTCCCGATATTGGTTGATGCCCTCCGTGGCATGTTCAACGCACGGGTGCGAGGCGGTTGCCGCCGAGCGCGCAGTCCGCATGCGAATGTACTTTGCGAGCATTTCCATGCGAGCAAAGCCGACGCAACAAATGTTGCGAGGATGAGCGGAGG
>SUWK01000038.1 GCA_015061525.1 Lentisphaerota bacterium
ACCCGCATCCGGAAGTACCGACGCCCTTTTCGTTCCTGACAATAACAATTCACGACACACCTCTATCGGATAGCTTAAAGGGTGGTGGGAAATTTTCCACATTGTGGGAATTTTGTGGGAAAAATGTGGGGAAAACACGATCCCACCACCAGTTTGCTGCAAGATGGAGAAATCGTCGTAAATCAGGCAATTTGAGCACAAAAAAACCGACTTTTCAGTCGGTTATAATCAAAAATGGTGGTGGGAGATGGATTCGAACCATCGAACTCGGAGAGAGCAGATTTACAGTCTGCCGCCTTTGACCGCTCGGCAATCCCACCAAAACGTATTGGAGCGGGTAAGGGGGGTCGAACCCCTATAACCAGCTTGGAAGGCTGGTGCACAGCCGTTATGCCATACCCGCAATAATATGGTACCGACGAAGGGAGTCGAACCCTTAAGCCTTGCGGCACACGGACCTGAACCGTGCGCGTCTGCCAATTCCGCCACGTCGGCTTGCTATCAGCCACAATCAGTATCACCTGATCGTGTTATTTAATATAGCCCACAATTAAAAATTTGCAAGCGGCAAAATAACTTTTTTTCGCTTTTTTATCGCTTTTTCCGTTTTTTCCGTTTTTTTAACAGCCGCCTTACTTTTCCCAAGCGGTATTTCCCAATATCCCCATCGGGAACCATGCCGGTTTATATCCTTTTTCCGTTGCCAGACGGCACGCCTCTTCCACACGGTCAAGGTGGTTCGGAATATAGTTGAAATAATCCGGATAGCTGTACTGCTCATGACTCATCAGATTTATCGCATCACGATCCGATTCCAATGCCGCAAACTTCTCATGCAGCACATCAATGTCATCATAGTTGCAGCAAGTGACATTATTCAGCAGAAAGAGATCGTAAAACCGGTCATAGAACACATGTTTACTGTCAATATAAAGTGCGACATCCTTTTCATAATGAAATCCGATATCCGTGACCCGCACCACATGCTCTTCACCGATATGCGCGATCGAACCGATAAATCCTCCGGCAAGACAACTCGTGCCGCGATCTTTGAGCACCTGGAAATTTTCCGGATTCGTCATCGCCCAGTGGATCACCATCGGCGCAATAAAACACTCTTTACCGGCAAAACGGCACACCTCACGGTAAATTTCATCAAAATCCGCCGCCAGTTTTTCCTGATCCGCGTGCTGATACGGACGGTCGGGGAACTCGCTTTTCGCATGGAATGACATTTTCAGCCAATCACTGTTCGCCTGAAATTCCGCCTTGTAATCTTCCGGCATTTCCGAAATCGAAAAATCATGGTGGTCATCATGATGAAACAAATTCAACATGAATTTACTGCCGTATTTATCATGGATCTGTTTCAATCTGCCAAGAAACATCTCGTCGAAAATCGACTTGGGACGCTCCAACGTGATCGCCCGCAAAAAGAATGAGCAGTCGTCAAAGAAAAAGTTATACCGCGGAAAAGACTTTTTATCCCACACCACCGTGATGGTCTGACTTCTCACGCCGTAATAATCGCTGGATTCCACGGTGATCTTATTGATCTTTTCCGTCAACCGAACCGCAGCAGAAAAATTCCGGTCACTGCGTACAGCTGCCATGCCATTGACCGTGACCTGAGCCGGAGAATCCGCCAGCCCCTCAACTTTGATCTCCAGATACTCTTCCGTTTCCACTCCATGGTGACGATTCAACACCGCTCCATCGCGCAAATTTGTGATTTCCAGCATCAGATATACCTCACTTTTCCATATATTTTGAAATCGACTCTTTAATCAGCCATTTGCCGTCAACTTTAACCATTTTCAATGTTGTCTCTTCCATTTTGCCACTATCAGCACCAATTGCAGTGAAAATCAGAACAGCACTCTCTTTTTCAACATTGACCGACTGGATCTTGACACTCCTGCTCTCTTTATCCACATGCGCAAGATACTCTTTATGCATTGCACTCAACGCTTTTTGGGCCTCTTCCAGCATTTTTTTACCATCAGGTGTATTTTCCATTTCACGGCAGATTTTTACAATATCGTCTGTGACCCGCTCATCCTCCAATACAGCAATGGCACAAATCACATCCAGCAATCCGGCTCCGGGCGCAGTACCTTTCAATATCGCTTTACGCATATTTTCATATTCCGGGATCATCTCCTGCAGCGATGAATAGGTAAACTTCTCTCCGTCAGCAGCGATTTCCACATATTCAGGATGGCACAGCGTCAACACCCCGCGCACATCCATTGCCCGGATAAACTTGTAACTGTCAGTCAACACCTGTTTCACCGCCGCTTCTTCACTATTGGCAAAAACTCCTGCCGATGCCAGCAAAACAGCGATCACACTGAAAATCTTTTTCATCATAATTTACCCCTCCATGTATTATTTCACCACTGCCGGATCTATCTTGTAAACCAGCCACCTGCCGCGCTCCCGGCGCAGAAAATATTTTACAGTATAACTTTTCGCATCTGCCGGATCACGCAAAATCACCTCTGCCGACGCCTTATCCCCGGAAATACGGCAATTAACCACCTCAAGTCCTTTGCCCGATATTTCGCCTTTTTTCTGCAGCTCCAGCAAATAAGAGCGAAGCATCGTCACACTCTTCCACGCCTCTTTGCTCTCTTTATCTTTGCGGATCTGCAGCCGCCGGGCATCGCTCAACGACTGATTCTGCAGCAGCAGGGCATTCTCCATTACTTCTTCAAGATCTTTACTGTTTCTGACAACTGCCAGATATTTGGCGGTGCGTTCAATCTCTCCGCGGCTGCGGAACGTTCCATTGCCGGCTGGCTCCTGATAGTCGCCGGTGCAGAACTCCAGCATCTTTTCCAAATCAATCGTCAACACTGCCCGACGGTGGGAAACGATACTCTCTTTCACCGCTTTTTCTGCAGCATTCCTGCCGGATTCCGTATCTTTTACCGTCGCGGCCGGTTTCCCCGGCGCAACGGCCGCTGTTCCCGCTCCATAGCCGCTATGCAGCAAAACAAGCGCTGCAAGGATCAATAAGTTTTTTTTCATCGTTCAAACCTCTTTCTTTACATTTTTATACAATATCCCCTGAACAAAGATAATGCAAATTCTCACCTCAAAAAACTTGAAACTTCCCCTTATTAAAGTTATATTATCTCTCATGAAAACAATAGATAAAGTTCACGAAATCGCCAATGCAGTACACCATGCCGGCGGCCGCGCCCTGATGGTCGGCGGCTGTGTCCGGGATCATCTGCTCGGCGAAACAATAAAAGATTACGATCTGGAAATTTACGGTCTGTCCGCCGCACAGCTGCTTGCCGCACTCGAACCAGTCTGTGAAACCGATGCCGTCGGCATGAGTTTCGGAGTTCTCAAGGTCAAACATTTTGACATTGACCTCGCTCTGCCGCGCCGTGAAAACAAAACCGGCAAAGGTCACCGCGGATTCATCGTGGACGTTGATCCGGCAATGGATTTCTCTACTGCCGCCGCCCGGAGAGACTTCACCATCAACGCGATCATGCGCGACATCATCACCGGGGAAATCATCGATCCGCACAACGGGCAGAAAGATTTGCAGAACCGTATCCTGCGCCACGTTTCCCCGGCTTTTTCCGAAGATCCTCTGCGGGTTTTGCGCGGTATGCAGTTCATCTCCCGCTTCGACCTTGTCCCTGATCCGCAAACAACAGAACTCTGCTCAACGCTTTCACAAAATGAACTGCCGCCGGAACGTATCGCCACGGAGTGGGAAAAACTTCTGCTTAAAGGTACTCACATTGTCAAAGCACTCAACTTTCTGCGCGCCGTTAACTGGGTAAGATACTATCCCGCACTCCAAAATCTGATAAATTGTCCGCAAAATCCGTTCTGGCATCCGGAAGGCGACGTCTGGAATCACACCCTGCTCGTAACCGAAGCCGCCGCAAAAATGCGGAAAAACAGTGCCGATGATCTGATTTTCATGCTCGCAGCCTTATGTCACGACTTCGGCAAACCCTGCTGTACGGTAATTCAAAACGATGGTAAAATCACCAGTGCCGGTCATGATACGGCAACTGCCGATGCGGAAAAATTCATCACCTCCATCTGGCTGCGGCGGGATCTGCCGGAAAGAGTCATCCCTCTGATCTCCCGCCACATGCACCCGTGGCAGCTGGTGGAAAACGGCTCTTCGGACAAAGCGTTCAGAAAACTCGCTCTCCACGTCAAACGTCTGGATATTCTCGCTGACCTCGCCGAAGCGGATGTGCGCGGGATCATCATGCGTGATGATGAACGGTGTTCGCGGCTTGCAAAAATAGATATTTTCCGGAAACGCTGCCAAGCTCTGGCGATCGCAGACAGCGTTCCGGCTCCATTGATCCTCGGCAGGCACCTTATCGAACGCGGCATGACACCCGGAGCTGCTTTCAAACCGATGCTCGACCGCTGTTTTGAAGCGCAGCTTGCCGGAGAATTCACCACATTGTCTGAAGCTCTTGAATATCTGGATAACGTATTATGCGGAAAATAATCCATATCGACATGGATGCGTTCTTCGCCTCCGTTGAGCAGCGCGACCGCCCGGAACTGCAGGGAAAACCGGTCATCGTCGGCGGTGCGCCTCAACGGCGCGGCGTGGTTTCCACCTGTTCATACGAGGCGCGCAAATTCGGTGTCCACTCCGCCATGCCAAGTTCCACTGCACTGCGACTCTGTCCGCAAGCGGTATTCATTGAACCGGATCACCGGCGTTATCAACGGGTTTCCGAACTTATCCGGCAGGAATTTTTCAAATTGACCGATCTGGTGGAACCGATGTCAATAGATGAAGCGTATCTGGATGTTTCCAACTGTTGCAAAACACTCCAAGATGCTGAAGAAAAAGCAAGAAAACTGCAATGTTCCATCTTTGAACGCACCGGATTGACTGCTTCTGCCGGAGTATCTTTCAATAAATTTCTCGCAAAAACCGCCTCCGATTTCAAAAAACCTGCCGGATTGACTCTGATAACTCCACAAAATGCCGGATTCTTTCTGGATGAACTGCCTATTGAAAAATTCTACGGTATTGGAAAAGTCGGGGTAAACAAACTCCACGCCATCAATGTCCGCTGCGGCAGGGATTTGAAACAACTCTCCCCGGCTTTGCTCAAAGCTCTTTTCGGCAAAGCCGGTATTTTCTACTACGGTATCGTCCGGGGAGTGGATGACCGGCCGATAGAGTTGGAGGGGGACCCCAAATCCATCAGCCGGGAGTTGACACTTGCAAAAGATTGCAGTGACCTGCGGGAAATGCGGATCTTACTGCGGATGCTGGGCAGAAAAGTCGCACGCCGCGCCAAATGCAAAGGTTTTGTCGGCGGTTCTGTAACAGTCAAACTGAAATATTCCGACTTCCAAACCGTCACCCGCTCCATCGCTGTCGATCCGCCGACTGCAGACGGTCCGGAAATCGGCAGAATCGCCGTTTCCCTGCTGGAACGCACCGACGCTGCCAAAAAGCCGATCCGCCTGATCGGCACAGGCATATCACAGTTGTCCCCGGCAGGTGAATTATCCGATATACAACTTAAACTTCCGCTGGACTGTTAAGTTCAGTTCCCAGCGCATTCCACACTTCAGTCAGGTCAACGATCCTGCCTGAAACCCGCGCCTCTTCGATACCGAGCGCGGCGACTGCACTGTTCAATCCCTCCAAACCGCTGGAAACGAATGGTTTTTCATTGAGCATGGTATCCAGCAGTTCCTGCGCCAGAACAGCGTCGCCGCCGGCGTGGTTGATCTGACGGAAGGTATAATCGCGCACACACGGTTCTCCCAGACGGCGCACCCGGATCTTGCCGCTGACCATATCCACGATCAAAGTACCTTCACTGCCGGAAAAGAACATCCGGCGTTCCGGGATGACATTGGAGTTGTTCGCCGTGAAACTTACACGCACACCGTTGGCAAACTCCATGATCGCCACCTGATTGTCGATAATGGTCTTCTCGGTAAGAAACGCGTTGGGTTCGTGTCTTTCATCACAATTGAAATAACCGGTTCCGGTTTCCGGATCAATAAATTTCTCTTTCAAATACGCATTTTCCGGAGTGAAAAGATTCAACCCGCCGAAAGAAGCAACTCTGACCGGCAGCGAGTTGGTGAACCAGTGGATCAAATCCAGGTCGTGACAGCACTTTTCCAACATGTGCGAACCGGAAATTTCCTTGAATCTGCGCCAGCACGACATGATATGCGCCCCGTGAAACGGAGTAATATGTTCATTTGCCTCAATGGAAATTATTCTGCCGATGACTCCCTCATCCAGCAATCTTTTGACCTCACGGTAGATCGGGGCACACCGCAGAACAAAACCGGTGCAGAACGATTTGCCGGATGCTTTGGCAGCATCGCAGATCTTCCGGCAATCTTCGATGGAAGTGGCAAGGGGTTTTTCCGCGAACACATTCTTACCGGCAGCAAACGCCTTCAATATATGTTCACAATGCAGACTGTTGGGGGAAAACACCATCACCCAGCTGATTTCCGGATCAGCAAAAATCTCCTCCTCGCTGGAACAGATCACGCAATTTGCGGAGTTGCTCTGTTTTATCCACTTCCGGCACGCGTCAGCATCCGGATCATAAATTTTTGTCATCTGCAGCCGATCGGACAAACTCAACACTGAATTTGCCACACACGCCCGCAATCCCGCACCGATAACACCGATGCGCATAACCGAACTGTTGTCACTCATAAAATCACTCTTACTCCGTTATCACAAACTGCTCTCTTTGAGAAAATGCAGCAATTTCCACGCCATAAGCATATTGCCTTTGGCACTCAAATGCACTCCGTCTGCGAAAAGTTCACTGCGGTTGGACAGTTGCCGCATCGGGGTATCGATATCCACAAAACGGACATTCAGTTCTCTGCAGCACTGCTGCAGAACCGCGTTGTAATGCTTCATTGTCTTTTCATCACCGAAAAGCACCACCGGACGGCCCTTTTTGCGGTTGATTTCCGCTCCCTTGCGGCAGAAGTCGCCGTCTGATGCACTGGTGGAAAAGTAAACCTGTTCCATTGCCGGATCAAATTTTTCCATTATCGCAGAAAGCTGCTTGTACGCCCTGACCTGCTCTTCCGGAGTGACCAAAATCTTTCCTGCCGGATCTTTCTGCATATCCAGCCGGGTATCGTTATGTCCGAGAAAACAGACCATCATATCATACTTTTCTGCAAATATTTTATCGTACATCTCCTGCCGGTAAGCCGGCGGCGCGCCATTATTCATACCGTTGATACGACGGATTATCCGGGTAATATAATCTCCGCGCACACCGAAATTGCCGATCTTCAGCATTCCCGGATGATATTTATTGACTGCTTTTTCCGCCAGAGCGATAAAGTTGTTTTCCCGGTTGAGGTCACTCAAGCTGTCACCGATCCAGAGAATTTTCACCGGCTTGGAAAACTTCAGTTCTTTTGCCAGATTTTCCAGCATTTGCTGATCGACGTTTTCCGGCATCCTGATGGGGACGGCAGCTTTGCCGATGCTGATAAGTTTAGTTTCCCCGGGAACCAGCTTAACTGCAAATTTACCATCTTTTTTACCGATTTTTTCTCCGGTGATCAAATCAGTAAGTTCACATTCGCCGGGGTAATCAAGCAAATTGAGTTTGCCCTCCACCCCATGCAATACCGCCAGATCGCTGCGCCGCTGTACGAACATATCACCGGGAACAAGGTTGTAAACATGCACTCCGGCATAACGGGCAAGCTGCTGCAGAAATTCCGGAGTAAACGGCGACGGAGGAGCCAGATATACCACTTTATACGTCCCGAAATCCCGGTACGCTCCGGAAACTTCCCCATTGGCATAGTGCATCAATGGCACAGCTTTGGCATCTTTGATGCAGAAACTTTCTCCGCCCATATTATTGCCGATACCGGCTGCGTAACCGCTCAATCCGGCAGAAAGCGGTGACTCACAGAATGTGGAGGTTTTCAACCTGACCTGCGACAGTGCGGTTTTGATACCGGTGAGCCGGGAAATTCCCTCCACGGACACTCCATTATCAGACAGATATCCCGGAGCGTAGAGAAAAACCAGCGTTTTGCCGTCACGTTTCAATGATTCGATATAGGCTTTTTTCCGGGCGGAAAGATGGAAAACATTCATAAACACATAGAGTTTATAGTCTCTCCTCTTTCCGGAAATCATATCTTCAAGGTAATAAAAATCGTACTTCAATCCCGCCCGCATCAAAGCACGCTGGGTCTTGCGGACTGTCCGGTAATTCGGGCCGTTATGAATATTGAGCTGTTCGGTGGTATAATAAAAATTCTCCTCATCTGCCACCAGAACCATCTCTGACGGAGTAAATGGATCAGGATTGGCGAGCAGTTTTTCCGCTCCACGCCGGAGTTTGGCAATATCGCTCATGATCACCGGATCCTTGAAATATCCGCCGCACATGTCGTAGAACCACAACCCGCCGCCGGTGGAAAGCAGTTTGCCCGCCTCACGCCAGATCGCCCCGGTCAGATCGTGCCTTGACCAGTAACGCACATTGAATATATCATGCTGCAGACTCAAAATAAATCCCGTCCAGGTACGGTAATCCGCTTCGCATACCGCCAGTTTATTGTGGGAACGCACTGAATCAAATACCTCGGAAAAGAAACTGCTGCATCCGCTGTGCCGTTCGCCACGGTACCCCGGCTGCGCCCCCATAAGATCCAAGCCCGGTTTGACCAGAATTTTTGACATCTGGGAAAACTGCGGGTAGACCAGCTGCGACGCCCCTCTGCCGAACCACATTACCGTCAAAATCTTTTTCCCTGCAGTTTCCTTGACTGCATTGCACATCTGATTCATAAAATCGCCGTGACTTTCGTTGAGGAAGCGGATCGTATCGACCAGCTGCATATCCTTTGACGGATCAAAAAAGTTGCCTTTGATACTTTTACTGTGCTGCCCCGGACGGGCATTTTCAAAGGTTACATCACTCTTTTTCCACGCCTTTTGCAGTTCTTTGACATCGCGGTACTTCTCTTTGAGGTATGCCCGGAATACCGGCAGCAATCCCGGTGAATCCGCATCTCCGAGACGGCCGCCGGTGTAGATCTGATAGTAAAATTGACCGTCTTCATTACCAGTGATAAATACTCCGGCAACTGCCTTGAAATATACTTGACTTTTCATGTGTTCCACTGCCGCACGCAGATAATCCACTGCCTGCTGACGGTAGACCGGCGACCAGTAACACGGCGGTGCTTTGCGCCCGTGACGGCTCACCGTTGGTTTGCCTTCGGCATCCACTGCCACCTCCGACGGGAACTCATCGCCCCATGATTCGTATGGAGAAAGCGACAGAACCGGAACAAAGTTGCCATGCGGGTTGCGGCGCAGTGCATCCATCATCAGACGGTCAAGGATGGCAAAATCATATTTTTTGTTGCCGCACCACACTTTTTTGTCAGCAAATATCATCTGAATATTGATACCTGCATTGCGGAAATCCTGCAGTTTGCTCCGTTCACTGCGGTTGGCGTCACCGACATAAAACAAAGGAACTGTTTCCTTACCGCAAAGCATCACTTTCGGAGAACCTTTGCTGAACTTCAACTCTGCGGAAACCTCCGGACGTTCTGCAAGGATCTTCAGTGTGTCTTCTTCAGAATAAAGCGGATCAAGTTTATTTACCACTTTGTTCCAATCGTATTGCGCCTTGCGGTTATCCGGATTCCACGGACCAAGTCCGAAATAAACTCCACCCCAGCGCAATTGAGCATTTCTTCCCTGAAAAACGATCACAAAATGCCACAATTCATCTTTATTTTCCTCCGTCACCTCATGGGAAGAACCCACCCGCTGCCAATCACCGGGACGGCGGTTATAGACTTCGTTGCCGGAAAATGATGAATAAACTGCGACCTGATTGAATCTGGCAAGATATCTTTTCAACTCCGCAGCTCTGACCATCGTCACTTCCGCCGAAGAACCGAACTTCAAATCCTGACTCTGATACAAGGCAGTCAAAAGATATTTCCCGGTTTTTCCGGGTTTTATTCCGGGAGAAACTGCAACGATCCTGCCGAATTTGCCATCAAGCGACAAAACCAATTCATTATCTTTGATCTCCGCTTTGCCGCCGGTGATCTGCCACTTGGGCAATGAACCGGGAGCAAATGCCTCTTTGAGCAAATTCGGTTCCGTAAATTCCGGCAGCCACTCGCCATCCATTTTACGGGAACTGTCCAGATGGTTGACCGGCTTCTCAGCTTCCGGGAAAGCGTCAACTCTGGCAAGTTCAGAGGAGATAAGCACCAAATTGCCTTTACGGATGAGCAAATGCGGAGAAATCGTGTGGGCATCGGTGGTATTTTCCAGATAATAGTTCAGAGTCACAACTTTTTCGCTGTCCACGATCTTACGCGGCAGAACCTTCGGGAACCTGCCGAGAAACTTGCCTTTATCACTGTATCCGAAATACCCGGCATCCAACATTCCTTTGCCGCGGACTTTGACCGTCAGTACAAACTTTTCTCCTTTTTTACCGGGCAGAGTTTTATGAAAATATCCGGTCTGCCTGCCGTCGGTCACACCAAGTTTCAAATATGCCCCCTCAAACTCTACTTTCCGCTTGATCACGGTATCACGCCATTGATCGTTCGGCAGATTCATCGCCGCAACCGTGCTGCTTTCAACTTTGGCAAGATCCGCAGAGATCAATACCAAATTGCCTTTGCGGATAAGCAAATGCGGACGGATCGTATGGGCATCGGTGGTATTTTCAAATTGATACTGCAGCGTTACGACCTCTTTACTGTCCACGATCTTACGCGGCAGAACTTTCGGAAATCTGCCGAGAAATTTGCCTTTTTCTGTATATCCGAAGTATCCGGCATCCAACATTCCTTTTCCGCGAACTTTGACCGTCAACACAAATTTTTCACCCTTTTTACCGGGCAGCGGATCATGAAAATATCCGGTCTGCCTGCCGTCGATTACGCCGAGTTTCAGGTAATCACCCTCAAACTCCACGTTCCGTTTGATCACGGTATCACGCCATTGTTTGTTGGACAATCCGGTTGCCGACGCCATAAATCCGGCACCGCACAGCAACAATAAAACTACTTTTTTCATCGCGGATATTTTCCTCATCATCAGTTGTTGACCGCGTAAAATTGAGCATATGTCGCAGTTTTATCCGCGTACATATTCTCAGTATCATTGCGCAATTCCACATGCCCGTCGATAAATGTCACCCCGGCGGATTTTGAGTGACGCGGATCGAACAAACCGCCGATATTGGAGTCACTGCTGGCTGTATTCTGGTAGTTCAAACCATGCACAGGATAACGGTCGCCATTCTTTTCAAAAATATTATCGGCTATCAAAATTTTACCGGACGGATTCTTTATGGAACCGGTCTTGACCAGAGTCGGCCCCCCGGCACTGGTCTGGGTACTTATGGAGTTATTGGAAAGATTCAGCCGCAAATACCCTCCGGCAAAAGGATTCAGCGCATAACTGGTGTAACCGTAGGCAACACCAAGAGCATCCGGATTTTTCGCGGCACTCAAACTGTTGCCGGAATCAGCATATTTGCCGTTGGCGGTAGTGAAGTCAACTGACTGACTGATCGACGGACAATAGAGGATATTGTTGTCGCCATAATAACGCAAATGACCCAGTTTCGCCATCCAGATTTCGGTAAAATCCAATTTTTTCCACGTCAACGGAATGATATTATCTTCACTGTCGATCGTGTAACTGTTTATGGCACTGGCAAGCTGTTTGAGATTGCTCACGCATGATGCCGATCTGCCGCGTTCTCTGGCACTGTTCAAAGCAGGCAGCAGAATCGCCGCCAGAATTGCGATGATCGCAATGACAACCAGCAATTCGATCAAGGTAAATGCGCTCTTGGGAAGAGGGGAAAAACTTCTTTTCACGGGAAAAGAGGTTTTTCCCCTCTCCCCAAACCCCACTCCCTTTTTCAAGAAAAGCGGAATTCTTTGTTGAGTTGCAACCGCACTTTTTTGTGCAAAAAAATGCCATGATGAGATAACAGTGCTTACCAGCAATTCGATCAAAGTAAAGCGGGAAAGTTTTTCTTTGCTGCAGTTAAGTGATTGGCTGCTCAATACATTGCACTTGGCGGAACTGTTCATTTTTGACCTCCATGGTTGATGTTGCGCCTTTTTATATATTCTGAATCCACTACTTGAAACTTATTTCCCTGCCAATTATCTTTTTGACGGATAATCCCATCAAGCATTTTCACCGCCAGTTCCGGCAAGGGATTTCCGGCATGGCCGATGGTATCAAATTCACTCTGACTGTGAAATGACGGATCATTATCATACCCGATTATCAGCGGCTCTCTTTCGATCTTCCGCGCCCGCAGCTCCCGGACGACCCAGCTGGCGATCACATCATTGCCGCAGAAAACAGCATCCATACGTGCCAGATCATCCACCACCTGCCGCAATTGATAATAATCCTGCACATCGTGAAAGTTCTCTTCACAGTACAAATTTTCCCTGTTCAACAACTCTTCAAGTATCCGGCTGTTTCGGGAATATGAGGTTCGGGGGATCCCCACCCAGCCGATATTTTTCATTCCGGCAGCAGTCAACTCAGCAACCGCCTGCCGGAATCCCCTGCTCCGGTCGATACCGACAAAGGGGCGATCCCGGCGCGATATGTCGATATACCTGCTCATGAAGACCGCCGGGATCCCTGATTGCGCCAGCAACTTTGCGTACTCTTCACCACAATAAGCGCAAAAAATGATCCCATCCGTCCGGTTGAGATCGAAAAACTGCTCAGGCAATGGAGTATCTTCATCAAAAAATTCCAATTTCAAATCATATCCGTACTGCCGCGCCGCTTCGCCGAGCCGCTGGATATCATCTGAGCTTTGCGCGTTGCTCGCAAATTCATGGGAAAAACATTTTCCCTCAAACGGTGTTCTCAACAGTGCCACACTGATAACCTCAGTACGCTGGATTTTCAACCGCCGTGCAGAGAGATTCACCGAAAAATTCAGAGTTTTGACCGCCTCTTTGATCTTGCGCCGGGTGGACTCCTTGACCAGATGCGACCGTCTTGGGTCAAGCGCACGCGAAACACTGGCAATGGAATACCCGGTGTATTCCGCCAGTTTTTTCATCGATTGTGTGCTGCTGCCCATAAAGTCCCCCGGAAATAAAAATGTAAACGTTGTCATTTTGCAACAAAATTACATTACACCGTAATTTTCTAAAATACAAGTTCTTTCATATAAAAAGATCAAAAAAAATTCCGGCAACGCACTTCTGTCTGAAGCACGTTACCGGAAAATACTTTATTGAGAAGATATTATCAGAATTTGAGCAGTGACGGAAACTGATCTATTTTCTCCGGCAGAGTTCCGGAGTCACACGCCGCCATGAATTCCGGATTCAACGGCAGTTGGGCAATCAGCTGCAGATCGTATGATTTCGCCAGCGATTTGCCGCCGTCAACCGAAAAGAGCTGGTGCGATTTGCCGCAATCCGGACAAACAAAGTAACTCATATTTTCGACGATACCGACAACTTTCAATTCCAGCTTGCGGCAGAAATCCAAACATTTGCGGCAATCCGCCAGTGAAACCTCCTGCGGAGTCGTTACCACAATGGCATTCTTTTCGCCGGGGATCAACTGACAGGCGGAAAGGATCTCGTCACCGGTTCCCGGGGGGAAATCCAGCACCAAATCATCCAATTCTCCCCAGTCAGTATCTTCCAGAAGCTGTTTGATCACACCCATTTTGGCTGGACCGCGCCAGACGATCGCCTGATCCGGATCGTCGATCAGCAAACCGACAGACAGAAATTTCAAATTCCCCATCGGCAGCGGAATTATTCCGTCAGTTTCGGAATAATCCAGTTTTTTGTGGGTCACACCGAGAATAGTCGGCAAGCTCGGTCCGTGGAAATCGCAGTCCAGCAAACCGACTTTTCTGCCGGATGCCGCCAGCTGCAGAGCCAGTGCAGCAGCTACCGAACTTTTACCCACGCCGCCCTTACCGGAAAGCACAAAAATCTTGCGGGAGATCAATCCCATCTTCTTCGCCATTTTATCTTCTCCGCAGGAGCCGCATGACGAGCAGCTTCCGCAGGAACCGGAACAACCTTCAGCCATTTTTCAATCCTCTATAATAATCCTGATTATTTCAAAAGTTCCAACGCACCGTTGATCATCGCATCACCCACGGTACGGTCAGCCAGTGAACGCGAAGGACTGGTTTCATAACCGCCGTTGCCGTAATGCTGTTTCAGACCGACATAACCGATCTCACCCATCGCCAGCGCAGCGAGAATGGTCAACGGATATTTTGAACCGGCACGGATCGCCTGACCGATCTCCACAAACGGTTCACTGGGCAATGATACCATCGCCAACTCTTCACCGAACGCGATCATGATCTGACGTTCAATGCGTTTTCCGGCGATGGGATTCTCACGGCAGCCGATAGCCATTTCCGCGAAAAATTTCTTCACAAACGGCACGCCGCGCGCAATATCTTCGCTGGTGAAATCCCTGCCGCCTTCCATGACCGCATCTTTGTTTTCTTCATAAACACGCTTGGCTTCGGCATACTCTTCATCAGTAAGCTGCAGATACGGAGCTTCAAACTCGCCGGTTTTGACCGCAAGCCGGCAATTTTCCTGAAGTTTAAGCTGGTAAAGTTCAGCAAGGATCACATTTGCATATGCCTTACCGATACGGCACGCTTCCTCATAACCGGTCTGACTGCCGGTAGTTTTGACATTGAAGTGGTTGATGTTGCCCTGAGGAGCAATGATCGTCATCACCGGCAGATCAAATCCCAGATTGTACTGGATCTCTCTTTCCATACGGCCCGGCCAGTCTGCGGAAACAATATCGCCGCCGATGGTATCAGTGTGGTTGGAAATATTGGCGATCAACAATGCCGGACGGTCATTCTGACGGATCTCCATCAGAATAATTTTCGGATCAATGCCGCCTTCCGGATGATCGATTTCCGGATTCAGCTTGCCGGGATTGGTCAGAGTCTTACCGTTTTTCATGATGTAACGGCGATTGAACGCCAACGTGGAACACTCAGTTGCTGCAGTATAAAGTTCTGCAGGAGCAAGTGACGCATAAGCAGTCTGCAGCACTTCCAGAGTTTTGCGCTCCAGAGAAGCCATATACTCCGGATCCGGATCCTTACCGAAGATCGGCCCGGTATACGGTCCGGTATGAGTATGGGTCGCTGAATAAAGCACCTTATACGCCAGAGGACTGCCGGCTTCTGCCAGAGCGGCATCAACTTTACGGAAAAATCCGCCGTCAAAAAGACACATATCATAGGAAACCACCGCCGCCACTTCGCTGCCGGTACGGAAGACCGCCGCTTTCACCATCAGACGGTCGTATGCGCCTTTATTCGGACGCGGGTTGAAATAACCGCAAAGCGGCTGTCCGTAGACCGGAGTGATATCCTGTTGGGAATAACCGAATTCAAAATTGCTCATTTTCGTATCCTTTTTGTTGCAAACTTGATGACACTGCTAAAATATACTGCATTTAACCGTTTTTGTCAACCGCAAAAGCACCGATGACTTCATTTCTTCCGGGCAGAACTGCACATCAACTGTATCGAGTTCCACAAATTGTGAAACAGTACATAAAATATCGTTGCCAATGACGCGATTCCCGGAGCATACTCCATAACCAGAAACATGGCAAACGTCGTATTTTTCTGTCCCAGCATCTGCGATGACTCCCGGCGGTATTTTCTCCGTGACAACCAATATCCCAAACTGAAATTCAACGTGCAGATGACAAACGCTATACCGAACAACACCCAGATCATCCATCCGGATGCCTCCACATTGGCATCAAAACTTTTCCGTGCCACCGCCGCAATAACGAACAGCGTCAACGACCACAAAATCAAAGTCACTTCTTTTAATTTGGCACTGTATTTCAATATTCCGGGAAAGATCCGCCGGGTAAGTTGGGCACAAACCAACGGACAGAGGATCACCACACTCAAAGTGTAAAGCACCGTGAAAAAGAATTTCATATTCAAATTTCCCGTCACCCACGGCAGCAATCCCAGCAGAGCCAGACAAATTCCGACGTTGCTGAAAATAAAACCGGTAACGGCAAAGCCGACATTGCCGTTCAGCAGAGATACCACCACTGCTGAAGATACTGCCGTCGGAGCGATCCCGGCAAAAAAAGCTCCATCGGCAAACTCCTGAACTGACGGGCAAAAGTACTTGAACAGCAAATACGGGATCACTCCCATAAAGATATTCACCGCCACCAGCCAGAAGTGTTCCAAACGGGGCTTCAGATCAGAAATATTGATCTGCAGAACATTGAGAAACAGCATTACGATCAGTGCCCAGCGAATGAAATTATACGGTTCTGTTCCCAATACTCCGGCTTGCGGAACGCACCACCCGGCAGCAAGCGGCACAACCAGCATTGCCGGACGGATAAACTTTTTCATATTCATCTCTTTTTCTCCCCGTAAAAACAATTCAGAGCCGCCGACAAAACATCGGCGGCTCTGACAGGATACAATTCAAGTGCCCGGATTATTTCATAAATCCTGAGAGATCCTTGACTTCGCCATCCTGAATGGATTTGAAGACTGCATCACCGATGGCAATGGCGCGCAAACCGTCAACAGATTTGGCGAGGATGTCATACTTGCGATCGGGATCTTCACCGATGAAGATGTCTTCAAGGATGAGCGGGTCACCGCCGCCGTGTCCGCCGATACCGGCAGCAACGTCGATGCGTTCACGACCTTCAAAAATCGGGAAGTAGTCGATGTACTGGTTGCCTTCGTGGAACTTGGGCAGCTGGGAAGCACCGGCACCGATGAACTCCATGGTTTCCAAACGACCGCGGGTACCGTTGATGGCGAGGTGGTAACCTTCATACGGAGTGGAGAAGTTGGCGGAGTAGTTCAACAACACACCGTTTTTGTATTTGACGTTGGCAATGAAAGTATCGTAGATGTTGATTTTGGAATCAAACATACACATATGCGGGCTGTAGGTGGTGAATTTCTTTTCAGCACCGTCAAAAGCATTGATGTGGTCATCGGCAACAAAGATGGAGGAGTTGCGGGTCGCCCAGCGTGCTTCGTATTTGCACTTCATCAGTTCCGGGCAGGTGGTGCAGTCGCGGCCATCCTTTTTGGAGGGATTGAATTCTCCTTCCGGGCCATAGTGGTTGAGCGCGCCGAAAGCGTGGACTTTTTCCGGAACGCCATCGATCCACCAGTTCACCAGGTCAAAGTGGTGGCTGGACTTGTGGATAGACAAGCTGCCGGAGTTTTCACGCATACGGTTCCAGCGGTGGAAATAGCTTGAACCGTGTTTGATATCGATGTACCAGTTAAGGTCGACGTGGGTGACACGGCCGACTTTACCGGCGAGAACCAGTTCGCGCAGTTTGCGGTGAACCGGATTGTAGCGGTAGTTGAAAGTACAGATGACTTTGCCTTTGGATTTTTCCTCGGCGGCAAGAACGCGCAGGGAGTCTTCGGTATTGGTGGTCATCGGTTTTTCGCAGATCACATCCAGGTCGTGTTCCAAACCGGCGACGATGTAATCGACGTGGGTGCAGTCCATGCTGACGACCAGAAGGGCATCGGGTTTGGTCTCAGCGAGCATTTTCTCAAAATCAGCTGCAAGATATTCCGGAACATCTTTGGCCTCGGGAACCTGATCTTTGCAAACTTTGAAGCGCAGCGGATCAATATCCAGCAAGCCGACCAGCTCGGCACAGTGTCCGAAATTTTTCAACATCGGTCCGATATACATACCGATGGCGCGGGAGGATACACCGCAAACTGCATAACGTTTCTTTGCCATTTTCTGTCTCCTGTAAGATTAATAGTTAAACTGCTTTACAAACAGTTGCTAATAAAATACACCATAATACATGATTTTTCAACATGGCTGCGACAAAAAATAAATGATTTTCCAATTTTTTACAAAATCCGGCGATTTATGAAGAAACTGTGGTACTGTCCCGGTCAAAAAACAGGTATGGAATTTTAATCAAAAACGGCAAAGTTTCACCGTTCCACAGTGAAATCATGCCATTGATGACCGCCCGTGCCAATGCGGTAAAATCCTGTCCGATGGTCGTCATTGACGGAAAAAGATGTTCCGATATTCCGGGGATCTCCCACGTTATCAGCGATATATCTCCGGGGATTTCAATACCTCCATGTCTCAGGCAGCTGCCGGCATAGATCCCGACGCGTTCCCCCTCGGCAATTACAGCTGTAAAACCATGTTCCATCTGTCCGCGTACGATTTCCAGCAGCTCATCTCCATACATGGGATTGATCATGATCGGAAACGAACGGCATACCAGATTCATTTCTGAACCGATCGCATCAAAAGCCTCCAACCGTTTGGCGGAACAGTAATTTTTACTGTTGATACTGTAAAGGTAGGTTATTTTGCTGTGTCCGAGCATCTTCAAATGGCACATCGCCTGCCGGATACCATCCCCGGCATCGGAACTTATACTGTAAACTTTTTCGGAAATATTCGGAAATTCGTTAACTGCCACCAGCGGAAGATTGAAATGGTTTGTCAGAAAAGAGGAATGCAGATCACGGTAATCAAGCGAAACGATACCATGGATCAAACGCTCCGGAATAACCGGTAAATTACCCGGATTGATTATCTCCCAGCCGATTCCATTGGCTTCGCACTCCTGACATAACGAATCGAGCATACACGACTCATAAATCGACAACGTTCCAAACGGCAGAACGATCACCAGATTTTTCTTTCGTCCAGCCGGAATATACCCTTGTTTTTGAGCTTCGGCAAGCACCTTGCGGACAGTTACACCTGAAATTGACGGAACGGCGCGCAAAGCTCTGGATACTGTACTCGTACTGATATTCAGTGCCGCTGCTATATCTGCGATCGAACACCCCCGCTTTTTTCTCATTTGGATCTCATTCCGCAATTATGGATATATCTTTTATCTCAACAACTCCGTCGGGCTTATTGAAATTTATCTGAAAACCGAGTCTGGCACTGACTGCTCCCGGAGCCCACTTGTTGTGCGAAAAACGTTTCCGTTCCATGCCGGATATTTTACCGGATAAAGTAAGCCATTTATCATTAAGAGAACGTCCGCCCAGCGGATACATCAATGCCGAACCGTTATTATGCAGCCGCACTGCCCCCGGTTTTACGGCAAACTGGATCGGCTGTGCCAAAATCACCCGGCAGGCTCCATTGCTGTCTTCAATACCGGTAATGGTATTCCAGGCAAGCGCGTGATTCGGCAGATCGCTGTAATCATCTTTCGCATTGAAAGCGATCACCAGCAAACGTTTGCGTATCCACAACGCAGCATTTTCCACCAGAAGACTCTTATCTCCGCGTTTTACCGGAGCAAGCAGTTTGGTGTATGTGCCGCCGATAACATCCACACTGCCGGTGGAGATCAACCTGCCATTCCGGTCATACTGCATAATTACCGGCATGACGGTTGTGCCCGGGGTACTGACCGACCGCGCGGAAACGGTGATTTTGTACGTTTTTTCCGGATCAACAGTAAAAGTTTCCGTTGTCTGCAGCTGTGCTTTGCCTTTTACGGTAAAAACCCCGTCTTTGCAGGAAAACGCCGGATCACTCTTCCACGCCTCTGCAGTATTCAGTTTTCCAATTTCTTCCGCCTGTACAAATACCACAGCTGCCAAAGTGATGACCATAAAAATTTTTTTCATTTCAGTGTCCTTCTCTTTCGTTTGATGTTAAGAATAAATATCTACTCTTTTTCATCCGGCAAATAACATACTGCCGCACACTCTCCGACTTTCAATACCGGTTTCCACACACGGGTCTTTTTCAGAATTTTCCCGCTCACCGGTTCGATCAATACCACAACTTTACCGAAATCGATTTCCGGAGCTTCGGTACTCAAGCGGTGAACAGCAGCCACTCCGTTACCGACAAAAACCGCATTGCCTGTTTTGGCAAAAGGCTTGATACCGGCTGCTCTGGCAAAATTATGCAGCATTTGCGCTGTCAGCGCACCATTACGGCTCATATAATAAAGCGTCCCGCCGCCGGACATCTTTTTAACAGCAAAAGCCGGTTGTCTGCTCTTCTCATATACGCCCAGAATTTTTGCTGCCGGATCATCAATGACCGCATAACCGAAAATCTGTTTACGGTTCAATTTCCCTTTATTCAATGCAGCTCCGCATTGTTCCATGGTTCCGCGAATACCGTTCAGCACCATATGTGACACCCCCGGAACCGGGACAACGGCCTCCCCGGAACTGCCGGTATTTTCGGATAATTCCAACCCGAGTCTTGACATCACATCAACGGTACCGGAAAATTCCCGGGATGTCCGTCCGGCATCTCCTATGATCACCAATACCCTCCCCGGACGGTCAGCCATTTTTTTCACCGCCGCCAGCTGCTTCCGGTCGATCGTCAACGGCGACCATAAAATACAAAGATCGTATTCAGGCAATTCCGGATTGGTCAGATCACTCAAAAAATGCAATGCCGGAGTAATACCGCTTATCCGCCACACTTCACTGATATAATTCGGCACATACTCACTCATCAAACGGGTCGCCTCATCCATGAAAACAGCAACCCGCGGATGCGGAAATTTGCCGGCATTACGGCTGACATGATCATTCATGGCAAAAATCGTGCGGACACTATCCAATGCCGCCGGATCATTATACCATGAACCAAACATGTCATATAAATAAAACCCCTGTCCTCCCAATGCAAGCACACTGGCGGCATCGCGCAGCAATTGATTGCGGAAATCCGCCGCATTATCCGGGAATGCCACCATATTCATAAAGTATCCCGGAGCTCTTTCCGTGCGCCATGTCCGGTGATCCATCTCCTGTATATACAGCAAATTGCGCAGATTCAACGCCTGAATACAGCTGTTTGCCGATCCGCCGGGACCATCCAACGAACGGCGTGGAGCATAATTGGTAACCATCCCGATAATATTTACTGCACCGTTTCCGGTCAATTCATCCAGTGCCAGACGCGACGGATATGCCCATATGGCTGTACTGTACCAGAGCTGAACTACTGCCGGACGCTGCCATGCCTCTTTCAACGCCAATGCCATACGGTTGAGCATCCGGGCAGTTCCGACAGCAATAAATCTGCGGCAATCTGCGATCTTACGTCCGACTCCTTCGCGGTCATCGGCAAATTTCATACTGCTGAATTCTGCCATGGTGGGATTTTCTGCATTGTCCAGAGTTACATCCGGATCATCCCATGCTTTTTTCAGTGCGGCATCACTACGGTAGATCTCTTTAAGATACGCACGCAACGCCTTATGTCCGGCAGCAGAGTAGTCAAAGTGACCATTGGTAAGACCATTATATTCCCATTGGATGAATTGTCCGTCATGGCCGCCTGTCAACGTAAAACCGATAACGATATTTCCAGCCGGAGTTTTGCGGAGAAATTCCGCCAGTTTTTTTAAATCGGCAGCAATATGTTCCTGAAGTTCTCTGCCGAAATAGCTGTACGCCCACCCCTGACCTTTTTTAAGCGGAGAATCATCCCATCCGGCGAAAGCGGAAAAACTGCGTTTACCGCGCACCCCTTGGGCATTCAAAAGAATATTTTCCGGATGAGCTTCCAGATATTCAGTCGGTGGATCAATACTGATAGTGAGAATAACTCTCGCACGGGGATTCGCCTGATGAATACGCAACAGATTATTTTCAATAGCTGAATAATCAAAAGTTCCACTTTCCGGATCCCACAACCCCTTATCCCAATATACGCCGGAATACAATCTCTGACCGCAATTGAATGAAATAACCAGATCACCGCCTGCCTCTCCGAATTTGCTGAAATCGTAATGCCCGCGGTAAGCATTAAGTTCCATTGGTTTACCATCAACGATCAATGTCGGCCGGCCATTGTGTTTTTCCACTTTCGCGATTGCAGGAGGTACGGATTTCATCGCTTCCAGAGCTTTTTCCCGGTCAGACGGATAAGGATCAGGATCATTGTATATGCCCTTGAATTTCTCTTTTTTTACGTTTTCCGCAAACTCCCAGCTGCCGATCCGGAACGAAACCGGATTGCCGCCGTAATCAAGCTGCAGTCGGACTTTTTCCGCTCCGGGGACGGCCTTAAACAAAACTTCTATTCTGCGCTTCGTACCGGAAGCATAAACATATTGCAAAGACCAGTCACTGGTGTTGACGGCGATCTCTTTACCGCTGCCGTCCAGTTGGATGATCCGGCACGTCATCACCGCTCCGGGAACAACTGAAATGATATCCAGCGTCAAAGTTGAATGATAACTTTTTCCGGGAATGACTCCGGCAATTCCGCAATTGACGGTTTCAGCTTCCGATGAGCCGGTATAATGAATCATATCCCCTTCGGCTCCGGCAAGTATCATGCCGGCAAAAAACAGTAGAAAAACGAGGTTTTTTTTCATTTATCAGCCGCCCAATACCGGTCTCTCATCTCATCCGAATCAAAATCCCCGACCTTGAAACCGGCAATACTTCCGACATGACCATCGGCATAGGTGAAATTGACAGTTCCCTCATCCGGTTTATTTGAGGCATGACGCGGAGCGACGTTGCCCTCGCTGGTCGATTTGCTGCTCACGATAAAATATCCGTCGGTCTGAGTATTATGACGGGATTCTGCATGAGTGATCTTTTGTGAAGCACTTTTTACCGTTGAGGCTTTCACCAATACCGATCCGGCAGATTTAACCGTACCGCCTGAACCGAAATACTGCCAGTTATAACCGTAGTTGATAAATTTATAAGTATACTTCTGCGTCGGTTTTGCCACCGGACTGTTTGCGCCACCCAAACCATAACTCGGCTGTTCCGTAGGTGCAGCTGCCGACGGACAAAAATGTATCTGCGTATCTTTCAAATAGCCGTGATCATAAAAAATCGATGCCCATGAACCTTTGGTAACTTCACCCCAGCTGCCGCTGTTATCCAACTGCGGACAATACGGAACATACCAGTCATCAGATGCTGTGATATACATCTGAAGCGCACTTCCGATCTCCCGCATCTGACTGACACATGATGCCATTCTCCCCCGTTCACGCGCACTGTTCAATGCCGGCAGCAATATCGCTGCCAGAATAGCGATGATCGCAATAACGACCAGCAATTCGATCAAGGTAAATGAGTGTGCGGGGGACAAGGGAAAACTTTTTTTCACGAGAAAAAAAGTTTTCCCTTTCCCCCGCGCCCCCTTTCTCTTTCAAAAAAAGCGGGATACTTTTTGATGATAAATCATGCTCCGCCGTGTGAAGCGCAGCGTTGCTGCATGAAGCGTTTGCCTGCGGCAAACATGAAGCACTTGCTTTGCAAGTATGATGCGGCGTATTTTTGTGAGCGGCACTCTCCGTATGTTTCCGTACACATCCGTAC
>SUWK01000039.1:0-4982 GCA_015061525.1 Lentisphaerota bacterium
ACCGGCAAAGCCGGTCTGGCGGTCGCCCCACAGAGTAAACGGCGCATACCTCCGAGGGAAGAACCCAATGACCCGCAACAGTCACGGGAAGGCTCTTGAGGGAGGGGAGTTTGAGGGGAGGGAAACGAAGTGTCCCGCCCCTCTCCGCTTTCTTTCGCGAGAAAGAAAGCTTGGCAAAGAAAGCGAACTGTTGCGCCGCTCCGCTGTCGCGGCTTGATCGACGCTTTTTTGGAAAAAAGCTTTGCAAAAAACTCAGTGGAGTAACATCCGCGTGAATGTTTCTTTCGCAAGAAAGAAAGTTTTGCAAAAAAACTCAATAGAGTAACACCCTCCACAACCTGTGTGCGCAATATGTTGTCAACCTATATTGGGAACAGAGCTAAGTTTTTTACCGGGTGTACTCTTGGCGGGCTGCGGTAAACTTTTCAGAAATTCACCGCACATGGAATTGATTTTTATCATTCGGGGATTATATTAGAGTGACCGGTATAATATCCGATAATTTTTGAAAGGATTTTTTTATATGAGTGACCGTTACAATGTGACTGACATTACTCCGGTGTACGATATCCGCTGCACGATCAAAGTGGATATGGTGACCATGCGCGACGGAGTGAAACTGCATACCGATATATTTTTCCCGCCGGAATTTTCCGGTAAAGCTCCGGTGTTGATGCTGCGTTCACCATACAGCCGCACCACGTGGTTCGATCTGCCGAATGCTGAATGTCTGGAGAAAAATGTCATCTACATTGTGCAATCGACCCGCGGAACCGGCTGGAGCGAGGGTGGAGTTTTCGACCCGGTGGCAAAGGAGTTTGAGATCACCGATGCGGAAGATACTTTCAATTGGCTGGCGCAGCAGGATTTCTTCAACGGCACTTGCCTCATGTACGGAGCAAGTTATCCCGGCTGGATGCAGTGGTCGGCGGCTTTTACCGCTCATAGGGTGCTGGCGGGGATCGCGCCGCGCGTGGCACCGATCTACGGCTGTGTCGGCAGTGCCAGAAAGGGCGGAGGCAACTTCTGGAACTTTGCCACGCACTGGATGCTCTCCATGCACCATCGCCGGAAATACGGTTATGCCGGAGTGCCGAGCTATGATGATTTGAAAGTAGACTGGGCGATCCCTGCGGAGAATGCCGACCTGACTGCCGGTTATCCGGAAAATGAGCCGTTCCGCAAATTCATAGCCGCTTCGCGCAATCCCGGAAAACTGCTGTCGGCATCGCTGGGAAATTTTGCCAAAATAACTGTTCCGGCGTTTATTTCCGGCGGCTGGTTTGACGGTTTCAGGGAGGAAACGATCACCAGTTTCCAATTGATGAAACATAGTTCAGCAACGGAACTTGCACGAAATGCCACTCATCTGGTGGTTGGTCCGTGGGAACACTCCGGATTGGTGAATCCGGATCTTTTCGGTGAGGAGAATGACTACCGCGATCTCAACCCGCTGCAGAGCAAATTTCTTTTCAATCTTGCCGCTGACCGCAATGCCGATCCTCTGCCGCAAGTTCCGCAGGTCAAATATTTCATGCTCGGGGAAAACCGCTGGTACGAGAGCAGCGACTGGCCGCCGCCGGAAATGCGTTACACCTCGCTTTTCCTCCACGGCGACGGTACGATCACGGCAAATAAATCCGGTGACAGCACTCCGAGGTCATACATCAGCGATCCGAATGATCCGGTACGTTATGCCAATGGGGTTCCCGGCGTGACCGGCTGCTATGATTGCCGCAAGACTGAAGAACGCAGTGATGTGCTGGTTTATACGACCGGGGAACTCGGGGAAGATATCCGGATCGCCGGTGAGGTCAAACTGCAGTTCACGGCGAAAGTCGATGCACCTGATACGGACTTTTTCGTAACGCTTACCGAGGTGGAAAGTGACGGCAGATCCATGCTGCGCATCCGGGGTATGGTACGTGCCAGATTCCGCAACACTTTAGACAAAGAGGAGCTGCTCACTCCTGGGGAAAAAGCATCTTACGAGGTGGTTTTGGGCAATGTGGCGGCGTGTTTCCGCAAGGGCAACCGTCTGCGTATCAGCATTGCCGGGCAGGATTTTCCCAAATATGACCGCAATGCGCAGAGTGGTAAAGTTCCTTTTACTGACACGGAACTTTTTGCTGCCAGATGTACGATTTGCCACGATAGTATTGCGGAACTGCAGCTGCCTACTGTCTGAAGGCGGTGGAACGCTGGTCGCCGCAAGGCGAAACACCGCCGGAGGCAAAAGTGCCGCAAGGCACAAAAAAGCCGCCGCAGGCGGCAGTATCGCGCCGGGTCGTACCCGGACGTGATCCAGCGGCGGAACGCTGGTCGCCGCAAGGCGAAACACCGCCGGAGGCAAAAGTGCCGCAAGGCACAAAAAACGCCGAAGGCGAAAGTGCCGTAAGGCACAAAAACCGCCGGAGGCAAAAGTGCCGCAAGGCATAAAAAAGCCGCCGTCAGACGGTACGGAATTTTTGAAAAAGAACAGTGAAAATAAGGGGATAAAAAGATGTTTGAAACGATAGAAGAATTTGCTGAAGTTTCTCAACTCAATGATGTTGAAGTAAATGCATTGAAAGAGATAGTAGCAGATCCGGTACTTTCAGCTGAAGCGAAAAAACTGGCTGATATCTGTTTTGCTCCCGGGGCATGGGACGGCAAAAATCCGCCGCAGCCTGAGGGTGGAGATTACTCCAGGATCCGTTTCGGTGCGGCATTTTTTGCGGCTCCCAGAGTGCCGGAGTTTTTTGCGCCGTACGGTTTTCCGGAAAGCGTGATGCGAGAGACGATGACCGACCTCAAAGTGTGGCTGCGCAACGAACTCAAACACCGCAAAGTCTGCGGATTGAGTTTCCGGGCATTGGAGTGGCAGGGGCACTTGTACCGCGGCTGGGTGACGCGTCACGGAAGATTGGAATGCTGCAGCGAATACAAATACCACCGGGAAACGCTCCGCGACGAAAACGGCAATATTCTGCTTGAGCCGGGGGATCAGGTGATCGAACTGCACATTCCGGAAGACGGCCCCATGGATATAGACGAGTGTATCAAATCCATGCACCGGATGGCGGAATTTTTTGCAGAATACCGCAAAGATATCCAGTGGAAAGGTTTTCTGTGTGAAAGCTGGCTGCTTGACCGGCAGTTCCGTGACATGCTGTCACCGGATTCCAACATCGTGAAGTTTCAGGATCTGGGTATCCATTACCCGGTAGGTGAAACACGCGATTCGGTATTCCGGATCTTCGGTACGCCGGAAACCGATCCTGACAGTGTGGAAAATCCGACCTCACTGCAAAGAAAAACTGCCGAATTTATCCGCAACGGCGGCAAATTCATGGAAGAGGGCATGTTCATTACTAAAGATATCCTCAAGTAACTGCGGCACTCTGATACAGTTCCGCCCGGAATGAGATGGACGGAACAAGAGCAGATCATCTGATAAAACTGCGTAAAATACGGATATCCAAACGCAGATCAGAATCGTAGCGGGACATTTTCTGCTGTAAAATTTCGCCGATTTCCGCTTCACTGACGGCACAATGGTGCGGCACGAGCAAATGGAAAGAGAGTTTTTCCACCTTGCCGTCATCAGCTTTATGGATCCGGAAATCGTAGAGTTTGAATTCGCTGTCAAAGTTGGCGACTTCATTTTCCATACGGCTGCGCCAGTAGATGACTTCAGGATTTTCCTTATTGTACGGGTCGCCGTGCAGCAGCAGATGTACCGGGAGTTTGGAACCGACGGCGACTTCGGCATTTTCCAGAATATCATGTGCGGAAAAGCGGTCGCCGGAGCTGGAAATTTCCGCATGGGCGGTCACATAGTAGGAGTTTTCGCCGTAGTTGTGTATCATAATATCATGGATACCGTCGATCCCCGGGCAGGAGAGCAAAATCTTCCGCAGATCGCTGACCAGAGTCTCAGCCGGCGGTTCACCGAGCAGTTTGCTTACAGTGTCTTTTAATACGCTGGTGCCTGCCCAGAGGATCATCAGAGCCACGACGATACCGGCGCAGCCATCCACCGGAAAAGCGGTGTAACGTGAAGCGATCAGTGATGCAACAACAACCGAGGTCCCCAGACAATCGCCCAGACTGTCAAATGCCGCAGCTTTGATAACATCGGAGTTGATGAGAGTACCGATCTTGCGGCAGAAGAAAAATAACCAGCACTTGACCAGCATGGTACAGCCGAATATCACGATCGTTACGGCAGTTGCTGATGTTTCCGGGGGGCGGAACAATTGCACGATGGAGTCTTTGAGAAAAGTTATTCCCAAACCCACGATAAGCAAAGCGGTTATCAAACCTGCCACGTATTCGGTTCTGCCGTGTCCGAATGGGTGATCGGCATCCGGCGGGCGGCTGGAGAGCCGGAATCCCGCCACGGCAATACCGCTGGAAGCGGCATCGGAAAGGTTGTTGACTGCATCGGCGGCAATGGCGATACTGCCGGTAATGACCGCCAGTACGATTTTGACGATCGCCAGCAGAATATTACAGACTATTCCGGTGATACCGCAGACGATACCGCAGCGGGTACGGTTTTGAACGGTGAGTTTTTCATTTATTCCGGGAACAAAAAGTTTCAAGATAAGTTTGGTAAGCATGATATATCCTTAATTAAGTATTTTTCACGTATCGCATTATGTATATCGAACACTCTTTGGTATCTCCCGGCGGCTGATAATTTTCTGTAATCATCCGTATTTCTCCGTCATTTTCATCCATTTGCATGCAAAATTACCGCACAGACAAACTATTTTTATAAAAAATGACAGTTTTGTACTCTTTTTTAACCATATTTTATCTTTACTTTTATTTTTTACGCGCTATATTATAGTTGTTGTCGGATGAATTTGCAAATATTTTGCTGCAAATTCATAAAAAATTGTTTTGTAACGGTCTCCATTTAGTTTTTGAAAGGAAAGTAATTATGAAACGGTCACTTCACCATGGTGAAGTGAAGCAGTACTGCTTCACTT
>SUWK01000039.1:5082-23403 GCA_015061525.1 Lentisphaerota bacterium
TCACTTCACCATGGTGAAGTGAAGCAGTACTGCTTCACTTTAATAGAGCTCCTCGTTGTCATCGCGATCATCGCTATTCTTGCGGCAATCCTGCTGCCTGCTCTCAACTCCGCCCGTGAACGCGGCCGCAGTGCCAGCTGTATCAACAATATGAAACAGATGGGTGCGGCAAACGCCCAGTACATGAATGATTACGATTACTACGTTCCCAGAAACGTCGGTTACGGATGGGTCGCCAAACTTGCGGTATACACCGGCGGTGATATCCGTCAGAATAACGGCGGACCACATCATATGCCAAAAACTGAAAGTCTGCCGATCTATCAGTGCCCCAGTGCCGCAAAACTTTCAGGTTCAAACTCTTATAATGCCGGCGTCGGTGTCAGTTATACCGCCAACCAGTTTGTCACCGGTAAAATGTACTGCGAATACCGTGCCAACGGCGGCAGCCATGAAAGCCCCTCCGGAACCAGCAAAGCCGGTGCTGTCAAACGCGCAAGTTCGGTTTATCTTTTCATGGAGCACGCTGAAATTGATTCATGGTACGATGGTATTGATGCTTCCGGTTATGCCAGAGTCGGTTACCGTCATCCCGGCGGTCCGGTTGTCTATGATGCCGCCAAAAAAGGTGATGACGTGCCCGCCAGTGTCGGTATGAATATCACCATGTGCGACGGCAGCGTCAAAACTGTTTTCGGCAACATCTGTCTGGATAGCAACGATGACGGTTCGTTCAATGACAAGAAAAGAAACTGGGCTGACGAATACGACAAGTAATTTCGGTTCTTTCTGCCGTTCTTGCTGAAATCAAATCTGAAGGGATTTTTTCTGAAGGGGATTTTTGTGCCGATTTTCCTGATGGCGGCACACGGTTTACCCCCGAAATATGACTGTACGGCTGTGTGCGGTGCAGTTGGCAAAACGATAAAAACAACATTAACACCTTAAAAATAAAGGAGATAGAAATGAAAAAACTTATGACATCACTTATCGCAGCTGCGGTACTGCCGGCAATCGCCGCCGACCAGTATTACAAACCGCCCCGGGTCAAACTTGTCCACGACGGCTGGGGTTTTCAATATCAGGGTGTTAAAGACGGGCAGACTCCTTCACGCAAGTATCTGATGACCACCCAATTCATCAAAGACAATATTGAAATGATGGAAAAATCCATCCCCGGCAGCGGTATCATCATCCGCTTTGTCACTCCTGCCGACCAGTGCGAGGGTCAGCCGATCAATATCAACGCCATTTTCGGCGGCAGAAAAATCAAATATGAGTATTTCAAAAAAGATATTGAAAACCTCAAGAATACCAAATTCAAAAAATTCACCGACAACTTTATCGGTCTTACCGTCAGCCCCGGCAACGTGGACTGGTTCGATGATGCCGCGTGGGAAACCGTCTGCCACAACCACAAAGTCGTCGCCAAAATTGCCAAAGAAACCGGTATGGTCGGTATGAAGTTCGATATTGAGGAATATCACAAAAACACCATGTGGCAGTTCGACCCGGCAAAGGGTAAAACCCTCGCCGAAACCCATGCCAAGATCCGCCAGCGCGGTCAGGAGTTCGGACGCGCCCTTTTCAGCGAATTTCCCGATATGGAAATGCTCTGCTACTGGTGGTTCAGTCTCTGCCGTCACAAAAACGATCAGGCACGCCCGGAAGAAGCAGAATACATGGTCGCTCCCTTCGTCAACGGTGTCTACGACGTTCTGCCCCCCACCGTCAAGATCCATGACGGCGATGAGAGCTGCGCCTACCGTGCCAACGACGAAATTGAATTCTATCACCTCGGCATCGACGTGAAAAAGAACTTCCTCCGTTTCCTCGATCCAAAGCATCTCGCCAAATACCGCGCCCAGACCTTTGTTGCCCCGGGACTTTACGTCGATCCGCACTTCGCTTCCAAATTTGGTTTCTGGAACAATCAGCTTCTGCCGGAGCTGGAAACTCTCGGCGGCACGCAGCTGCTCAAACGCAATCTTATCAACGCTATGGAAGTCGCCGACAAATACGTCTGGATGTGGCACGAGCGTTTCGTCTGGTTCCCCAGTCATCACCCCGCTTCCCCGGTCAATATTTCCAGCATCGCCCCCAAAGTCACCGCGGAACTTGACCTGATCGCCAGTCAGGATCAGATCGCCGATGCCAAAAAAGTTCTCGCCAAAGATAAACCGCGCAATATCATCTACAACCCCACTTTCGACAAACTCCCCGAAAACAATCAGAAAATCCCCGGTTTCGGTGAGTGGCACGGTGCCAAAAATCAGGGACAATTCATCCGCAAAATGGTTAACGGCAACGCCGTTGTCGCCGCTGTGGATGTGATCAACGGCTGCATCTACCAGAGCCGCAAAGTCAAACCCGGTGAAATGTATCTCGCCCGCTGCACCGCCTGGAACGTCACCCCCGGCAGCAAAGCCAAAGCAACTTTCAGTGTCAAATGGAAACGCGATTTCGTCCGGCAGGGCAAACCTTTCAACGACCGGTTCGCCGATTATCTGAATAAACAGCACATCTTCCGGCGGCTCGGCAATAAACCTGTTACAGTGGAATTTGTCGTTACCGTCCCCGAACATGCCGAGTCTTTAGAACTCATGCTCGGTGTCGGCGAAGCTCAAGGGCAGGAAATCTACTTCGATAACGTCGAACTCTACAAGATAATGGATTGAAAAATGGTCATTATCCGCGAATTTCAGGACTCCGATGCCGTTCAGGCATCGGTAGTCTACTTTGAAAGTTTCAAAACCTACCTCAAAGAACGTATGGATACCGATGCTCCGCGCCCCGCAGAGTATTGGCTTCAATCCATGCGCCGTAATACGACCGCTGATTATGATAATATCAGTTTTGTCGCCGAAGAAGACGGCAAAGTTATCGGATGCATCACCATCGCCGCCGCTTTGAAACGCCGCCTCGGAACCCTCGTCCGTATCGGTGTCATGCCCGGCAACGCCGGTAAAGGAGTAGGAAAAATGCTCTTTGCCGCCGCCGAAAAATTCTGGCGGGAAAATAATATGCGCAAAATCTATACTTGCGTATCATCCATCAACCCCGGCGCAATCAAGTTCTACGAAAGCTGCGGCTTTCACACCGAAGGCATCCTAAAAGATCACTTCTTTGAAGGTGTTGATGAACACCAGCTCGCCCGCTTTCTTTGACAAAGGCTCTGTTCTCAATACCGGTTGACAACATATTGCATACACAAGTTGTGGAGGGTGTTCGCAGCGTTCAGTTTGCTTGAGGGGCGGGACACTGCGTTTCCCTCCCCTCAAACTCCCCTCCCTCAAGGGCCTTCCCGTGACTGTTGCGGGTCATTGGGTTCTTCCATTTAGTTATTGCGCCTGCGCTCCCGGGGCGAGTGCCTTTGGCACTCTTTCCGGTCGCTCGCGGCTTATTGCTCGTCCTCCGCTCATCCTCGCAACATTTGTTGCGTCGGCTTTGCTCGCATGGAAATGCTCGCAAAGTACATTCGCATGCGGACTGCGCGCTCGGCGGCAACCGCCTCGCACCCGTGTGTTGAACATGCCACAGAGGGCATCAACCAATATCGGGAACAGAGCTTTATAAAAATGGATTTATGTTAATCCAAGAACAACGAAGTTGCATAGTGCGCTTCAAAAATCAGGAGGACAAACCATGAATAATGTATCACAGAAACAGGAAAAAATCTACTTCGGATCACTGCTGTCCGATATGATTTCACATGAATTTTTTCAGCAGTTCTTCTTTTGAATGTATGGAGAAGTATGCCGGAGGAATGTCCAGAATGGTGAATGCCCCGGATCTGTTTTCATTGGCCAGCCGCACGGCGGCGCGGGCATGAGCAACCAGCACGTTGGCGGTGGCTTCCGGGTTGCTCTGCCACTTGCAGCGGTATTCCACGCTCGCAGCGTTGCCGTTACCGGTAGTTCCGGCGGCGACGACCAGCCCGTCATGGGGGAATCCGGAACATTTTTCTTTGAGAAATTCACCGGTGACGAAGTGGATGGTTGTCTTATAAGGAGCAAAATACCCCGGCATGGTGCGGATAGCTTCAGCGACCGCTTCCTGATCAGCACCATCTTCCAGAACCACGAAACACTCACGGGTGTGCATGTCACCGGGAGCAAACTGCGGATTCTCTCCGGCGCGTACTTTGTCGATGGCATCGGTCACTGCGTGGGTGTACTGTCTGGCATCTGCCACTCCGGGAATGGTTCGCAGGGCATCGCTGTGACCCATACTCAAACCGCCGGATTCTCCCAAACCGTAAAAACCGTAGGCGCGGGAACCGGGGAGAAATGCGTTGGCAAGGGTGCGTTCCATGGAGAATATGCCGGGATCCCAGCCGGTGGAGATCACGGAAACATGTCCGGACTCTTTGGCTGCATCATCCATCATTTTGAAGTATTCCGGGATCCGGCTGTGGTTGTCAAAACTGTCTACGGTACTGATTTTTGCCGCCAGCATGGGACCCTGGATCGGCAGGTCATCTTTGCTGCCGCCGCAGAGAATGGCAACATCCGCTTTCAGTGCGGTGAGCCATGCATCCATATCGGCGATCTGCATGACGGGAACATCATTGCAGGTTTGTTTGACCCGCTCCGGGTTCCGGCTCAAAATTCCGGCGATCTCCATATCCGGATTATTTTTCAAAGCGGCGATAACACCGCGGCCGACATTGCCGTACCCGGCAACTGCCACTCTGATCTTTGACATGATATTATTCCTTATTATAACGATTGATGATCATCAACGGTCAAAATTACGATTTATAAAATAAGTGTATTTTGATGTTTTTTCAAGTGTATTGCCGGAATTTTTTGCCGTTACTTACCGTCATTTTTCCGCAAATCCAGCTCCACTGTTTATCAACGGTTGTTTGAATGGCAGAGTCAACTGAATATTTTTTTCCGGAGCGGGAGTGATATTCAGTTCAATTGGTTTTTGTTCAGTTCCGGCGATTTTCTCCAACAGCTTTATCAGCAGATCAAACATGGTCTTTTATCCTTTCGCAGTTTGTAAAAAGTTTCACCTCATCCGGCAAAAACCTAATATAACTGCGTAGAGTGGACATTTTGCGTCCACTTGAAAAACCGGTATCAGAAAAATTGTGATTTTGTTGTGAATCATTCCGGAAATATCCGGTACTCTGCACAGGATCTCAATACCTGATGAATTCGGCGCGGATGATCCTGGTAAAGTTGTTGACACTTCCGGATGTAGTCACCGGGGTGTGACGTTTGCTGTTGGCAAAATTGAGGTCGGAATCCTCAGAGATGGCGTTCCATGAGTTACCGGTGTCAACTCTTTCAGGGCTGCCGGAAAATTTTGGAGAGGTGCTGATTTGTCCGGAATCATCCGCAATGACCTGATGCTCGGTGATAATGATCGCATTTGCTCCGCACTTTGCGGCTTTGTCCCGCAATTTTGCTATCAGCCGGTCACTGCCGGTTTCCCGGTAGTCTCCGCTGGCAGATGCCTGACCGAGAACTGTATACGGGCGGGTGATCCTGCCGGGGTCACTGAATACCGCCACTTGCATATCATCCGCCAGCGGAGCTGCGGTCTGACCATTGTATTCGATATTGACACAGCCGCACAAAACTGCGGTGAACATTACTGCAAAAAATTTTCTCATATTGCTCCGGACTCCATACAAATTTTAAGATTTTGTTTATAAAATAATATACAGAACGCATTTTTTCAAGTTCTGCTATTTGATTTTATTGCCGGATGGTAGTATTTTATGTATTGTAGAGAGTACAATACAGTTTTTACAGGAAAGAAGATTATGAAACTGCAAGGTGTTTACACAGCATTGGCAACTCCGTTCCGCAACGGCAAAGTCGATTACGAAGCTTTCAAAGCCCTGCTTGAACGGCAGATCGCCGGAAATGTTGCCGGCGTGGTTCCCGTCGGTACCACCGGCGAATCCCCGACCCTCTCAATGGAGGAGCATACTGAAGTAATCGCCCGGACTGTGGAGATCGTCAACGGTCGTTGTCAGGTCATTGCCGGCAGCGGAGCCAACTCCACAGAAGAGGCGATCCATTTGACCATGGAGGCAAAAGCAGCCGGAGCAGATGCCTCTTTGCAGGTGACTCCTTACTACAACAAGCCCACGCAGGAAGGTATTTACCGTCACTTTTCCGTTATCGCGGAAAAGAGTCAGCTGCCGGTGGTGCTGTACAATGTTCCCGGGCGCGCCGGAGTTCCGATCGCGGTGGAGACCATCGCCCGTCTTGCCGGTAATCCGCTGATGGTAGCTGTCAAAGAGGCAGGCGGCAGTGTTGACCGGGTCTCTGCGATCAAAGATCAGTGTGATATCACGGTTTTGAGCGGTGATGACTCCCTGACGCTGCCGATGATGGCAGTCGGAGCAGCCGGTATCATCAGTGTGGCATCCAACATTATTCCCGGTGAACTTTCCGAGATGGTCGCTCTGGCTCTCAAGGGTGATTTTGTTTCCGCGTTGGCGTATCACAAAAAATATTACGGACTTTTCCGTGATCTCTTCATTGAAAGCAATCCGATTCCGGTCAAAGCGGCGATGGCATTGCGCGGCGAGATCGCCTGCGAATACCGGCTGCCGTTGTGCGAAATGACGGCTGCTCATTTGGAAACACTCACTGCCACACTGAAGAAGTGCGGCGCGCTCTGAAACAGGATTATCCCGGTAAGATGGCTTGGTTGTTTCAACAATCAAGCCATTTGCGTAATATGACCGGTTACAAGGGGGGAAGATGCAATGCTGACCAAAATTCTGGCTTATTTTGTACCGTTTGCGATCAACTTTCTGAACGGCGGATTTTTCTTTATCACCTCTCACCGTTTTGCCGAGGCGGATTGTCCGGCAACTGTGGTGGCAAGTGCGGTAGCGGCCTGGGGGGTGGCGTACTGTCTGGTTACGGGTTTGATCGGCAAACTGGTCAAAACGTCCAACGCTTTGGGGCTGATCCTTGCCGGTGGAGTGATGTTGTCGCTTACTTCAGCTGGTTTTCTTATTTTTGACGGATTGTATACCCAGTTTGTCTGGCTGCTGATGTCCGGCTGCGGAGCGGCACTTTTCTGTGCGCCGTTCCAGCTGTTTGCCAAATCTATTGAAAACGGCAAGAGTAAAAAGTCCGGCACCGTCAGTGCGACATCGTTTTATACGTTGACCTGGAGTCTGGGTTTTGCTTCCGGACCGCTGGCGTTTGCGCGGGTGACGGTGAAAACCGGATTTATTATCACGCTGGCATTGGCGCTGGCGGTCACCGGGAGCGTGGTTCTGATCGCATTGCTGCGTAAAAATCAGGCGCAGACAAATTCCGGCAGTACGGAAGAGCCAACCGGGGATACCCGTGTTTCTGTGAAAATGCCGTTTCCTGAAAAAACTTTTACCCGTCTGGCGATCCTCGGCTGGATCGTCGGCGGTCTGGGAACGCTTACGGTCAGCCAGATCCGCTCTATCTGGCCCAAACAGGGGGCAAATCTGCAGATATCCGGAGATCACGTGGCGTATGTGCTGGCGGTGGTGAGTTATGTGCAGGCGTTTACGGCTCTGGCACTTTGCCGCAGTAAATGCTGGATGTGGAAAAGGGTTCCGGCACTGCTGATGAGTGTGACCGGCATTTTATCGCTGCTGACATTTGCGTTCGCCTCTGATGTGAAAATATTTTACACAGCTGCGGCGTGTTACGGGGTTTATTCCGGTTGTTTGTACTTTTATCTGGTTTATCATTCATTGGCGCATCCGTCACGGAGCGGATTTTTTGTAGCCGGCAATGAGATAATCGTGGGAGTTACCAGTATGCTTGCTCCGCTTGTTGGAGGTTTTATCGCGGATGTTACCGGATTTACCGGTTCGGCGTTTATTTTCGCAGCAGCAGCGGTCGTGATAGCGTTTACGGCGCAGATGATCATGCTGAAACCGGAAAAACTTGAGGAGGAAAAATGAGATCAGAACAATTTCAGCAGAAACTCAAGGATGGTGTCCTGATTTTTGATGGTGGTTTCGGTACGGAATTGTACCGCCGGAATTTTTTTGTTAATACATCTTACGACGATCTCTGCCTTACTTCTCCGGAAGTGGTGAGTGCCATCCATCAATCTTATGTGGATGCCGGTGCGGAAGTGTTGACCACCAATACATACAACGCCAACAGTGCATCACTTCAGCAGTTTGGAATAGCTGACCGTGCGGAAAAGATCAACCATGCGGCAGTTGCAGTTGCCAGAAAAGCCGCTGCCGGGAAACCGGAGATATTGATTGCCGGTTCCATCGGACCTTCCAAAGCTGTCCATTTACCGGCGGTGAGCGATCAGGTTCGGTTTCTGAATGAGGGCGGAGCGGATATATTGATTTTTGAATCGATCTCTTCGCTGGAAGAGCTGCGTACTGCGTTGAGTGCTGCAGAATGCAGTCAGGCGGCGTATGTGACGAGTTTTGTGCTGAATGCAGAAGCGGAACTTGCCGACGGCAGCACATTTGCCGAGGCAAAAGAGTTGCTGCTGGCAGCTGGAAATGCTCCGGCAGCGATCGGTTTGAATTGCGGGAACGGGCCGGAAACGACGCTTGAAGCATTGGAAAAGATAGTTCACCAAACGGAATTTTCCATTATAGTACAGCCGGGTTCAGGAGTACCGAAAAGTGTGGATAACCGTTTTATGCAGATGACTACGCCGGAGTATTTCACGACTTATTCCATGCGGTATTTGAATTTGGGAGCGCGCGGTTTGGGCGGCTGCTGCGGAATTACGCCGGAACATATTTCCGATATGGTGCGTTCACTGAAACCGCTGGCTGCAAGTGCGAAAAAGATGATGCCGGCAGTTGAGGTGAAAGAGGCGGAAAGACTTCCGGAAATACCGTTGGCAGAGCGCAGTTCATTTGGTGAAAAACTGGCATCCGGCAAATTTGTCAAACTTATAGAGATGACACCGCCGAGGGGATTTGACTTGAGCGGTACGGTGGAAAAGGCGAAAATTTGCGCTAAAGCCGGAATAGATGCGATCAATATTCCTGATGGGCCGCGTGCGAGCTGCCGGATATCCCAGATAATAACAGCAATCGAGATCCAGGAAAAGGCGGGTATCGAAACGATAGTTCACTGCTGCGCCAGAGACCGGAATCTGATAAGTCTGCAGTCAATGATTCTGGGTTGTATGGCAAAGAATCTGCGGAATATTCTGTTTATTACCGGTGATCCGCCGAAATTGGGTGATTATCCATTCAGTTCCGGTGTATTTGACGTGGATTCCATAGGGATGGTGAAGCTGCAGAAGCGTTTGAATTGCGGGGTTGATGTTGGGGGCCAGCCGTTGGGGAACGATGTTCAGACGGCGATGGTTTCCGGAGTGGGAGCTGATCCGAATGCGATAGATATGTCAAGGGAGTACCGTCGTTTGGAGGAGAAGGTGGCCTCCGGAGCGGAATTTATCATAACGCAGCCGGTATTTGATCCGCCGACGCTGTTGAAGTTTCTGAGGGAAGTGCGGAAGAATTTCGGGATCCCGGTGATTGCCGGAGTGTGGCCTTTTGCCAGTTACCGGAATGCGTTGTTCATGAAGAATGAGGTTCCTGGAGTGATCGTGCCGGATTGGATAATGAGTGCGATGGAGAAAGCCGGTGACAAGGAGGCGCAGAGAGAAGAGGGAATCAGGATAGCGCGTCAGATACTTGCGGAGATATCCGGAGAGATCAACGGAGTGGCGACCAGTGCGCCGTTTGGGAATGTGAATACGGCATTATCGCTGTTTGAGTAAAGCGATGCTGCCGTAAGGCGGCAGTACCGTATTGGTAAGCAGAGCTTGGTGTAAAAAGGTTTTATCATCATAAAAAGAGATAAAAAAGCGAAAAAAGTTAAAAAGAGGCTTGACAATTGCGAATAGAGATGGTATATTAAGAAATGTTGCAAGGAAAAGTGCGAGTGTAGCTCAGTTGGTAGAGCATCACGTTGCCAACGTGATTGTCGCCGGTTCGACTCCGGTCACTCGCTCCAAATTTTCTTATGACACATGTGTGGCAGGTTAGCTCAGTCGGTAGAGCAGGGGACTGAAAATCCCCGTGTCCCCAGTTCGATTCTGGGACCGGCCACCATTTTTTTGTTTAAATTTCAAGTCGTAAGTTCTTAATAATGAGCTTGCGGCTTTCTTTTTTTACTGGGACCGGCCATTGTTTCGGGTGAATTCTGCAATATCCCGGAAACACCCCATTCCCAGGCTGATAACTTATCGATAACTTATCACCTGTTTTGCCAAAAGTCAAGCGGATTTTGCCCCTGCTCTACCGACTGAGCTAACCTGCCCCTTCTATTTCTGCGATTATGAAGTCAATCCTGGCTGTTTGAATTCCTGCCGTTATTTCCACCCATAAGATACGGCATCGATCAAACAGCATAACAGTTTGCATCGTGGATATGGCACTTCGGAAATAGTGATGCTCTCCTGCTTGCCGTCCTCACCGGTTTGATGATGGTTCAGCCGCCAAGCCCCTGATCGCATCCAAACTCCTCGTGCCTCTATCCAACGTCTTATATCCCGATCACTTCTTCTGCCTCCTCTGCCTCCTTCCGGCAGAGGCAGGCAGCAGAAAAATCCCTACCCTAAATACCATAAAATATAAAATAAATATTGCTTTTTTTTATTTTAGAATATTACAATATATGGTTATTTGATTTGATTTTATGCTTTTATATGGTATATTTATAATAAAATACTGTACCATAATTTATATGTTTTACCTATTTTGAGCAGAGAAATACAATGAACCATAAAAAACCTATTGATTTAAGTCAGGCACATTTGATTCCGTGGGCTATTAAAAAGTATGCTCTGGACATTTGGGACACGATACAAAAATATCCGGTTGCCAATCCGGAAAAACAGAGATTGCATCTGTTGTTAAGCAAAGCCGAAAGTATCCTTGCCGCAGAGGCAATGACATCAAAATATTTCAAAAAGACCAGAGAAGCTCCGAATAAATTGAACGGTCTCAAAGCCCTTGTGAACCATGAACCTGATTGGAGGGAAAAAAGGCGTGGATTTTTTCAAGGAGAGCGCTACAATGACCAGGAAGACATTGTTTTAAAATATCAAAACTTTCCATATCCATTTTTTCTCACCTATTATTTTGACAACAATCTGACATCCCCTGCCGGTGCTCTTAAAGAACTCGTCGGAAAGAACGCGGACAAACTTCCTGACAGCTTTGATTTTTCATTTGATGATATTGTCAAAGAACAGAGCATGCCATCTGTTTCTCAAGGAATAATACGAAGTGATTTTTTTCATTTTTCCAGCGGTTGGGAGATCGGAAATGCTATTTCTTCAGCAAATCGGTATCAGCTCTTTAATCACGATCTTTTGCAGGACTATGAAGATCGCACTTTAAGACCGGTTTTCCTCGTCGAAAGCTTTAAAGCTGCCAATCAGCTTGAAACAGACATAAAACAGGGAAATGTTCAGTACCTGTGGACAGAGTTGCAACGAGTTTCAAGTTTGCCTTCGACACAAAATAATAGCTCACTGTTATTTTATATTGAAAAAAATTATACAGGCATCCGGATACATGCTGCTGAATCGCCACAACGATGGTCTCTGACAAAAAAGGACTGTACAACAATTTTTTCAGAAGCACTTGTTAACACGTCTTATGAATCCTTACCTGCCTCTGGAGATGCTGTTGCAACAGCTGCTGTAGGTGGATACAGCATTCCTGAATATTCTGACTGGAGTTTGCTTGCGGGACGGGATATCTATATTTTCAAGTTCGGCGAAAGGCGGCCTGAAAAATTTTTAGCCGAACTGTTGAATATCACGGCATGTATTGTCCGTGATACCGATGAGGATATTGTTTCAAGGATAAAATACGTCGTAATGAGCGATAAGCGAGGAATTGAGGTAAAAGATAATGATATCAAATATTGGTCTTCTGCGGAGCTTTTTGCAGAAGCCAAACTTTACAATTGTCCAATCCCTGAGGAGCTTGCCTCGACTTTTGATCTCTTTTGCCGGAAAAACTCTCCTGCCAGAACGAATCCCTATGTAATAGAACCATTTTTGCGGAGAAATTCCTGGATGTTGCTTTCCGGAGAAGAAGGTACTGGTAAAAGTTATATGGCTATGGCATTGAGTGCAGCCCTTTCCTCAGGCGGAAAACTTTTTTTGAATTGGAAAATTCGCCAGCGCAAAGCAACCGTTATGTACGTAGCTGACAGTGAAATGACGGACGAGATTATCCGGGAGAGAATGACTGTATTGAATCGACTCTATAAAGGCTGTACCGAAAATCTGATTATAGAGCCGGTTAAAAATCTTAATCTTTTGGATGATGGTTGTGAGTATGTTGAAAAATGTATCTTGCGGGAAAGTTCCGAAAGCAGATGTGTAGAGGTTCTTGTTTTAGATCATCTCCTGAAATTGACCAACGCACACGGTGACGAAGAAGAACATTGGCCGAAAATCCGTCAGTGGATAGAACAGTTGAATGACCGTGGTATAACCGTCATTTTGCTTCACCACGAATTTGCAGGCAGCCGGATGCTTGGAACCCGCCTGATTGCAGCTGATGCTCCCGCCAGATTACACCTTGATGTTGTTGAACAGCCCGATGATGATCAAACCATCAATTTCGGAGTTGCCATAGTCAAAAATCGCGGTGGAAAACTGAAACGGAAAGTTACAGCAATAAGCTTTAATATCGGCAAATCTCCCCGCTGGATAACCACTACGGGTACAGAGGCAGGGAAAGACAATCAAAATTTCCGTAAAATGTCTAGAGAGGAACGAAGAGAAAAAGTCTTGGAGTTACGGGATTCCATGTCAAACCGCGAAATTGCCAGAAAGTTGGGCTGTTCCCTGTCAAGCATTGAAAAAATCGTTCAGGATCTGCCGGAAGAAAAAAAGAAAATCAAAAGATTGTAGAAATATTCAAACTGATCCAAGCTGGCAGATATCCGGAATTTATCCGGTTTATCGGTCAGCTTTTCTTTCATTGGTAAAAACTTAATGCATGCACAGATATTTATGTCACGAGCAATAAAGAAGCCCGTCCAGTTGGCGTTTATCCTGTAAAAATCCACCCTTGAATATTCCGGATATATGTATTACTCCAATAACAACAATATCAAGCAAGAATAAAGATTTTTACTTATGAAAAGAGAAAGAGAACTTACATTTGAGAGATTCTATTTAGGTAAACCAATATTACGCTTTACAACACAGAAAGTCGGATTGGACGAAAATATCTTGTTTAAGATTTGTCAGATATACGATCAAATGTTTGCCAGGCACAGGCGGGTTTATGCAATGCGTTTTGATATGCGTTTGCCTGCGGGAATTGACACCTCTGACAACAGTGCTTTTAGAAGTTTCATGGCATACTTTATACAAGTGGAACGTCGCTGTGGCTACGATCCGATGTATTTCGCGGTCAGAGAGGAAAGCGAAAACAAAGGAGTTCATTACCACATCCTTTTGCTTTTAAATGGCGACATGACCAGAAAGAGTTTTTATCACATTGAATTGGCTAACCGTATTTTTAACAAGAAGTTTGGTTATCCTCTGCGTAAATATACCGGGATGATCAATGATTGTACCAAAGACGAATACGGCAGAAAACACCCTAATGGATACCTGATTGACCGTGACGATTATTATACCCGTGAGAGCAATGAAAATGCCAGTTTCCGACAGGCGAGCTATTTGGCGAAAGCATCACAAAAGAATCCGGAGAAGCGAATGAGAGAATTGTTTTCTTCTCGTTTAAAGCAATTAAATGATCAGGCTTTGGGCGGATGCGTAAACTATGCGGCAATACGGAAGCGGATGAAATAATTATCCCGATACCACCACCTGCACTATCTTATGAACAACTCCGACATCAAATTTACGCTCAAAAACCACAAATTACAGGAGTCTGCCTATGCAAAATCAATATTCGCCAGTAATTGAGAAATCCTTTGAGACCATAAAACGCTTTGAGGAAAAATTTGGATGGTTCAGTATCCGGGTTTACCATTTTCCGCAAATTGACGGTTTCAGCACTTTTCTTGAATCGGTACAGAAAACGCTGTTACGCCACAAGACTATCGGGTGGTATATGTGGGCGAAAATCAGAGGGACAGATAGACTTTTGCTTATCTATTTCGGAAGAGGTCAATGGGCAGGACATTTTGAACAGGAGATCGACGAGATCATTCCAAGGCTCTGGCAGCGGCAGTCTGATCAACCGTATATGGTCGCAGATACCATTCCCATCAATCAGCAGAACAAGGACGATGTTTCTGACTGGTTGGCTCGTTACCTCATCTCTATCGGTGCACAGCAAACAGATGGTCCGGCAGTCAATGTAAACTGGCATAAAAAAACATTCGGAACAGCACAGATGACGCAGCTTGGAATAAAAAAACATCCCTCCGGTAAAAGAGGGATGAGTTTGGGATGCTAAAATTCACATCCACAATCCCGGCAGATAAAACCATCTGCAAACTCGATAACATCATCCGATCCGCAGAAAGGGCAACGCTTTTCCATCAGGCAGCCCTCCACTCGTGACCATTTGGACACTGATAAATACGAATGATATTTTCATCTACCAATTTCCCAACCGAGTTTCCGGCAACTCCTCCTGCGGCGGCTCCGATTAGGCAACCGAGAACACCGCCAAGCAATGTTCCAAGCCCCGGACAGATAGCTGTACCAATAGCCGCACCGGTAGATGAGCCTGATACAGCGAGATACCCACCGGCTCCGACACCTGCGGCTGTGGTAACTTTACGAACCTTATTAACCAGAGTTCCCGGCTGATTACAAATAGGACAACGCATATTTACCTCCAAAGTTCAGGACGGTGACCATCCAAGCCGAAACAGCGGTTGAGAGCAGTATAAGACTGATCTACCCGTAACGGCGTATACTTTTTGATCGTTTCTGTGAAAGCGTTCAGCAGCGAATACCTTGTCGGTTCAGAGAATTCAGGATATCTGGGTTCTTTGAACTCCTTAAATACAGGAATAATGTCACTGCTGTTGATCGCACCCAGTTCAGCGGCTCTGACGATACGGCTGCGTGCTTCATCATCGTTTTTCAAATAGATGATTTTGAGGTCTTCGCAAACCGTTTCCAACATCAGAAATTCATTCTCCAACTCATTCATCGCCACGTCCACCAGTTCGGTCAGCTCAATCCGTGAGGTATGCCGCCGCTTGATGACGGTAGTTCCCCCGAAAGCGAGATTACTGCAAACGGTCACGCTGATACCTGCCGACAGTCCGACAGCGAAACTTTTATCGTGGCTGTTCCGCAGACCGATACAACGGCTCCAATCAGAACTGTTACTTTTATTGATTCGCATTACTCCGAACATCTTCTGCCCCTCACGAGCGAGACCAAAGTTTTCATCCAGAATCTGCCAGTTATGCGCCTTGACCACATCGGTTACTGCTTCAATCACCTCCATGTGGGGAACCGGTTTCCAACTGTCGGTTCCGCTGGGAGTCGGAACGAGAGCGACCTCATCCCGGCTCACGAACTTTCCATCGCACATCATCAGTCCCATAGTTACCTCCACTTTTTACAGCGGTCACGGTACGGACACTCACCGCACCCGAAGCCGCTTTCATTGGGATAGAAGTTGCCGCTGTTTACGCTCTTTTCGATGCCATCGGCAAGCGAAACGAAGCGTTCCAATTCGTTATCCGTCCGCAACGTATAGTAGTTATTGACGGTTGGAGTTTTAGCTTTGGTATAAACGTCAAAACGGAACAACGGCTTTTCTCCATACTTCTGTTTAAAGGCATAGCAAAACGCCGTGGCTTGCAAGTCCTTATCGGCTTTGCCAATTGCCCATTTTGCAGATGCGGTCTTCCAATCGACAATACAGTTATCGTGTCCATCCGTCACCACGCAGTCAAATTCGCCGATCAGCGGTTTTGAAAGTCCAGGTACGCTTACCGAAAAGGTTTCAGCCACCCGTTGAACTGCAAAATCATCCTGCCAATTTTTACAAGCGACCTCAACCATTTTGAATCCGGTCTGCAACATTGAATCATAGTCCTCGTTGGCTTTATAAACAAGGTTCTCTGCAGCATCGGTTTCAGCCTTGAAATAATCTTCAAAGACGTCGCAGACCTCACGCTCTGACATATCAATTCCAATGCGGGCACGTTCAGACAACGCCGCATGAAACGCACGTCCGAAAGGAAAGCAGGAGCCGGTGCGCTCCGGCTCTGCGTTGTCAATGTAGCGAAACTTGTATTTCAGCGGACAGGTGAGAAAACAATTCAGAGAACTGTAACTCCAATGCGGCATCTCTTTCAACTTATCAATTCTCATGCTGCGTTCCTCCACTGTTCGATCAAAGCCGAGCATTGCTTCTTGCTCAACTGGTTGATGTTAGCGACATTGTTCTGGGCGGCGATCTGCGCCGGAGTGATGCCGCGACGGTTTGCCAAAGTCAACAGATAATTGATCTGTTTGGGGCTGGCTGGGGTACTGACCTGCGGACCGTTATTAATGGTGTTTACAGCACCGTTACCCCCTTGCTGGTTGACGGTATTTCCGTGTAATTCAGCTTCGACAGAATTACGCACCATTTCAAAGGTTTCGTGGATTTTGCTGTTGAGCTGCTCCGAACTCAGACCATCCGGAAGCTCGACTTCGATTGAAGCGTGGTAACTCTGACTGGTGTACTCGCCATCGGCAGGGACTTTCTTGGAATAGGATGCATTCAATTTCAACATAATTTTTTCTCCTTAAAAAAGCGAAGGACAGGCGGCACGATACCGTCTGTCCTTCATGGGTTATTGTTTGTTCAGATCGCCATGCGGATACGCTCGATGGCACGGCGGGCTTGGATGAAGTCGCGTTCCTTCTGCTTCTGGATGAGTGCGACTTCTTTGACTTTGCGGATGAGTACGCCTGACTCATCCAACAGCAGTTTGAGTTTACCACGGAATTCTTCAACATTGGCGTTGAGTTCATCCAGCGGATTTACGACCGGAGCGGCGTTCTGCTGCTCCACAACATTGTTTTCGATTTCCATTTTCTTTTCCTCCTGTTTAGGTTGAATGGGATTTTTATTGATTGTACGAATGGGCATAGCGATATACTGACCTGCGCCGCCACTTGCAATGACTGGAACCAGACCGTCCGAATGTGCCTTGAAAGTGGTGTACCCTTGCAATAACATCCGCAGAATGATTTCACGATCCAGCGTCAGCACGGCTCTGGGCTGAACTCCAGTAACGGTGGCTTGGGTATTCAGCTCAAAGTTCGGCTGAATGCACGAAACAAGCGTAACTGAACCATCGGTCATCACGTTCAATTCCACGCCATTGGTGCTCTTCTGACTGGGGATCATTTTCACCCATGCGATCGCTTTTTCGGGGTCGTGCAGGGTGATACTGTAATCGTGGCTTTCAGGCGAAGGGATTACTCCACGCCAGTTTGGGTACTGACCTTCCAACAGTTTACCGTGCCAGCTGAAGTTGCCGATCTCGATCTGAAAGAACTTGTCCCAGACCAGAAGCGTTCCCATTTCCGAAGTTTTAGCAGCCAGCAATGCAGACGGAAACGGAATGGTCACATCTTTCGCTAACGCCAGCACGCAAGGCAGATGAAGTAACTGTTTACCATCCGTAGCCGTCACGCCAGCTGACGAAAGATTGATCCCCTGCAGTACCCTCCGGTATCCGGTACGGTCAACGATCGGCGCCGCCTGGGCCAGTAGTTCTCCAAAGTTTACCGGGAGTATCGCAGAAATCGCATCCGCTGACGGCTCTTCCAGTTCCGGAAACTCAATGAACTTTCCAGTCAATTCGATCGTTTCAGAACGCCCCATCCTGACCAGATCTTTCAACTCTTTGAATGGCACGCAGAAGTCGATCTCGCTTTCGGCAAACGCATCCACCGCCACCGAAACCGTCTCCACGCCGTCCGTCGCCATCGACATAACGCCATCGACATCACCGACAAACCGCACCGAACGATACAACTCTACCGGTGAAGTCTGACAGATCACTTTGCCCAGCACCCGCAGGGCATCATTCAAAACACGCTTTTCAACTCTCATAAAACCTCCTTAATTTTGGTTAGAGTTTAAAGACAAAAAGCCCCGCCGATTCCGCAGAATCAGCGAGGCTTATATTTGATCGTGAGCTTATCTCACTATAGTGATATATAACTCAGAAAATTTGAAGAGCAAAGTTTGTTTTATTATCAAAATCCAGTCATTGACCGATTTCATTCAGAAAACCCAGATTGCCGTCTTCCGTCTCCTCTAATCCGCTATCCATCAAAACAGGTTTACCATCAATAATTTTGATTATTAAAAACGTAGCGAGATAT
>SUWK01000040.1 GCA_015061525.1 Lentisphaerota bacterium
CGCATGCGAATGTACTTTGCGAGCATTTCCATGCGAGCAAAGCCGACGCAACAAATGTTGCGAGGATGAGCGGAGGACGAGCAATAAGCCGCGAGCGACCGGAAAGAGTGCCAAAGGCACTCGCCCCGGGAGCGCAGGCGCAATAACTTAATGGAAGAACCCAATGACCCGCAACAGTCACGGGAAGACTCTTGAGGGAGGGGAGTTTGAGGGGAGGGAAACGCAGTGTCCCGCCCCTCTCCGCTTTCTTTCACGAGAAAGAAAGCTTGGCAAAGAAAGCGGATTGTCGCGCACTCCTCGTTGGGCGTGCTTGATCGGTTTATTTTTGGCTCTGCAGACTGGTACACGGGCTTTATGGTGCGGTGCAAGTCGGACGTGCCGGACAGGTCTGATAGGTCTGACAGGTCTGACAGGTCTGACAGGTCTGACAGGTCTGACAGGTCTGACAAGTCGGCAACTCTGTTTTCCCCGGGGATTTTTTGTTGCGGCAGAATTGTTCCTCTTTAAGTGAAAAAATCAATATCTGTACTTGCAAAAATTACAGAATGGGGTTATATTATAAGAATTGTAGAATGTTTGTGTTAAAAATTTAACTATCAATTATAAGAACAGGAGCAGAAAAATGTACGCTATCATTCAGACTGGCAGCAAACAGTACAAAGTCGCCGTTGGCGATATCGTCGAAGTCGAAAAACTCGGTCTTGAGGCCGGTGCCGAAGTTACCTTTGATCAGGTTCTCGCCGTTGCCGCCGCCGATGGTAAACTCAACATCGGTACACCGATGGTCGAAGGTGCCAAAGTTACCGCCAAAGTTCTGGACAACTTCCGCGCCAAAAAAATCGTCGTTTTCAAAATGAAACGCCGCAAAGGCTATCGCCGCACCCAGGGGCACCGGCAGAACCTTACCCGCGTTGAGATCACCGCTATCGCGTAAGGTATCCAAAGATGCAGTACGGAGCCAATGGTGCTTTGCTGGGTACTGAATTGCCCGGTATCAAGCTGGTCAACCGCGGAAAAGTCCGCGACATCTACGATCTCGGTGATGCGCTGCTTTTTGTGGCGACGGACCGTTTGAGTGCTTTTGACGTGGTCATGCCGACCGGTGTGCCGCGTAAAGGTGAAGTTTTGACCCAGATCTCTCTCTTTTGGTTTGATCTGCTCAAAGATGTGCCGAACCATCTGATCTCTGCGGATGTCACTTCCCGTGAGGAACTGCGTCCCTATGCCAAAGATCTGCAGGGGCGTTCTCTGATCGTTAAAAAAGCCAAAGTTTTGCCGGTGGAGTGTATCGTACGCGGTTATCTGGTCGGCAGCGGTTGGAAAGATTATCAGAAGACCGGTATGGTTTCCGGTTTGAAACTCCGCGATGGTTATAAGCAGGCTTCCAAACTGGATGAGCCGCTTTTCACTCCTTCCACCAAAGCAGCCGTCGGTGATCACGACGAAGCGATCAGTTTCGAGGGCGTCGCTGAAATCATCGGTTTGGAAAAAGCCGCCAAAGTGCGTGATTTGGCTCTGCACATCTATACCACCGCCCGCGACTATGCTGCTGAACGCGGTATCATCGTGGCGGACACCAAATTTGAATTCGGTGAGATCGATGGTGAAATCATTCTCATTGATGAAGTGCTTACTCCGGATTCCAGCCGTTTTTGGCCCGCAGATCAGTATGTCGAGGGAACCAGCCCGGTGAGTTTGGATAAACAGTTTGTCCGCGACTATCTGGAAAGTCTGGATTGGGATAAGAATCCTCCCGCTCCGGCACTTCCCGATGAAGTGGTGGCAAAAACTGCGGATAAGTATCTGGATGCTTACCGGATGCTTTCCGGAAAAGAACTGTGATTTGTTCAGAGTTTTCAGGCGGCGTGTAATGCGCCGCCTTTTTTTCGCCTGATTCCCGGAAAAAGGTGAGGGTGGAAGTTGTCAATAATCGTGAAGAGGATAAGATATTATGTGGGAAACATTTTGTTCATTGTCTGCAATGCAGTTGAGTGTGCTTATCGTGGCGGCGATGCTGATCGGAATCAATAAGACTGCGATCCCGGGGCTCGGAGTACTGCCGGTGGTGATGCTGACACTGGTTTTTGAAACGCGGATGTCCACCGGAGTGCAATTGGGGATGTTGGCGATGGCGGATATAGTGGCGGTGGCATATTACCGCAAACAGGCGGATTGGAAAATTTTGTTGCGGCTGCTGCCGTGGGCATTGGCAGGTATCGCGGTTGGAAGTGTTATTTTGCGTTTTATTCCGACGGAAGGAGCGGTGATGAAACGGACGATCGGCGGGATCGTGCTGGCACTGATGGTGTTGAGTATTATCCGCAAACGACTTGCCCCGGAAAAGATCCCCAACGGGCTTGGCTGGTCGGGATTTTACGGTATTCTGCTCGGTTCGACGACTCAGCTTGCCAATGCGGCAGGTCCCATATCTTCCATCTATTTTCTGGCGATGAAACTGCCGAAAGATAAGTATCTCGGCTGTTGTGCGTGGTTTTTTCTGATTTTGAACTGGATCAAACTGCCGGTATTCGCTTTTGAGGGGCGCGTGACGTGGGAATCGGTGAAGCTGGATCTGTGTATGCTGCCGTTTATTATTTTGGGCGGATTTCTCGGAATAGTGCTGCTGCGCAAACTGCCGCAGAAAGTATTTGAAGCGATCATTCAGATTCTGGTGGTGGTGGCATCTGTTCGTTTGCTCTGGGGATGATACTGCCTGCCGGCAATGCAGCTGAGTTGAAACTGACACTTGCAATTTACTGTTTGAGCAGTTATACTAATCTTGATAACGTATTGTAAGTATGGGGGGGATGGAGAGTACGGATGGGTACGGATGGGTACGGATGGGTACGGATGGGTACGGATGGGTACGGATGGGTACGGATGGGTACGGATGGGTACGGATGGGTACGGATGGGTACGGATGGGTACGGAGGGCGATAGCCCGCCAGAGCCGAACCACCACTGAGGTTTTGCTAAGCTTTTTCCCGGTAACAATTTTTTCTTTGCCTACTTTCTTTTTTGAAAAAAGAAAGTAGGGTAATGCGCTTTTCTTGTCTTACTTCTTTTCCCGTGAAAAGAAGTAAGGGCGGCGGCGAGGAGGGCGGCGCATGGAGCCGTTGGAATCGACACCATTGGCGAAGCAGGCGGCAGAAGCGGCGGAAGTTGCGATATTCAGAGCGAGTTGAAGTCTGCCTTCCGGGGTGACTTCGGCAAGCTGCATGGCGTTGCGGATGAGTTTGAAACCTTTGGGGTTGGCGGTGAGTTCGACGATGCCCCATTCGAGAGGGATCACTGCGGGATCGACGAGATTTTCCGGGATGGCGAGGAAACACAAGTCGGCGTTTCCGGCGCGGCGGATGTATTCCAGTTTGCTGCCCTGGGTGAGGGCTTTAAGTTCGCGGTCAAGTTTGCGGGTAAGTTTGCGGTAGGCCGGATTTGCGGAAGAGGCGTAATCCCACGAACGGAAATCGCTGAAAAGGTCATCGGCGGCACCGAGGTGCGGTTCGGTTTCGCGGATGATGGCTTCGAGGGCGGATTTTTCTTCCTGCAGTGCGGTGATAACGGCGATGCGTTCATCTCTGCCGGCGCAGTCGCTGAAACAGCAATCCACATCATCATACATGACGACGATGGCAGTTTTGGTGATGACGTTGGTTTTGCGGGCAGTTGGCGGTCGCCAGAATCCGGCGGCGGCGACGCGGTATTTGCTGCGGCGGGTGGGGACATTGGCGGCGATCCCGGCGGGATGAAGAGTTGCGAGAAAAGCCATTGCCGCCTGGCGGAGTTCAGCTTTGCTCAAAGATGGAGCCGGTGGTTCTGCCGGGGGTGTCCCGGGGGCAGCAGAGAGAGTTTGAGTCTGCGTAACGACCGCGGCTGCTGCGGCAGCTTGAGAATCGGCAAAATCAAAAAGGTCAAAATCCTGTTCCATATCAACGCTCCTTACCGGATTTTTTTGAAGAGCGGATTCCGGTTCCGTAGACCCAGTTGTCCCGGTCAGCTTTACTTTTGCGGTTGCGGTCGTGAAAATCTTTTACCATGGGTTCGTAGCGGACGTCATTTTGTCGGAGCAGTTTTTTCTCTTTTTCCGAGAGGTTTGAAAAAGAGTCGTTATTTTGCGGTTTGTGTTTGAAAACGGCATCAAAGAGCGGATTATCCGATTTATGTTTGCGCGGCGGCGGAGCGTGGCGTCGGGCGGCTTTTGGGCGCGGCGGGGTGCGCTTGATGGAAGCGGTGTTGTAACATCCGGAAAATAATGTCATCGCGATGAAGAGCAGAAGGCAAATTTTCATTTTGATACCTCGTTGGATTTTGCGGCGCGAAGTTGTCCGCAGGCGGCGGTTTCAGCGGAACCGCGTTCGATGCGGCGGGTCACTCTGGCACCGGTATTGGCAACGGCGTTTTCAAAGTCGTCGATTTTCTGCGTGGCAGGGCGGCGGAAAGAGCCGCCGGTTTCGTTGTAAGGGATGAGGTTGATTTTTGCGTGATGGGCAAAAGCGAGTTTGCCGAGTTTTACAGCGTGTTCAATAGAGTCGTTTATTCCGTCGATGAGGGTGTATTCGATAGTGTATTGCCGGTTGTTGTTTTCTGCGATCTTGTCAGCAGCAGCGAGAACTTCAGCGACAGGGTAGCGGAGTTTTGCGGGGATGAGTTTTGCGCGGGTGTTGTCATCTGGGGCGTGCAGACTGACCGCAAGGTTGAATTCGCGTTTGAGGGCGGCAAATTTCTCCATGCCCGGAACAAAACCGCTGGTAGAAACGGTGATGCGGCGTGGGGAGAAAGTGAACTCATCAGCCAGACGGTTCAGGGTAATGGCAAGGTTGTCAAAATTGAGCAGTCCTTCTCCGATGCCCATGAAGACCAGGTTGTCGGGACGTCCGGCGCGGAGAGAACCGATACAGAATTCTTCGATCATTTCTCCGGCAGAAAGGTTTCTGGTCAATCCATTGCGTCCGGAGGCGCAGAAGTAACATCCGACCGGACATCCTACTTGGGTACTCAAGCAGAATGTGAGTCGTTTGTCACTGGGGATGATAACCATTTCAATGCATTCGCCGTCATGGAGTTTGAGCAGAAGTTTTTCTACCTGATCGGGGGATTTGGATGATTCCGATATAAGTGATCCCGGGGCGTGGAAATCCTGTTTGAGAGCGGATTTCAAGTCAGAGGGAAGATTTTTCATATCCGCCGGATCAATGGTCAGATGGGTATGGAGCCACGAGTCGATCTGACTGGCGCGGAATGCGGGAAAACCGTGTTCTTTGCAGTATGATTTAAGCTCATCAAGAGTAGAAGCAGCGAGAAAAGGGCGGGTCATTTCAATATATTTTCCAATCTGGTTACGGTTTCAGGGGTAAATTCAACGGCGGGAGCTTCCGGATCGTTGAGGAATTTTGCCGAATCAAGAAATTTTCTTGCTTCATCGTATTTTTTCAGTGCGATTTTGATCTCTGCAGCATGGAGCAGCATGACGGAAATGGAGGTGTCGGCATTGCAGTGCTTCAGTGCGCGCATGATGTGTTTTTCAGCTTCAGAGAATTTCCCCTGCCGGAAACAGATCCATGCGAGGCTGTCGAGCAGAGATGGCTCATCGGGGAGCTGGGAAATGGCGATGTTGATAAGTTTTTCAGCTTCCGGAAGTTTGATGTTCAGATCTGCGGCAACGTAACCGGAAGAGTTGCAGACTTGCGGATCACGGATATTTTTTTTGATGACCATATCCATAAACGTTTTAACAGTATTGGTATCTTTTGCGCGGTGAGCGGAATCAAGGATGGCGTTGAAAGTAGCGATCATGATATGATTGATATCAATGCTGCCGGATTTGATCAAATCCAGCACTTTATCATGGCGTCCGGCTGCGGCGTGAATGGTGATCTGACATTCCGGTCGGAGTTTTTCCGGCAGTTTGCTGATAAGTTTTTTCGCGGCGCGGAGATTTTTTAATCCGACGAGCATCAGGAAGTTGTAATAATCATCTCTCGCGCGGATGTACAGGGTACTGTCTTTGAAGATCATCGCTGTTCCGAAAGAAAAAACGCTCCAGTTGGCATCCGGATAAAGAGCGGAGTATTTTTTCAGCAGTTCCGGAGTGCCGGGGAATTTCAGCGCATTGGCAGCGGCGATGACTAAAACGGCTTCGCGGTCGTTTTTTACAGCAAGGGAAGAGATACTTTCATTCAGTTTGTCAAGCCGTTTCCGGAAGATGTTATCCGGCGGCAGGGCGGAGTAATTGTGGATGACTGGCGTGGTGTAATGCATAAGGAAACATGCACGCACGGTGGTGGTTTGTGCCAAATGGAAAAACTCCGGATCATCGGGATATTTTTTTAAAAGAGCATCACAGATCCGCAGAGCATAATCAAACTGACGGTCATTGAGCAGCTTGGTGATAAAGTACTTGTAAAGGTACAATGCCAGAGTTTTATCTTTTGCAGAAAGAGTTGAAATATCAAATTTTTCTGCGGAGCAGATGACCGCAGCAGAGAGTTCTGCCGGAAAAGCAGTCTCTTCCCGGTTGAAAACTTCCCGTGCGAGATTGAGCAGGGCAAAGTCTCCCGGACTGCTTTCGAGCAGTTCAATGATCCGGAATTTCTGACCATCTGAAAGGAGGTTTTTCAGATTCTGCTGCCGGAGAAACTCTATTGCATTGCGGTCGGCAAGAGCGGTTTTTTTCATTTCCAGTGCGTCGATGATCAGAGAGTTTCTCAAAACCGGGTCTTTTTCCTTCAGTGCGGCGAAAAAAGAACCGTGAAACTCCGGATCACCGGCAGACAGGGAAAGTATTGTCAGCAGCAGACAGCAATGCAGGATAAGAGATTTCATCTTTATTCAGCTCCGTGATTTTTCCGCGATCAGATCACATCCGGCAGTTTTGATGATTTTGACATTGATGAAAGAGCCGGGTTTCATGGTGCGCTGCGCCGGAATAAGGATGAGGTTGTCGATATCCGGAGCATCAGCACTCCCCCGGGCGTAAGCTGTGCCGCCGTCGATCTGGTCGATGAGGACGCGCTGGATGGAACCGATTTTTTTGCGCTGGGCGCGTTTCATGATGTTTTTCTGGATCTCCATCAATTTTGCGGCGCGTTCTTCTGCGACTTCCAGAGGGATCTGATCGGGCATTTTTGCTGCTGGAGTTCCCGGCTCCGGTGCAAAGGCAAAGACTCCCATGCGTTCAAAGGCGGAATCTTTGACAAATTGGCAAAGTTCGGCAAACTCTTCTTCCGTTTCCCCGGGCAATCCGGTGATGAAGGTGGTACGCAAAGTAAGGTTGGGAATAGCGGAGCGCAGTTTGGAAATAAGCTCCCGGATATGGGTACCGTCGGTATGACGGTTCATGGCAGTAAGTATCCGGTCGCTGATGTGCTGCAGCGGCATATCCAGATATGGCAGGATTTTTGTTGCGTTTGCCAGCACGCTGATAAGTTCAGCGGTATAGTGTGCCGGGTGAGTGTAAAGCAGCCGGATGGTGAAATTGCCCGGGAGTTTATCCAGCTCAACGAGCAGTTTGGCAAGAGTTTCACCGGAATCCAGATCATGTCCGTAGGCGGTGATATCCTGCGCGATGACGATCAATTCTTTGACGCCGTTTTTTACCAGTGTTTCAGCTTCGGCAAGGACGGAAGCAAGTTTTCTTGAGCGCAGCTCTCCGCGCAAATTCGGAATGGCACAGTAAGAACAACAGTTGTTGCAGCCGTCACAGATCTTTAAATATGCCACATGCGGCAAAGTAAGCTGTATTCTCGGCATGGTTTCATCGCATAAATAGGTGCATTTTTCCCCGGCAGGTGAGGGGATGGCATCGTTGAAAAGCAGATCGCGCAATCTGGCAGTGTCATTGACCTGACACCACAAGTCGACCTCTTTGAAATGCTCTTTGAATTCCGGGAACTGAGGGTGGTTCATCAGACATCCGGCGACGGCGATCCTGCGGCCGGGAGCGGATTTTTTCCACTCGACGGCATCGGTCAATTCGGCGGCGGCTTCGCCCCGGGCCTCCGGGAGGAACGCACAGGTGTTGATGAGATAAACGTCGGCGTCTTCCGGGTCAAAGCAGATGCTGTCACCGGCGGCAAGGAAGGCTCCTGAGATCAGCTCTGACTCCACCAGATTTTTGGGACATCCGAGTGCGGCAATGAAAAATTGATGTGATTTGTTCATAACTGACTCAATCCAGTTTTTCCAGAGTTACGGTGACTTTATGGTTGATGATTTCACCGGGCATAATGGTTTTGAGAAGGGATTTTTCCCGGTTGGTATTCTGATTTTCCGGAACGCAGTTCGCCGGTTCCAAACCGAGTACGTATTCGCGCTGTCCCATTTGTTTCCACTGGGCGAAGAGGGGGAGTTCCGCTTTGCGGCACCCCACGGTCAGGCGGACTTTTTCATCCGGATTGGTGAGGATGATTTTTGCCATGCCGTCAGCATCGGCGGGGATGTCATGGTAAAAGACCTGTTCAGCGAAACCGGCAGTCGGCAGCTGCATTTTGTCCCACTCATTCAAACCGGCAGCCGCGACATCCCCCTGCGGAGTGACGGTGTGACCGGCTGGGGAAAGAAAACTGTTTTCATTGACCAGCGGCCAGCCGAAATTCATATGGTAAAGCATCATGAGAGGCTGTTCAGTAAAGCCGGTATTTTCCACGGAGTCTTCAATATTGATGGTGTTGCATCCGGCGATGACGGAGATTTTGCGGGTGAGTACGAGATCCTCCCCGAAAACGCGGGAATGGACGACTTTTCCGGAAACGGTAAGCAAGTAGTTTTCATCATCCATCCATGAGCTTGAGGTGTTGACTTCAGTTGCCGGGATATGGGAAAGTCTGCCGTGCAGACCGTGGGTGTCGCTGCCGGTATCGCAGGGACCGCCGACATTGACAAGTCCGCAGCCGGTAAGCATTCCGCCGCCCCATGAGCGCAGCCAGTTGATGTTTTCCGGTTCATAGCTTGCCGGAACGCCCGGTTCCGCCGGCAGCCAGACCAGCGGCAAACCGCAGAATGAGGCTTCGCCGATATCCATACCGCGGTCGGGATAGACGGTGAAACGCAGACCGCTGCCGTTGTCGACATCGATCATCCGCATGCCGCGTCCCTTGCCGTCATCGAGAACAGCACGGCGGATAAATGCCGTCTGCCGCATGGAACCAACTTTGCCGTAGAGATTTTTTTTATTGATTTTCATGGTCATTGCCCTGTTGTTTTATCTACTGTTGATGAAATATAGCACTATAAGGCGAGTTTTACAACCGGAAAGATTGTAAAATCCGCAACCATGGTATATATTATATGGAATAATTTTGCAGACAACCAAAATATTGGAGGAAAAAATGTCGGATGATTGCAAAGATCTGCAGCTGATGGACAAGATCGTCAGTCTGTGCAAACGCAGAGGGTTTATTTTCCCGAGTTCAGAAATTTACGGCGGTTTCAACGGTTTCTGGGACTATGGTCCGTACGGATCACGTATGAAACGTGCTATTGAAAATCTCTGGTGGCGTGAGATGGTGGAGACCCGTGACAATGTTGAGGGTCTGGATTCCACTATCATCTGCAATCCGACAGTCTGGAAGGCTTCCGGTCACCTTGATCAATTCAGCGATCTTATGACTGACTGCAAAGATTGCAAAGCGCGTCACCGGGTCGACCAGATGGAAGATCCCACGACCTGCCCGAACTGCAAATCCAAAAATCTTACCGAACCCAAAGAGTTCAATCTGATGATGAAAACTTTTGTCGGTCCGGTCTTCGATGATGAACACGTCGCTTATCTGCGCGCTGAAACCTGTCAGCCGATATTCGTGGATTTCCACAGTGTGCGCATCGCTGCACGTCAGAAACTGCCGTTCGGTATCGCCCAGATCGGTAAAGCATTCCGTAACGAGATCAACCCGCGCAACTTCACCTTCCGCAGCAGAGAATTCACCCAGATGGAGATGGAATTTTTCTGTGAGGATGAGGGCAGCATGGAGTGGTTTGAATACTGGAAAGAACAGCGTATCAAATACTACCGTGAGAAACTTGGTTTCCCCGAAGACAAAATGCGTATCTATGAGCATGAGAAACTTGCCCACTATGCTAAAGCTGCAGTGGATATCGAGGTCAAGTTCCCCTTCGGTTGGGGCGAGCTGGAAGGCATCCACCACCGCGGAGTCTGGGATTTGAGCCAGCACAGCAAATTCTCCGGTCAGGATTTGAGCTATGTCGATCACGACAATCAGCGCAGGATCATGCCGACCTGCGTGGAGACCAGTGTCGGTCTTGACCGTACGTTCCTCGCACTGTTGAGCATGGCTTACGATGAAGAAACTGCCGCCACCCAGAAAGCCGGTATGGATGAGGATGTGCGTGTGGTTCTGCACCTGCCCCCGCTGGTCGCGCCCATTCAGGTCGCGGTTCTGCCCCAGAGCAAGAAACTCAAAGAGAACGCTTACAAGCTCTATAAAGATCTTGACCGTTACTTCCGCTGTGAGTACGATGAAACCGGCAGTATCGGTAAACGTTACCGCCGTCAGGATGAGATCGGTACTCCGTACTGCGTGACATTTGACTTTGACACGGAAAATGACAATGCTGTCACCATCCGTGACCGTGACACCATGCAGCAGGAGCGGGTTAACATCTCCCAGCTGCGTGACTGTCTGGAAAAGAAGATCGGTTTCTGAAGATGATGCTGTGCAGGGGAGGATGTTACGATGTCCTCCTCTGTTTTTTTATGAAGTTGTGTTACTGATATGGGTTGAATATCAACCGATATGATAAACAGAGCTTTTTATGAAAGGAAATTGAAAAATGTTCAAACCGGAAGATTTTGAAATCATTGATGCCCACATCCATCCTTTTGAAGATCCATCCCAGCGTATCGGAGCGTATTCCAGTGAGCAGACAATGGCGGAGTTCGACGCGGAAATGTGCCGAGCCGGGGTCGATATGTATGCCGGAAGTGTGATCGCCAAGGGAGATCCGGAAGATTTCAAGTGGATTCAGCATCTCAACCGTACTGCGCTGCGTCTGCGGGACAGTTTTCCCCGTTATATTCCCGGTATCCACATCCACAGCAAATTTGTGGAAGAATCCTGCGCGGAGCTGCACGCGATGAAAGCTGAAGGTGTGAAACTGGTCGGTGAATTGGTTCCGTATTTTCTGGGAACCGGCACTTTTGATACTCCGGAAATGGCGGTAATTATGAAAGAAGCTGCGAAATTGGGAATGGTGGTCAATATCCATGGTCCGACCCGTCCTGAAGCGGAATTTCTGGCTGCCAATGTTCCGGAATTGACCGTTGTGCTTGCCCACCCGGGTGAACCGTACGGCACTCCCGGATGGACTGCGCGTGAAAGGGTGGAGTTTGTCGCAGAGCATGAGAATATGTATCTGGATATTTCCGGTACCGGACTTTTCCGCTGGAACTTTCTGCGGCACTTCGTCGGCAAATACGGAGCGGAAAAGATCATTTTCGGTTCGGATTTCCCCACTTGCAGTGTGGGTATGAATGTTTACGGAACACTCTCTGAACATTTGACCCGTGAACAGTTTGAGTTGATCTTATCCGGAAATTTCCGGCGTATCATGGGCATGTGAAAAATGTTCAAACCTGAAGATTTTGAAATCATCGATGCCCATATCCATCCTTTTGAAAACCCCGCCCAGCGTATCGGAGCGTATTCCAGTGAGCAGACAATGGCGGAGTTTGACGCGGAAATGTGCCGTGCCGGAGTGGATATGTACGCCGGATGCGTGTTTGAAAAGGGTACTCCGGGGGATTGGGAACTGGTCAAACGCCTGAACCGTACCGCATTGCGTCTGCGGGACAAATTTCCCAGATATATTCCCGGCATCCATGTCCACCATAAATTTGTGGAGGAGTCTTGTGCGGAACTTCATGCAATGAAAGCTGAAGGCGTGAAACTGGTCGGTGAATTGGTCCCCGGGATACTCGGCAGTGACTCATTCAAAACTCCGGAAATGGCAGTGATTTTCAAAGAGGCTGCCAAACTCGGTATGGTGATGAATATCCATTATCCCAGTTTGGAAGAAGCAGAATATCTTGCCGTCAATGTTCCGGAGGCGACTGTAGTTTTTGCCCATCCGGGAGAGCCGCACGGAACTCCCGGATGGACATCGCATGATCGCATGAAGTTTATTGCGGAACACGAGAATATGTATATGGATATTTCCGGTACCGGACTTTTCCGCTGGAACTTTCTGCGGCACTTTGTTGGTGTGTGCGGAGCGGAAAAGATCATTTTCGGTTCGGATTTCCCCACCTGCAGCGTGGGTATGAATGTCTACGGTACGCTTTCAGAGCATTTGACCCGTGAACAGTTTGAGTTGATCTTATCCGGAAACTTCCGGCGTATCATGGGCATGTAAAAAAGCAAATTCTCCATCGTATTCAACGCGGAAAGCACGGTTTTCCGCATCGCGCCACACCCCGGCAGTCAGCGGCAAACGGCTGACCAGCAGCGGTTGCGGCGCGTTTTCTTTATCCAGAGAAAGTACGGAGTTCTGCTTGAGGATGGAATAATTATCTTCATCACACTCCGGAGCGGCGACGGCTGAAACGGCTCCCAATTCAGCTGCAAGTTTTACTGCAAAACTGTTGGATATGTGAAACGGATAGCGGACATGGATACGGATATTTTGCAGATCGCGGAGCAATTCAAAGGCGTGCCAGGAATTGACGGTGAAATCCCGCACTCCGGCGGCATGGGCGGCGGCGGCTTTGGCTTGCCACTTATCCAATCCGGTTTCCGGGATGAATGGCGGCAGATCAAAAGTTTTTTCTGCCTGCAGCGGAGGTGCCGCAACGGGGGGAGCAGCATGGTTTTCTGCGTAAAATTTCTCCATCATCGCCGGGTGTTCCGGAAAAAAGTCAAGTTGTTCAAGATGCGGAGCGAAAAAATCCCAACACTCCCGGCGGAGAGATTTCAACACAGCAGCCGGAACGAAAAAGCTGCCGTCAACGGTTACGGAAATTTTGCCCGGAGCGAAACCTTGCGGCAGAGCTTCTGCAAAGACGGCGGCGGCTTTTTCAGAAGAAAACGGCAGCTTTTCCGCCGGAGCAAAGTTGGTCTTTCTTTGCCAAATTTCTGTTATTCCGGGGATCTCTGCGCGCCATAATCCAGCCGAACAGCAAAGGTTCAGCGGGATCTTTTTGCGCAGGAGCGGCAGCGTCGCGGCGCGGCGGGAGAAATCAAAACCGTTTTCTCCGATGCGGCGTATCTCATATCCGGCAGCAGCGCGGAATTTTCCGCTGATAAAGACGGTTTCTTTGCTTTTCGCCCGGATGATCTTTTCCCGGCGGTGGTTTTCCATGGCAGCAAGGGTGAAACTTTCTCCCTCTCCTCCGGATAACGGCATGACCCGCAGACGGTCGCCCAGATGCAAAGATGAGCGCACTTTTACCAGCATGCCGGTACGGATGACTTTTTCCACCGTGGCGCAGCATTCGCCGAATGTGCCGTTTACCGAAGGATCGATCAACTCTTTCCAGTCGCGTTTGAAGTAAAAACCGGTACTTTTTTTTCTGCCCGGAACTGTCCGGAATATATTGTCAGCTTCGCGTGCGGCATCCGGATCGCCGGGGTTGTCCAGCAGCAGCCGGTAGGCGCGGGCAGTTTTCCAGATGTAGTCCGGTGTACGCAGACGTCCTTCGATCTTCAAAGAGGCGATACCCATTTTATCCAGTTCTTCCAATAGAGTGTTCCCCGCCAGATCGGCAGGGGAAAAAATCCGCATATCCCGGGCGTTTTTTTGCGAAAAAGCGCGTCGGCACGGCTGCTTGCAGCGGCCGCGGTTGCCGCTTTCACCGTAAAGATAGTGGGAAAACAGACATCTGCCGGAGAGGGAACAGCACAATGAACCGTGCAGAAACACTTCCAGTTCGACTTTGCTTTTTTGAGCGATGAGGCGCAATTCATCCAGAGTTATCTGACGTTCCAGAATTACCCGTTTCATGCCCAGACGGTGCGCCAGCGCAACTCCGGCGGAGTTGTGGATGCCCATCTGCGTGGAGGCGTGCAGCGGCAGCTGCGGAAAATATTTGCGGACGATGGCTATCACACCGGGGTCTTGAACGATCAGGGCATCCGGGCGGAACTTATCCAGAAGCAGAAGCTGTTCAAAGAGCGCACCGAGTTCCTTTTCCCAGATCAGTGTATTCAGTGTCAGGTAAACTTTTTTGCCGGAGGAGCGGGAAAACTCCAGCAGTTTGCCGAGGGTTTCCGCAGTGAAATTTTCGGCGCGTTCCCGGGCGTTGAATTTGCCCAGACCGCAATAGACCGCATCCGCACCGCCGTCAAAAGCGGCGAGGGCGGTTTCCAGATTTCCGGCGGGTGAGAGCAGTTCCATGATCTGTTACATCCCGCTGATTTCGTTCCAGGTTTTAAAATGGAGTTTGGCGATCCTGGGGAAAAGTTCCGCACCTTGCGCGGCAAAAAGTTCTGCGGCAGTGGATTTGACCAGCGCGCTTGCCCCTTTGGGCAGTTCTCTGCCGGAAATCGCAGCAAGTTTTTTCATGCCGGCGAGGAATCCGTCGCGAGCCAGAATACTGGCGGCGGCAACGGCGACGTCGCTTTCTGCGCGAACCATCTGATCCATCTGTATCTGTCTGCCGCGCTCCATGAGAGCATTGCGTATGAGCCGCTCGTCACCGAATTTATCAGAGAGCATCCGGGGACACTCCGGTTGAAGTTCCAGCAGATTCTCAATCACTCTGGCGTGTCCCCATGCCAGCAGACGGTTGAGGTTGCCGATGGAAGAGTACAGACGGTTGTAAGTTTCCGGCATCAGCGTGACCTGCGTATAAGATCCGGCGGCAATGCGGCGGATCCCGGATGCCAGACGGATGATCTTTTCCGATGACGTGATTTTTTTGGAGTCGCACACCCCGAGTTCCCGGAGCTTGGGAGCGGTTCGCGGAGTGACGACCACTCCGGCAATGACCAGAGGACCGAAAAAGTCGCCTTTGCCGCTTTCATCGATACCGCCGTGGATGGTCAGCTCCGCCGGGTCGACGGCGGGAGTCTGTGAGCCGGAGTAGGTGAATGTGTGTAATATTTCCGGTTCAAGGGTAAAGAGGACGAACTCCTCTGTTCCTTTGCCCTGAACGACCAGTTTGCCGCTTTCATAAGCGACGACATTGACCTGATTGCCGATAGCTTTGTAGCGGGCGTACGGCAGAGATGAGAACTCCCAGCCGCGTGTTTCCAGCAAGTTTTTGAGCGCGGCGGCTTCCAGATCGGTAATATTGCATGAATAGGTGCTGCCAGCCATAAAAAGCCTCACAATCCGGTGGGAACTTCAGCAAAGAAAGTTTCCACATCAAAGGTTTCTGCAACAAGCTTCTGCATTGCAAGGGGACCGGTGGTCTCACTGGCGTAATGCCCCAGAGCGATGATGGAAATATCCAGTTCCTTTGCCGGATGGTGCATGATGTGCTCCATTTCTCCGGTTATCAGCAGATCGCATCCGGCGGCTTTGGCGGCGAATACGGAATCAACTCCCCCTCCGCCTGAAACGACGGCAGCTTTGCGGATGATTTTGGTTGAATCGCCGCGGAGCAGTGGTTCGATCTCCAGATTTTCCGCATAAATGGCGGCAATATCAGCCGTGGAGTGTTCTCCGTCGGGCAGAGTTCCGGAAAAACCGATATATGCCCCGTCGTACTCAAAAAACGGACGGCGGTCTTCCAGAGCGATCATGTCGGCAAGAACCGCGTTGTTCCCGTAAGAGCTGTGGGCATCCAGCGGCAGATGGGCGGCGTAGAGCGAAATACCGTTTTTGAAAAGAGTGGAAAATCTGGCGGCATCCATGCCGACCCACCGTTTCAAGCCGCCGCCCCAGCTGATACCGTGGTGGACAAAAATGAAATCGCACTGTTCGGCAGCGGCAGTTTCAAAGACCTCCTGACAGCCGTCAACGGCGAAAAGGATCTTATTCACCTCATCTTTGCCTTCAACTTGCAGACCGTTGTTTGAGACATCCCCGGAAAAGTTCTCTATTTTCAAAGTCCGGTCGAAAAAATTTACCAGATCGTTACGTTTTACCATGTTTTTTCCCTCATGTATGTGACCTCATGTATAATATAAACATTCATGTGCCAGAAATCAAGCATGACCACTTGCAAAAATCACCGATGTATAGTATATTATGCTAACAGCATTACTTTGTAAAAAATGGGAGGACAACGATAATGCACAAGGTACTTATTCCGACTAAACTTGACAAATTTGCCGCTGATATGCTTACGCAGAAAGGTTACGAAGTGATCCTGGATGCGTCCGCACCGATCGAAGAACAGGTGGCGAAAAATTCAGATGCGGAGGTGTTGATCGTTCGCAGTGAAAAAGTTACCAAAGAGATCATCGATGCTCTTCCCAAATTGAAACTGGTCGTTCGCGCCGGTGCCGGTTACAATACCATTGATACCAAATATGCCCGTAAACGCGGCGTTGATGTGATGAACACCCCCGGCGCGAACAGCAACGCTGTTGCAGAAGAGGTGGTCGCTCTGATGCTTGCGGCATACCGTCATCTGCTGCCGGCAGATGCTTCCACCCGCGCCGGTCTGTGGGAAAAGAGCAAATTCATGGGTCACGAATTGACCGGCAAAACCGTCGGTATCCTCGGACTCGGTCATATCGGTCAGCTGGTGGTCAAACGCCTCGGCGGTTTTGAAATGAAATTTCTCGGTTATGATCCGATGATTTCCGCAGCCAAAGCTGAAGAGATCGGTGTTGAACTCTGTTCCGTTGACCGTATCTTTGCGGAAGCTGACTGCATTACGCTGCACATTCCGGAAAATGAAGAGACCCGCGGCATGATCAACCGCCGTCTGTTCGAGATGATGAAACCCGGTGCCATGCTGGTTAACTGCGCCCGTGCCGGAATCATCAATGAAGAAGATCTGCGTGCAGTCAAAGCTGAAAAGAAGATCATCTACTGCAACGACGTTTATCCCAAAGATGCCGCCGGTGAAAAGAGTGTTGCCGATGTCGCCGACATCATGATGCCGCACCTCGGAGCCAATACCTTTGAAGCCAACTTCAATGCCGCCAAACGCGCCGCAGAACAGACCATTGCTTACTTTGAACAGGGTATCACCAACTGCGTGGTCAACAAAGCTCTGCCCGACGGTCTGGATGCCGGTTATCAGAAGCTTGCCTATGTGCTGACCTCCCTTACCCGCGCTTATCTGGGCGACAACAACCCGACCCGTATCGAAACCAGTTTTTACGGCAAACTCGCTGAATACGCCAAATGGCTGCTGCCCCCCGTCGTGGCGGCGATCGCCAAGGATTTCGCCGTTGAGCAGGGCCCCAAAGAAGCCGAACAGTTCCTCGCCGATGCCGGTGTGGAGGTGGTCAACCGCATGGTGGATAACTCCAAACACTACGGTGAAGCGATGACCATTGATCTTTTCGTCGGAACCGGCGATGGTATCTTCAAAGCCGGTGCCCGCGGTACGATCACTGAAAGCAATCCGATGATTTCCCGTATCGACGACTTTGATAAACTCTACTTCAACCCCGCCGGCAACCACCTCTTTGTGGAATATGCCGATGAACCCGGTGTTATCGGCAGAATCGCCGGTATTCTCGGTGAGAAAAATATCAACATCGTCGATATCCGCGCTCCGCAGGATATCAAGACCGGCCGTTCTTTGAGCGTGATCACCACCAATGTGGAAGTGCCGGAGATGCTGGTCGCCAAGATCCGCGAAGCGGTCAATGCCACCAAGGCTTTCAGCTTCTCTTTTGAGGGCTGAAAACAGCGGTTCCCCGCCCTGCTGAAAAGACAGGGCGGGTATTGCATTTTTATTAAATAGGAAGCATATCTTTTGGAAAAGAGCGGTTTTCAGGGAACAAAATTTGATCTGTCAGTTTCGAAGAGTACTCACGAAACTGATACAGTACGCAAACACCGCGCCGGAGCATTGGTGCGGCGCAACCTTTCACCCCTGATGGGCAGAAGGGATGCTGTGCTGGATGCCGCAGCTCTCCTTATAGGATATGCTGAAACAGACCCGGCAGAGAACCGGGAAATACTTTTTTCCTACCTTCACGGACTGCTTCAGGCAGCCGACAGCAATACCGACCGGATCAGCGGCATGTTCAACAATCAGGATACTGTCGCCCGGGAACGCCGTCTGGCTCTGCACATCGGTATTCTGGCTAAACTTGCCGCTTCGCTGGATGAATTTTGCACGCTCAAAGGGCGTATGCTTGATGCGGCGGCACTTTATGCCGATGATCCGGGCAATGAGTTCGATCCGGAGTGTACCGGCAGGATCAATGCCCGTATGGCGGATATTGAACACCACTTGCTCAATCAGTTGTGCGAATACTTCGACCGGGTGCGGGCGCGGATCGCCCGTTACCGCCAGTATGCGGTCAAAAATTTCAGCAAAGAGTATCTGGAAAGTTATCAGAAATCGTATAAATCAGTACAGGTACGCTGTGAAGAAGCATTTGAATTATTTCCAATAAATATATCAACCCAAAACACGAGGTCTATTTCCAATGAAAAACTTCCGGATTGAACTTGCTCCGCTGCCGGTGTGGCGCGACCCCCGCGGTGAAGCTCTGGTACGGCAGGCGGATGCTGTCTGCGGGATCAAACTTGACGGTGTCTATACCCGCGATGTCTTTACTCTGGCTGCGGACTGCACTGATGCGGAAGCTGCGAAAATTGCGGCTCTGCTTTTCAACCCGGTGCTGCAGATGTGGCGTTGCGGTGCGGATAAATCTGACAATTTTGTGCCTGCCAAGGCGTGTGATTTTCTGGTGCGTATCGGTTTCAAACCGGGCGTGACCGACAACGTCAGCCGCACGTTCCGCACTGCGGCGGCGGATATTCTCGGCAGAAAGCTCCGCGATGACGAGTATGTGTTTTCTTCCACGGAGTATCTGATTTCCGGTAAAATTTCCCGTCAGGATGCCGAGGTGATCGGTACCAAACTGCTTGCCAATGAATTGATCCAGAGTTCTTTGGTTCTTGATGGCAAAGACAGCGAAAATGTGCCGGACAATCTGCCGTACATGAATGCTTCTGACAAAGTGGAAGTACGCAAATATGATCTGGAAGTTTCCGATGAGCAGCTCATGGAGATCAGCAAAAAAGGTATTCTTGCCTTGAGTCTGGAAGAGATGAAGTCCATTCAGAACTACTTCCGTACTGCCAGGGGCCGTGAAGAGTTCGGTCTGGATTCCCAGCCCACTGACGTGGAGATGGAAGTTCTTGCCCAGACTTGGAGTGAACACTGCAAACACAAGATCTTCAGTGCCGAAATCGATTACGAAAACAGCGAAACCGGCGAAAAACAGACCATTGACTCCTGCTACAAGACCTTTATCAAAGACAGTACCAAAGAGATCGCCGGTAAAGTTGACTGGCTGGTGTCGGTTTTCAAAGACAATGCCGGTGTTATCGACTTCAATGATAAATGCGATATCGCGTATAAAGTTGAAACGCACAACAGTCCTTCTGCTCTTGATCCCTACGGCGGTGCCATGACCGGTATCGTCGGTGTGAACCGCGATCCGATGGGGACCGGACAGGGCGCAGAATTGCTGATCAACGTCTGGGGTTACTGCCTCGGTTCGCCTTTTACCGATGACAGCAATGTCCCCGAGGGTCTGCTCCATCCCCGCCGTTTGCGCGACGGTGTCCATAAGGGTGTGATCGACGGCGGCAACCAGAGTGGTATTCCCTACGGCAACGGCTGGGAGTATTTTGATGACCGTTATATCGGTAAACCGCTGGTCTACTGCGGAACCGTTGGCAAACTGCCCAAGAGCGTCAACGGTGTTCCCGGCAGTTCCAAACGCATTGAACCGGGCGACTTGATCGTCATGGGCGGCGGCAGAATCGGTAAAGACGGTATCCACGGTGCGACTTTTTCCAGTGAAGAGCTGCACAAAGATTCGCCGGTTCAGGCGGTGCAGATCGGTGACCCGATCACCCAGAAGAAGCTTTCCGACTTTATCATGGAAGCGCGTGATCGCGGATTGTACCGTTTTATTACCGACAACGGTGCCGGCGGACTTTCCTCCAGTGTCGGTGAAATGGCTGATGAGTGCAACGGCTGCCGTATGGATCTTGCCAAGGCTCCGTTGAAATATGCCGGTATGCAGCCGTGGGAAATTCTGGTTTCCGAGGCGCAGGAACGCATGAGTTTTGCGGTTCCCCCGGAAAAGATCGACGAATTCAAACGCCTTGCTGACGAGCGTGACGTGGAAGTTTCCGTCCTCGGTGAATTTACCGACAACGGCAAGTTCCACATGCTTTACAACGGCAAAACTGTTGCGTATATCGACATTGAGTTCATGCATGACGGTCTGCCGAAAATGCACCTCAAAGCCACGTGGAAAGCTCCGGAATTCCCTGAACCCGCACTGGAAAACCGTGACCTTGCCGCTGATACCATGGATCTTATCGGTGCGCTGAACATCTGTTCTGATGAGTACAAGGCCCGTCAGTATGACCACGAGGTCAAAGGTTTGAGTGTGTTGAAACCCTTTGCCGGAAAAGGCAGGGATGTGGCGGCTGATGCCACGGTAACGATGGTCGAACCCTTGAGTAAAGACGGTGTGATCCTCGCATCTGCGATTTTGCCGCGTTACAGCGACATCGACACCTACCACATGGCGGCGAGCTGTATCGATCTGGCGGTGCGCCGGGTCATCGCGGTCGGTGGTGATTTGAAGATGATTGCCGGTCTGGATAACTTCTGCTGGCCCGATCCGGTCAAGAGTGAAAAGACTCCTGACGGCGAATACAAACTTGCCCAGTTGGTGCGTGCCAATCAGGCGATCTACGATTACACGAGAAAGTATCTGGTTCCCTGTATTTCCGGTAAGGACTCCATGAAGAACGACTCCACCCGCGGCGGACGTAAGATTTCTATCCCGCCGTCATTGCTTTTCAGTGTGATTTCCCGTTTGGATGATATTTCCAGAGCGGTGTCATTTGATGTCAAGCAGCCGGGCGATACGGTCTATGTCATCGGTATGACCAAACCGGAACTCGGCGGTTCGGAATACTTCAACATGCTTGGATTTACCGGTAACAATGTTCCCAAAGTCGATGCGGATAACTCCATTGACATCTGTAATAAAGTCAGTGCCGCCACCAAGGCCGAATTGGTCAATTCACTGATCACTCCGGCATTGGGCGGTATCGGTATTGCGCTGGTCAAGAGCGCGATGGCAGGACGTCTGGGGATGGATATTGATCTGGATAAGATCCCCTGCGAAAACTGTTCCGCGCTGGAAGCGTGGTTCTCAGAATCAAACAGCCGTTTCATCGCCACGGTTCCGGAGAAAAACCGTGCCGCGTTTGAAGCGCTCTTTGCCGGTGTGCCCTGTGCCGCTATCGGGACGGTCACTGCCGGAAATACGCTCAATGTGACCGGAAGAGGAGCCGGTTGCACTCTTGAGCTTGATGCGTTGCTGAGCAATTATAAAAAGACGCTCGACCGCATTTAATACGGATCGTGAATGCTCCGCAGAGGAGTTCTGCGGAGCTGCGGTTCGCAAACAATAGAAGAGGAGAGTGACGATGGAGAATGAGGAGAATCGTCGCAATCGGGAGGCGGACGTTTTGATCCGGGACAACATGAGGCTGGTCTTGAAGATCGCCAATGATTTTCTCGGACGCGGTCTGCCATGGGATGACTTGGTTTCGGAAGGGAACCGGGGGCTGGTTATAGCTGCCCACCGTTTCAATCCGGAATTGGGTGCAAAATTCAGCACTTACAGTGCGTGGTGGATCAAACAGGCGATCCGTCAGGCATTGGCTGAACAGACCCAGACCGTCCGGGTTCCGGTCGGAACCCAACTCAATGCGCGCCGTATAAAGCGTTCGGTGCGCAAGCTGACACTGGAACTGAACCGGGTCCCAACTAATGAAGAGGTCGCTGCGGATGCTCAGGTATCCATGGCGACCGTAGAACGGCTGCGTGACAACCGTCAGGTTGATATGCAGTCACTGAATGAGTTGGTTGGCGGGGAGGAATCCGACGGGGTTGAACTGCAGGATTTTTTTGCAGATGATGTTGCTTATGCCCCGGATCAGGAGTTGATCAAGTTGGAGGATGTGGAGCAGCTTCTGGCGTTGTTGGATACATTACCGGATAAGGAGAAGCAGGTATTGCGGTTGCGGTTCGGTATGGATGGGGCTCCGGTGATGACATTGGAAGATGTCGGAACTTTGATAAATTGCACCAGTGAACGGGTGCGGCAGATCCAGAATAAAGCTCTGGAAAGGTTGCACAAGTTGATGATGGAAAATGCCTGAAAAGGCTGTTCATCAGAAACCGCCGGAAAAAAATCCCGGCGGTTTCTGTTTTTTATGTAGGCTCTGTTCCCGATATTGGTTGATGCCCTCCGTGGAACGTTCAACGCACGCACTGCGAGCACCGCGAGGGTGCGAGCGCGCAGTCCGCATGCGAATGAACTTTGCGAGCATTTACATGCGAGCAAAGCCGATGCAACAAAAGTTGCGAGGATGAGCGGAGGACGAGCAAAAGCCGGTTACGCCGTGGAAACGCCCAGGCAAGCCGTAAGGCGCAGCCGTTTGACGACCGGCAAAGCCGGTCTGGCGGTCGCCCCACTCCGCTTTCTTTCACGAGAAAGAAAGCTCGGCAAAGAAAGCGAACTGTCGCGCACGCCTCGTTGGGCGTGCTTGATCGACGCTTTTGAGAAAAGCTTGGCAAAACCCCTGTGGAGTAACACCCGCCGGGGTTTTCTTTTTGCGAAAAGCTCTGTTCCTGATATTGGTTGATGCCCTCTGTGGCATGTTCAACACACGGGTGCGAGGCGGTTGCCGCCGAGCGCGCAGTCCGCATGCGAATGTACTTTGCGAGCATTTCCATGCGAGCAAAGCCGACGCAACAAATGTTGCGAGGATGAGCGGAGGACGAGCAATAAGCCGCGAGCGACCGGAAAGAGTGCCAAAGGCACTCGCCCCGCTCCGCTTTCTTTCACGAGAAAGAAAGCTTGGCAAAGAAAGCGAACTGTCGCGCACGCCTCGTTGGGCGTGCTTGATCGACGCTTTTTTGGGAAAAAAGCTTTGCAAAAACCTCAGTGGAGTAACACCCGCTGGTTTTTTCTTTTTGATGCCCTCCGTGGCATGTTCAACACACGGGTGCGAGGCGGTTGCCGCCGAGCGCGCAGTCCGCATGCGAATGTACTTTGCGAGCATTTCCATGCG
>SUWK01000041.1 GCA_015061525.1 Lentisphaerota bacterium
GAAGCACTTGCTTTGCAAGTATGATGCGGCGTATTTTTGTGAGCGGCACTCTCCGTATGTTTCCGTACATATCCGTACTGATCCGTACAAATAAAGCGTTTGAAAAAATCACGGCAGAGTTGTGAGGTGACAACGAGCAGTTCGATCAGAGTGAAGCCCATGGGCTTCATCTCAACACGTTGAGATGAATTCCTTTTCATTGTTTTTCCTTTTTTGTGTTTGTGTTGTTTTGTTTCGGGAACAAAAATAATGACATTAATTTAATTATAGACAAAAAACGTTGTAATGCAAGAGTAATTTGTAAAAAAATAAAAAATTTCTGCCGTAACATATACGGCAGAGGCGATCATCTTTTTTTACAGTTCCAGCACTCCGAGGCGGTCAGGAGTGAACCCGTTGAAGTTCAAACGGGGATCAAGCTCGTAATCACCGGCAGGCGAGTTGTCGCTTTTCATCTTCATATCTGCATCGAACCAGCTGCGCTCAACGCCGACAAAGATCTCTTTGTCATAGTCAAAGCGGCAAAGCGGTACGGTGACTTGAAATTTATTATCGCCAAGTTCGGTGATCTCCACGCCCTGGGCGGCACGGCAGTAAGAGAAATCCTCGCCGCCGGGAGAAACCAGCATGACCAGCGGGAACTTGGTTCCGCTCTTTTCCATCAGCAGCAATTCGCGCATTTCCTGTGAGAACTCTTCCGGAATTTCGCGGTATTCGATTTTGAAGTGCAGCTCATCATCCACTTGTTCGACCGACCAGCTGAAAGTTTCGGCATCGTACCTTTTGCCGGTCTGGAATTTGACACCTTCCCATTTGAGCAATTCCACGATTTCTGCGGAATTTTTGCCGGTCAATTCATGCAGCGCAGCAATGGTCTTATCCAGTTCAGCCATACGCCAGCTCAATTTCGCCGGGTGGAACTTGTAGATCTCCGCTTCGGAGTGGTATCCCAGACGGCAGTCGCTTTCGCAAATCTCTTTCATCCTTGCCGTCGCAGATTTTTCTTTTTCCGCCAGTTTGATCATCGCCGGAATGACCGATTTGTCTCCCCGGTGGAGCAGTTGACGCAGCTGGTAAAATTTAAGGATATCAGATCCGGCGTTGAAGAGCAGATCCAACGCTTCATAAAGATCGCAATCACGCTGCCGGTCGGGATCATCAGCATAACGTTCCCGGAGCTGCGGAAGTTCTTTTACCGCCTCATCCCAAGTGCCGGCCAGCATTTTGCCGAGGATGACCACATCGGCAAGAGTATGGTTGACCAGAGCTTCTCCGATGGTGTCGCCGCAGGGGAAGTTGTCCGGTTTCCAGGAACGGGTCATCGAACGCATCTCATGTTTGAGGTGGAGCGGCCAGACGATACCGTCGTGCATCGGTCCGTAATATTGGAACTGGATATCCAGCGGATAGTTGTTGTACGCTTCACCGAATTTTGCCCACATGGCAGCGATTTTCTCTGCCATGCTTTCGCCCCATTCCGGACGGGCGAGGTCGGTGAGAAAACTTTTTTCATCGTTTTCAAATGTTTCATAGGCAAGCATTCCGGCTGCCCGGTTCATCAAACCGGGATAGTTTCCGAAATACCAGCACTGGATAGCATGTTTCACACCGAGGTGTTTCATTGCTTTATACTTGTAATAGAGGTTGCCCGGAACCGGCATGAAGGGGATCGTCGCCAATTCATGAGAGCAGCCGACCTGCAGTTTCGCCGCCAGTTCACAATGACCTTTGGCTGCGGCGGCAATTCTGCCGAAACGGTCAGATGGACCGACAGCAGAGAGCCAGTAATCACCGCCGGCATGAACTCTGCCGGTCTGATATTTGGTCGTACCGGATTCAAAATTGAAAGCGAGGATCTTATCTTCATCCAGCTCCAGCGGCAGATCGAACCACCACTCTTTGATCTGTGCCGGACGGGGGTTGTAAAGCCAGCTCAAAACTTCCGCTTTGCTTCCGGCATCGCGGATGCCGGCTTTGATGGAGGAAAGAACCTTATTCAAAATCTGCGAAGGACTCATCCCGCACTTGCCGGAACAGGGAAGTTTGCCATCCTCTTTATCATAAGCGTAGCTTAAACAGGAGGTCGGTCTTTCGCCAAGAGAGATCAGCATCATACCGCCGAGATTGGGTACTTCACCGAAAATTGATGCCGACGTTTCCCGGACGTAACGCTGACTCATTTCACTGGCAATACAGAACGCCTGATACCCGCCGAACGTCGAGACAGGTTCGCCGCGCATCTCTTCACAGCCGGCAGGCAGGGGATTTTCCTGACGCCAGGAAGCTGGTTCAATGCAGAATATCCAAACCTTGATACCGTATCTGCGGCATTTTTCCACCGTGCGTTTCAATTTCGCAAGCCGTTGGGCGCGTAGGGGGTCTTCCGGGTAAAATCCGGTTTTCGCCAGCTCTTTCCACACGATCGTCAGCCAGATGCCGTTGACACCTTCAGAGGCGAGCAGATCAAGGTACCCTTCCGGATAGTAATCAATATCGTCGGTCAATTCATCCCGGAAGAACGGCGGACGTTTGATCGGTCCGAAAAAGCAGCGTGAAATGCGGTTTTTCAGCCACGGTTTTTTGCGGATTTTTTCCTGTTTCAATGCCGGAACATCACTGCCGCGCATCAGGTCGATAAGGGCGTAGACCGCGCGCCGGATACCCTCGGTGTCACTGCCGGTGAGTGTTATCGTATCAGCTTTTACTTCAATGCTGTACTCTTCGGCAGCAAAGGTACTGTCCAATTCAACAGATATGGTCAGAACCCCGTCACCGCCAGAGATGTACGCATTGCGGAAACGCTCCAACGCCTCAAACGCCGTATCCAGCAGTTTTTCCGGATCGGGAAAATTATTTCTGACTTCCCACTTTTTCCGGATCCCGGTCATGCCAGCCGGAATTTCTGCATCTTTCAGCCAGTGCGGCTGACGGCGGGAATATTTCTTCAGCTCGTTTACGAATGCCGGTTCTCCCGTCGGAAACGGCGGAATTGGGGAAATGTCTTTGAACGTATACATAAAAAATCTCCTTGAAATGAGTTTTATTTTGTCTTGTGCATGGTAAATACTGTCTTTTCCGCCTGTTTGGCAAATATCCGGTCAAATCCGGCAGAAATTTCCTCCAACGGCAGTACATCTGAATAAAATACGTTGAATGGGATCACGTTCATTCTTGTCAATGAAAGCAGATGATCATGCGCAGTAGCTTCTCTGGGCGGGGAGACCCGCAAGTTCCAGTATACCGGAGTCTGCAGTTTTCCGAAGTTGGCGGCAAATCCGGCATTGCCGGCATAAGAACATATCGCTCCGTTTTCAGCCAATGCAGCCGAGGCGGAGATCAGCATCTCTGCGGATCCTGCGCCATCGAGAATATGAGTGACTCCGGAACCGCTCCACTTTTTCAACATTTCATCCAGCGGTTCACGGGAAACATCCACCGTTATATCCGCTCCGGCTTTTACGGCATTGTCCAGCTGGACTTTTCTCCGGGCGGCAACGGCAAGTTGTGCTCCGGCAAGTTTGGCAAAAAAACACATGCTCGTACCGACTGCTCCGGCTCCGAGAACTGCTACTTTATCCCCTGCTTTTATACCGATATCCCGGATGAAACTGTATATTTCTTTCAATGTGATCAGCATCGTTGCATCGCAGTCGGATATTTCAATATTCGTCGGAATCCTCTGCTGATAACGGCAGTAATACTCAGGCACGATTTCCGGGTGATCCTCTGATAATGCCTGCAGATCAGTGACTATACCGTATTCGGCAAATCCCCCCATAAACGAGGTTATCCCGTGCTTCCTCAAGCCATTGTACCACGCCGCCGGACGCAGGAACCGGTCTCCGGCAGAAATATTGCGCACGCATTTGCCGACTTCAATGACTGTTCCCACGCTTTCATGTCCGAGAACGACCGGATAGTGTTCCGGTTTTGCCCATGACATTTTGCCGCTTATCAGTTTCTTGTCGGTTCCGGTACATGTTGCACATGCATCAATGCGGCAAAGACACTCGTAGTCACCGGGTTCCGGCATCGGAATGTCATCGATCCAGACTTTGCCTTTTCCGTCGGTAAGAGCCGCCTTCATACTCATTTCCTCTCATTTATCATCCGGCATCACGACCACATTGCCGATACCGCGCAGATCTTCGGTCGCCATGTCACTGCGGATAATATCGCAGAATTGTTTCCTGCCGTCACTGCGCATCCACGGACGGTTGGGCGGCTCTGCCGTCAGAACCACCTCTCTGGTGTTCACCGTATAAACCGCCCGGTCACCGCCGGCACGCTGTTTTTTACCGTTTTTATCTTTGCGGATCAGTACCACCTGCCGCTGACAGACCACCCGTTTGAGATCGCGCGTGTCGCTTATGGCAATGCGTGTAGGCACGGAGTTTTCCCCCATGTCCATGGCAAAAGGATCGGCATCCAGAGAATCGGCATCAAAGTTGTCAACTTTCTTTTCCGGTTCAGCTTTTTCCTCGACGACGATCTCATTGATCGGTGATGCTCCGGTGAATATATACATGTCGCGGCTGTTGATTTGAGTATTGCCGTCAACCATGGAAACATCGCCGTGAAATTCGGAATAATCTTTCAGCAGATCGCTCATCGCATGTGCGGCCCTCAACACCCGCGGCGGTTGTTTATCATCCTCTTTATTGGCGGAAACCGCCCTGACATTACCGTCGCAGAGGATTTTGATCAACTGCACTCCGCCGGATTGGATCATCCCCGGTGACGGTTTCATCCCCGGCGGCAGATCGCGGAAAAAGAGCGTGAGCATATCAGTATTGAGCGTATCGCCTTTTGAGATCATCCTGACTCTGCTTTTTGCGACGATTTGGGTGACGGTTTTATCTTTGCCCTCCATGCCGGCTGCCATCGGGGCTCCGGAGTTTCCGGCTTTTTCCTTTTTTCCATCATCCGTTTTATCTGCAAGAAAGATATCCAACCGGATGCAGTCCAGAGTGGCACTGTCGTCGCGCACTTTGACATTGTTGTAGAAAATAAGTTTGTTGTCAACGTAGTTCAGTTCGGCCTGCTTCGATGAGATTGTACTCAATGAAACACTCTTTTTGCCGGGAGAATCCGGCACATCTTTCAGAGAACGGCTGACGATATTGACATTGCCGCTGGCAAAAAGCAGATCGATCTTCTGACTTGACGTCTGCGGATCCTGTTTCAAGTGTACCCGCAGACTGCTGCAGGTCATGGTCGTGGTCTGATCCATGGCTATTACGTTGCTGTGAAAGTTGGCAACATTGGTTTTGCCGTCGAAATTGGCACGGTCGGAGTTTATCCGCCGCTCATACTGCGGCACACCGCGTGCATCTCTTACCAGCGAAGTTATCCGGCAATCCTGCATGACAAACATCTTGTCTTCATGGCGGAGCAGTTCAATGCGCCTGCCGCTCAATTTGGTATCGCTTCCGCGGGAGAGCGTCGGGTGGACGGTATCGCCGGTGAGGATGATTATCTGCCGTTTGACATCGTATTCCAGATGATCGGAACGCGACTCCTGAAATTCGGTGGCGAACTTCGCCGGATCTTCAGGCAGCTGCACCAGACGGACGTCGCCGTCGGCAAGCACCCTTGATATTCCGTCAAGCACCGCTTTTTCATCGCCGCCGGTCTGCCGGGTGGCTTTCTGATTTTTATCCTTGTCCAGAAAAATGGTCAATCGGTTGCAGGTCAGTGTATTGCGTCCGTCGATGACCTTGACGTCACCAATGAGCATGATTTTGTTGCTCCGCTGGTCGATACGCATTTTCTGGGAAAAGGCTTTTATAATCTTCTGCTCTTTTGGTACTGGGGCTCCGGCGAATATTTTGCGCGGATCCATATCCGATGAACGCGCGATGATCTGAACATCACTGTTGATCTCAATTATCTGCCGCCGGAACTCTACTGAAAAACCAACTCCATTCAAATCAAATGCCGGTGCGCGGAAATATACCGGTTTTTCTCCGAAAACCCGCTCTTCTGTTTGATCGATGGAACTGGCATCGGTGAAGATCACCGCTTCACTGATTTTGTAACGCTTCTTCCAGAAATCCAGAACTTTGTCAAGTTGTGAACCCAGCGGATAGAGTTTGGCCCGCCAGCCGTCCGGGATCTTATCAACGTCGGCATCTTCCAGCAGCATATCCAGAAACGTTCCGCTGCCGACCATATATCTCTCCTGCCGCTGACCGGAATCGGCAAATATCAGCAATTGGAGTTTCTGATCTTTATAGAAAGGGATCTTGATATTTTTCAATTCCAATCCCTGCATATCCTCTATGCCGTCCGCCATGGCGTGATTTGCCATCATCAGCGGCACCAAAAACAGCAGTATCAAAAATTTGCGTATCATCGTCGGTATCGCTCCATAATAGTGTCAAAAAGTTTTTTCTCTTTCAGTACCCTGGTGATCACCTCTTTGGCTGCTCCCCGGCCGCCGGGGGCATTGGTGCGCCATTTTACGACCTCATCCAATTCAGAAACGGCATCGCCGGTTGCAACTCCGATACCGGCACGTTTCAGAACCGGCATATCCACGATATCATCGCCCATATACAAGCACTCCTCCGCAGAAATACCGTATTTCTCAAGCAAAGCTTCAAAAGCCTCAAGTTTGTCTTTTGCTCCGCAGACGGCAAATGTCAGATTCAGCATTTCCGGAACCCGGCGGTTCACCGGAGAATCTGCTGCAGACAGCGTTCCGACGCGCAACCCCGCACGGACAGCCATCTTCAGCCAGTGCATGTCGTGGTGATCGAAAAACTTGATCTCTTCTCCATTGCTCAGGTATGCATTTCTGCCATCGGTCAGCGTTCCGTCAACGTCGAAGATCAGGGTGGTGATTTTCTGCAGATCAGCCGATGAGATCATGGAGAGCTTTAACCTGAACAAGAGTTTCACGGATCTGACGGAAATCAAGCGAGTTGGGACCGTCGGACCACGCCTGTTCCGGACGGGGATGCACTTCGGTGAAAAGTGCATCGATGCCGATAGCGGCTGCGGCTCTTGCCAGCGGCAGGACAAATTCACGCTGACCGCCGGACGCGTTACCCAGACCTCCGGGGAGCTGGACACTGTGCGTAGCATCAAAGACCACCGGAACACCCATATTGCGCATGATCTGCAGTGAACGCATATCCACTACCAGATTGTGATAACCGAACGTAGTTCCGCGTTCACAGAGCATGACCTGATCGTTACCGGTGCTGCGGAATTTTTCCACTGCGCCTTTCATGTCTTCCGGAGCGAGGAACTGACCTTTTTTGATATTGACCGGTTTCATCGTTTTTCCGGCGGCGACCAGCAGATCGGTCTGACGGCAGAGAAACGCCGGTATCTGGAGCAGATCGGCAACTTCCGCCACCGGGGCGGCATCGGTGCTTTCATGGATATCGGTCACTACCGGGATATTGAATTTTTCCTTGACCGCCGCCAGATAACCGAGACCGGCTTTCATGCCCGGACCGCGCCGGGACGAACCGCTGGAACGGTTGGCTTTGTCAAATGATGCTTTGAAAATATACTGGATATCAAGCTCTTTGCAGAGTGTGGAAAGATATTCGGCAACTTCCAGACAGAGAGCTTCGCTTTCAGCGGTGCAGGGACCGCCGAGCAGGGTGAGTTTCTGACCTTTGCCGATAGTAAGATCGCCGACTTTTACATTGTTCATAACTCTGTTATTCTCCATAATTGTAAGATGAAAATCAGTGCAATGCCTGAAGCAGTTCCTCTTTGAGTATCGGAGCGGTTCCGATTTTGCCGACCACCACTCCGGCTGCGTGATTGGCGATTGCCGCTGCATCGGCAGCATCGCAGCCGGCGGCAAGAGCCATCGTGCAGACCGCCGCCACCGTATCCCCTGCGCCGGAAACGTCAAAGACCTCCCGCGCCATAGTCGGGATTATCTTCAGAAGTTTACCGTGACGGAAAAGTGCCATTCCTTGTGCCGCAAGCGAAATAAGCAGATATTCCGGAGCCCACTCCGCATCGATCTTCTGCGCGGCAAGCAGCAATTGCTGATCCTGTGCCGGATCCTCTGCTGAACCGGTGTCATGCACTTTTGACAGGGCAAATGCTTCACTGCGGTTGGGTTTGAGCAGGGTCAGACCCTTGACCGGGGTGACGCCGCCGGCTTTCGGTTTCGGGTCGAGGATGGTTACGACATTGTATTGGCGTGCCAGTGCGATGAGTTTTTCCAGCATCCACGCAGAAAGCACCCCTTTGGCGTAATCATCAAAAATAACTGCATCGACCTCGGAGGCAATTATCAGTTCAGAAAGGTCATCGACCATCTTCTGCCGCAGTTCTTCGGTCAGAGGTCCGGTTTCTTCAAAATCGGTACGCAGCAGTTGCTGGGCACCGGCGATCACCCGGCACTTTTCTGTGGTACAGCGTGAAGTTGTGGAAATGATCCCCGATGGGTCAACGCCGAGTGCGGCAAGCTCCTGCAGCAGCTCTTTGCCGGATTTGTCATCGCCGACCGCTCCGAATGCTTTCACACTGCCGCCGCAGGTGGCGATATTGCGCATTACATTGGCGGCTCCCCCGGGACAGCTGGTACGTTTGCGGACATTTACCACCGGCACCGGAGCTTCCGGGGAAATACGGTTGACCGCTCCCCACAAATAGACATCCAGCATCAAATCCCCGATAACGGCGATCCGGGTGTCGGAAAATCTGCAAACAGCATTTTTAAGTTCTGTAATATCAGACATTATTGGCTGACCTTTCGTTTGCTGATAAGAAAATCGATATATCTGGTCGAGTTGAGTTTATTTTCTCTGGAATAGGATATCCCTTTGGCCAGTCTGCCCGCGATACGGTGCAGATCAGTGACCAGCGGTAAAAGGGCATTGACATCTTCTTCTGAGAGGCGGTCGGATTCGGCACGCAGGTAAACTGCGAGCAGATCAAGAGTTTCGGTCAGCAGCATTTTTTCCATTTTGACTGCTTCATTTTTTTCGGGAATGGCACGGCATTCCCGCTGTGCGCTGTCGAACATCAGGATCATTTCCCGCTTCCGGATCTCTTTGGCATAAGCATCCTCACGCTGGGCGAAATACGGAATGCTCAATGCCAGAACCAGTTCTGCACCGATCATGGCAAAGAAAAAGACAAAGGCAAAAAACGCCACATAATTGCGTTTGAAATTTGCGGAATATTCTATTTTTACACCCATACAAGCTCCAATGGTCGATGTTTATGTAATATATGCCGTAAGAGAATATACATGCACTTTGCCGTTTTATCAAGTCATTTACGGCAATATGCCGGATGTTTATATCACTTTGCCAGGGCCAGCAATGCCGCACCTGCGATCAGCAGCAGCAGAGCCCAGCTTTTTTTACGGATATTTTTATCGTGGAATACGATCACTCCGATGACGAAAGTCACCACGCAGCTGCAGCGGCGCACGAGTGAAATCATGGATATCGGCGCATCGGCCTGACTGACGGCGTAAAAATAACAGTAGTCGGCGAGAATGAGCAGTATTCCGGTCGCCGGAATGCTCCACTTCCAGATGAACGGGTGTTTGTGGCCGAAACATCTGCGCAAAATCCATGCAGTTCCGAGGATGAGTATCAGATCCAACGAGAAATAGAGCTGCAGCATCTGCCGGTCAAGCCGGCAGGTGTTGAGCAGATATTTGTCGTAAAGTGCCGATGCCGCACCGAGCAGAGTTCCGGCGATGATGAGCTGCATACCTTTGCTTTTCCACGGGAACCCCTCTTTCTTACCCAACAGGGAAAAGCACATATACCCGAGCAGGATCGTGAACATGCCGACACCCTGCCACAGAGTCGGGATCTCCCGGAAAATGGCGATCCCGCCGATCATCGTCCAGAGCGGCGAGGTCGAACGGATGGGGGAAGCCAGAGATATCGGCAGCTCTCTCATGGCGTAGTAGACACATATCCAGCTTGAACTGACCAACAGCGATTTTACCATGACCAGAGAATACTCTTTGGCTGTACATGAGAGGGCGGGCTGCAGATTTCCCTGCAGCGCGGAAAATATGATAAAGAACACTGTTCCGGAAAGGGTCGCCAGAAAGAGTACCGGCATTACGGAATTGTTTTTGACAGAATGTTTTTTGCAGACATCATAAATTCCCAGACCGACAGCGGAACAGAGGGTCGGCAGCCACCAGGAGTTCAACATAACATTTTCCTCAATCAAAATAAAGTTGTTGTTTCTATCAGAGCTGTGCCGCCATGAGCATCGTTACAAAAAAGGACTCCGGTATGCGGAGTCCCTGAAAAAGATGTGTTGTCAGTTCTTTTTGCTGACGCGCTCGGCATAGGTTCCGGTACGGGTATCGATTTTCACAATGTCGCCCTGATTGATGAAAAGCGGCACCTGGATCTCGTAACCGTTGTCGATTTTCGCCGGTTTGGTGACGTTGGTGGCGGTATCGCCGCGAACACCGGGTTCGGTTTCCACGATCTCTTTTTCGATGAAGGTCGGCAGGGAAATGTCGATGGGTTCACCGTTGAAAAGGATGAAGTTGCAGAGGCTCTCTTCGATCAGGAAGTAGGCTTTGTCGCCGAGAATTTCCGGAGCGATCGTCAATTCTTCATAGGTGACAGGGTCGCTGAAAACGTAGTTGTGACCGTCGTTGTAGGAGTAGTAAAGCTCGCGCTCTTCGATATCCGGCTCATCGATTTTGTCGGTCGGACGGTAGGTTTTCTCCATACCGGCACCGGTGATCATGTTTTTCATGCGGCAGCGGTAGAGGGCGGTTCCTTTGCCGGGTTTGCAGAATTCAAACTCGGTGATGAGCCAGGGGGATCCGTCGATTTCGATTTTGAGACCTTTTTTGAGATCGGAAGCACTGAACATAATTTTTTTTCTCCTGAATTATAATTAATTTGTCCGTTGCAAATCAAATACATTCATATAATATAGCACCAAGTGAGTGCTTTTGCAAATTGAACGGTTGCCGTGTGTCAAAAAAACACTGCATACGGAATAAAAATGGAACATCGCTTGCATGCGATGTCCCATTTTCTGCATTTGCATTTAACAGTATATTTCGTTGATCAGTTCCGGATTTTTGCCGATCATTTCCATATATCTGGCGAGCAGTCTGCCGGAGGAACCCCATTCGGTATTCGGGCTCATGCAAGTGAAAAAGTCATATGTGATGAGGCGGGATACCAGCGGGGAGGCTTCGGACAATTTCATGTATAATGAACGGTAATCGCCCTGCCGGAACACTCCGGATGGTTCGCCATGACCGGGGAATGGCCGTTGAAATGTTTCGATATTGCTCCACATTTCAATACCGCACTTTTTAAAAAGCTCCCCAACCGCATTATACCATTTTGCCAAACCATTGTCCTGGATCTGTCCCTGAAAGCAGGCCGGTACGGCAATTCCATCCTGCAACGCGCAGTAATCCAACAGTCCTGCCGCAGGTTCAAAGAAGTATCTGCCGAAAATATCCACCCATGCATCAACGGTATAACGGCGGGACATATCGCCGGTCAATGCGTTGAAACCGGGGGACATGAGGGTTTTCTTTTCCGGAAAATTTTTGCGGAAGTAAATCAACACCTCACGGCAGATGTCCAGAAAGTTGAAGTGCCACGGAAGTGCTTCCAAAGTTACATATAACCCCTGAAAACATTTGAACCCGGAATATTTTGCAACCGTCCGGTCATAATATCTTTTGGTATCATCGATCTCTTTTTTCCAGTCGCCCAGATGGAGATTGGTAATATTCTGCGGGCCGCCGAGGAAGAGTTTCATATTGTGCTTTTCTGCGAGGCGGAAGACCATATCCAGCAGATTTTCATCCTCCGGCCAGGTGGTGGAGCGGGGGTCTTCGGCGGAAATGCGCAACCCGTCTCTTTCGCATTCGGTACGGATCACAAACAGATGGTCGATGCCGAGAGCTTCCAGCATATTGAAATCCTGTTCCCACTCTTTTAAGCCGGAGTTGCTGATCCCCGTGTCGGAGATCATCATATTGACAAAAGTTCCGGTGATCGGTTTGATAACTGCATTCTTTAACATTGGTTCAACTTTCTGTCATTGTTTATTTTTCTGGAAAAATTCTTTGCTTGCCTTGCCGTAAACCGGAGTTATTGCATGTCCGGTATCGGGCATCGGGAGCAGATTTTTTTCACCTTTGAGCTGATTGTAAAGGATATATCCTCCGGCGGCAGGGGCGGTGTAGTCGAGGAAACCTACTGCAACCAGTGTCGGCACTTTGATCAGAGCTGCGAAGTTCACCGCATCGTAATATCCGGCGGTAACGGCGGCATCTTTGCGCTGTTTCAACAATCCGGGCCAGCCGGATTGTCTGCCCTGCAGATGACCGAAGTGGTCGCACATCGCCGGTACATTGATGCTCAAAGCGGTAACTTTGCCGTGGATCGCCGTCAACGCAGTGGCGAGAAATCCCCCCTGACTGGAACCGGTGGCAAAGAGGTTTTTACCGTCAAATTCCTCCTGGGCAATGGCATAATCGGTGAATGCGCAAATGGCGATGATGCTTTTATAATAGAAGTAAGTTTCCGGTTTTTCCGCTCCGAAATAGAAGTAGCTCATCCCAAACTTTTTATCTGCTTCACGGTAATATTGATTGCGGAGCTTCTGATCTTCCGTCCACGGATAACGGTGGACATTCACATGCAGACCGATGGAATCCGCCGTATTACTCACCCACGGTTTGCCGAATCCGGGCCCGGCTCCGGGGAGGTTGACCGTTACCGGATATTTTCCCGGTTTTGCCGGAGTGATCAGAATCCCCTGAAAGGTATCGCCATCGACCGTGACCGAAAGCAGAGCCGCTTTGCGGTTTTTGTAGAAATTGGCGGGAAACGGCTTGGCGGTGACTTTGAGCGTTTTGCTCTTTTCTCTTGCCTGGTTCCAGAATTTGGCGAAATCTGCCGGGGCAGGGCGGCCGGGAAGCAATTTTTCGGGGGAACAGGCGATTCCACGGGTTTTTACCCCTTTGGAAACGATGTCTTTACCTTTGCCATCCTTTGCCTTAATGATCCGCACGGTGAGAACCATCGGTTCTTCCACCTTGTAATTTACCACGACCGGATTTTGTTTGGCAAAATCGCAATTGACCGCCAGCAGACGATTGTTGAAAGAGTTATTCAATATGAAGGTACAGCTGCCCTCATCCAATGCTTCGCCTTCAGCCTGCGCGGTGATGGTGAATGTGAGAGTATCGCCCACTTTGGCTTGGGTACGGTTCTCTTTTTCAGAGAAGGTGATTTCCGGAGCAGATGCTTTGCCGATCTGCACTTTTTTGCCTTTCAGCATTCGATCTAGGAATTTACCGGCTCTTTCCCGGTAGGCGGCGGTGTTTTGACCGGAAAGGTCATAATTTTCCAATCCGGTAACAACGTTGCCGGGGATATTGAGCAGCTCTTCACGCTCTTTGCGGTCGGCTGCGGAAAGTTTTGCCGGGTCGATGGCTTTGAGCAGATGGTAGTATTCAATATCTTCAAAACCGTCACGCATCGCTTTCAAACGCAGACAGGAAGCAGGGCCTTTGTCCGTGGGATAGATCAGCAATCCGCAGCCATTGTATTTACTGCTGTTATTGCCTGTGTGAGTGGTCAGCGGGCCGGAAGTGATCATATCCTGATATTTGTTGCCGCTGATAACTCCATAATAGAGGAAGCCGTCGGCACCGAATTTTTTCTGGGCGAATCCACAGAGCAGCCGTGGGGCGGTGAGAGATTTTTCGATCAGCATATCCATGCCGGGATCCCAGCAGCAGACATAGTACCACACCTCTTTGCCCTCTTTCTGCACCTGCCGGACAAGGTCGATCTGCTCAATAAAACGCTCCGCCTGCGGACACCAGGCATCCACTACTTTGTCAAGACCGTTCTTTTTTCCGAACTCCCGGTCTTCGGTGGTGGTGATGATTTTCAGATTCGGATATTTGGCTTTGACCTTTTTCATCAACTGCATAGCGGCGAAAAATTTGTCATTTTTGATCTCGTCAAATCCGTAACAATATGCGCCATCCATCAATCCGGCTGCTTCAAGGGCAGGAATGGTCTTATTAAGATTGTTCATTACCATATTTTCCACCCACGGGGCGAATGGCTGACCGATTTTCGCATCCTTGGGGGGCAGATAGGTCACGCTGAAACTGCGTCCGCCGCCGTTGCGCCAACGCTGGACATCATCTTTTGCCAGACGGCGCAAAGTGATATAAAGCGGGGCAGGGGTGACATTGTGTTCCAGCAGCAGAGTTTCGGTATCGATTTCCAGCTGACGCAGTTTCTTTGCTTCATCAGAAAGGGATTCAAATTTACGCTGACCTCTGCGGTAGGCGATAAATTCTCCGGCAATTTGCTGTCTGCGTTCTTTGGGAATGAAAGCCGCATGGTTGCTGTCGGTATGAAAGTTGATCAGCGATGGTTGCGAGGGAAATTTCGGTAGAACAAAATTCCACACATTGATATTTACCGGGATTTGCAAATCCGGTACTCCGGGAGCGGAGACGGTGACTTTAGCGGTATAAACCCCTGCCGGACAATCATAAGCGGGGCAGACATCCAGCCAGATCGCCTGCCATACATCGGCATCCAGAGGGAATTTATCTGTGTAAGCCAGCAGCGGATCGGGCCACCAGGTGCATTTTTCCGTCCGGTAGCTGGGTTTGGGGACTTTGACATGACCCACCAGCAGCGGGGTAACGGTCAATTTGCCATTGGGGGAATCCAGCGTAACTTTTACATTGACATCTTTCAATTCTTTTCTGGCACGCAGAACGATCTGCACGCCCTCGCGTTCCCGTCTGGCAAGGGAGAGTGACGGAGTGCCGCCAAAAGTTCCCTCAAATGGGAGTTCCGAGCGGTAAACTTTCTGCATACCGCTTGCCCATACGTAACCCCATGGGGCATCAGCAGGGTATTTCCGGTTGAATTCATCAACATTTTTCTGACAGAGTATCTGCCACATTTTGATTTTCAACTCTTCATATTTTGCAGAAATTTGCTGCAGTTTTTCTGCCCGTTTAAGCAAATCTTCTTTGGAATCGGTGATCGCACGCACAGTGGCAATCAAATCTTCACGCTCTTTTGCCATTCCGGCCTTCTGCCATTGGTCAACGGCGGTTTCCCGCATGATGCGGCGCATGAATTCTGCACATTTCTTCTGGAAAGATTCTTCAGAAGTGGTCAGACGGATGTTGTCGATGTAGACAATGCGCTCCACCGGAGAATCCCCGATAACAAAGCGGATCGCCCGGATCTCTTTACCCCGGATCGCTTCCGGCAGATGCCAGACGATTTCACCTTTTTTCTTATCCAGTTTTGCTCCGTAAAACGGGTAGGATACCGCATCCTGATCCAACACACTCATCGTCAACCGGTCATATTCCGGGGTGGGGTTGGTGTAATCAAAACGCAATTCATCAAAAGAATCCCAATTTCGCAGATGCTTGGGGAAACGGTAGAGCAGTCTGGGCCAGCGGTTTTCGCCTTTGCCGCCGATGGGCATGAAGATTTTGCCGGTGCCTTTGCCGGAAATGACCAGCGCAGGATCATCGATATGGGTCATACTGTTGGCATTGCCCTGGAGACCTTCAAAACTTTTTGCCTGCCTGGGATCTTCAAAATCCAGCAGCATCAGCTCTGAATTTGCATGCAGATAAATCGCGGTCAGCATCGACAGCAGATAAAAAAATCTTTTCATTGGAATCTCCAATATATTACAGTTCCGGGTTGCTTGCCGCATCCGGAGAGAGCCAGTAGCGTCCGTCTACTGTGTCATTCTTGCCGGTGGGTGATTCGGAAATGGTATCTGCGTGACCGTCGGCACAAAACATGTTGGCGCGGGTATTGTGCCGCATTGCCGCTTCTCCAACGCTGGAATTGTCTTTGCCGCCCCAGCTCGGATGAGTCCTTTTTTTCGTGTCAGCCATGATCATCGTGGAACTGGGGGATTTGATCTGACCGCTTTTGTAACGGGTGCTGTTGCCCAGATAGTAGTTCATTCCATAATTGATCCGGGCAGAGATTGCCAGATTTTCTTCGGCAGCATTGGCAGAGGGGCATTCGCATTGTTCACCGCTGTTGACTTCAGCTGAAGTCCAAACATCCATCACTTTCCACCACCAGTCCACAGCAGAGGTGGAGTAAGAACTGTAGGGATAGAAATCGGCATTATCATCAAGATAGAATGTCAGTTTATTGTTGAGGTTTTTCAGCTGCGAAATACAACTGGCACTGCGCCCGCGCTCACGCGCACTGTTCAACGCCGGGAGCAATATCGCCGCAAGAATGGCAATGATGGCGATGACCACCAGCAATTCGATCAAGGTGAAACGGGTGCCTGACTTTCTGGCGTAAGTGCGTTCATACGATCTCTTTTTCATACGATTCCCTTTCTGAATTAAGATGTTGACTGTGTTGGCAACGGTGTATGATGTTGCTCTGACAAAATTAATATAGTACAGGGATTTTTATAATGCAATTAAATAAAAATTGCATTTATTAAACAAAAATAACATCGTTTAACCGGGAACAATCTCCCCGGGGCAGAAAGTCGGGTGAACTTATTTGGAAGTGTTAAGCTTCATGTTGTTACAGAAAGCCGCCCTGCCGCGGTATTCTCCGGGGGAGCAGTGGTAAACTTTGCGGAAGGCATTGTAAAAACCCGGAACGCTTTGAAAACCGCATTCATCGGCGATCCGCTGTATGGCAAGCCCGCTCAACAGCAGATTGGCGGCATGCAGCAGTCTCTGGCGCAGGATATATTCCCCGGGAGACATTTTCAAATGCTGCATAAACAGCCGGTGAAGTTGTACGGATGAACACTTTACCGTATCGGTCAATTCTTTTATACTCACCGCATCCGGTATTCTGGTATTGATATGCAGTAAAGCGTTCTGCAGCAGGGGCGGCAGAGTTTCTCCGGCGCAGAAACCGGTGGTGATGAATTGCCTGAGCAAAGTGCCGTAACACCAGATGGTGAGAAACTCATTGTCGGTTTGCGGGGAAAGGAACAATTCCGAAGCTTCGTGGATGAAATTTTCCAGCGTTCCGGGATCCTGCCACTGCCCGATGGAAGGCACAGGGCGGTTGAATGAAGTTACTTCAAAGGTAAAGACGGCACAGCGGTAGCGTGATGAGCTTACGGTGTTGTTGAAAATATCAAATTCTCCGCTGCGGTGCCAGAAGATAGTTCCCCTGCCGAAGCGTTGATTCTGACCTCTTTCATTTGGATAAAAGACCTCTCCGGCAAGCAGGATCTCTATGTTTTCCCGGTTCTGCGCCAGTTTTTCCGGAATATGATTCCGGTTGTCCGGATCTGCGTAGACCCCGACTCTGGATAATCTTTTAACGTGGCTGATGCTTTGCAATGGCATAAGTTTACAGACTGAGAATGAATTTCTAGAGATCTTTGGGAACTTTGTAAGCGGTGCTTTCGGGAACTTTGCGGGCTTCAACGTGACCGGCAAGCTGCTGTTCATTGATCGCTTCCGGATCGAGATATTCTCCGGAAAATTCCCATTTGACCGGGAAGATGTTTTTTAGCTTGTCCATAATATTTTATCCTGTATTTGCTGTTGCAGATATTCTGCGGTGAAAGAGGGTGATTTACGCTTTCCGGAATAATATAGCCGGATAAAATAATTTTTCAAGCCGGAAAAAACTTTTACGGTGTTGAAAATACTCTGATTACAGGATATATTAAAAAATGATTGTTTTTTGAAACATTAATACATAAGGATGCTTGAAATGCCGATTACTGACATTTTGACAAAAAACGCCATCGAAAGAGAAAATGAAGTGGCGTTGGTGGAGATCAATCCGCAGGAGCTGGAAAAAAGGCGCACCTCATGGCGCGACTACGCTCTTATTGAACCGAGCCGTACCGATTCTTTCCGTTCTGAATTGACTTGGGGCGAATTTGACCGCAAAGCCAACCGTCTTGCCAACTTTCTGCTGACCCGCCGTATCCGCAAAGGTGACAAAGTTGCCATTCTGCTGATGAATTGTCTGGAGTGGCTGCCGATATACTTCGGTATCCTCAAAAGCGGTGCAATGGCGGTGCCGATGAATTTCCGCTATACCGCCGACGAGATCCGCTACTGTCTGGATCTGGCGGATGCCGATTATCTGATCTTCGGGCCGGAATTCACCGGCCGCGTGGAGGATATCTGTGACCGGCTGCCGCGGATAAAATCGTTCATCTACGTCGGTGAAGATTGTCCGTCTTTCGCCGAATCCTACAGCAGTCTGGTGGCATACTGTTCCGGTAAAAATCCGGCAGTTTCCATTGACGATGAAGACGATGCCGCGATTTATTTCTCCAGCGGCACCACCGGATTTCCCAAGGCGATCGTTCACCGGCATCGCGCTCTGATGCACGCCTGTCTGGTCGAGCAGAATCACCATCAGCAGACGGATAAAGATATTTTCCTCTGTATTCCCCCTCTCTACCATACCGGGGCGAAAATGCACTGGTTCGGCAGTTTTCTGGTCGGCGGCAAAGCTGTTCTGCTGCGCGGCATCAAGCCGGAGTGGATCATCAACGCCGTTTCCCGGGAGAAATGCTCCATCGTCTGGCTGCTTGTGCCGTGGGCGCAAGATATTCTGGACGCGATCGACCGTGGAGAAATAAAACTGGAAGATTACGATTTGTCCCGGTGGCGTCTGATGCACATCGGAGCCCAGCCGGTGCCGCCAAGTCTGATCAAACGGTGGAAAGAACATTTTCCCGATCACTCTTACGATACCAACTACGGTTTGAGTGAATCCATCGGACCGGGTGCCGTCCATCTGGGAATGGAGAATATCGACCACGTCGGAGCTATCGGGGTTGCCGGTTACAAGTGGGAAACCCGGATCGTCGATGAGAAGCGTCAGGACGTTGAACGCGGCTGTGTCGGTGAATTGGCTGTGCGCGGTGACGGCGTGATGCGCTGTTATTACAAAGATGAAAAAGCGACACGCGAGGTGCTGTCGGATGACAACTGGCTCTTTACCGGAGATATGGCACGAGAATCGGAAGACGGATTTATCTATCTGGTCGACCGCAAAAAAGATGTGATCATCACTGGTGGAGAGAACCTCTATCCGGTTCAGATCGAGGATTTTATCCGCAAACACATGGCGGTCAAGGACGTCGCCGTTATCGGCCTGCCGGATCCCCGGCTCGGTGAGATCGCTGCCGCTATCGTGGAACTCAAGCCGGATCACACTCTTACAGAAGATCAGTTCAATGACTTCTGCATGGCACTGCCGCGCTATCAGCGGCCGCGCAAAGTGATCTTCGCAGAAGTGCCGCGCAATCCGACAGGAAAAATCGAAAAACCGAAACTCCGCCGTATTTATGGAGCCGATCAGCTGGTCGCTCAGCAGAATGAGTTGAAAAACCGGTGAGAACGGCTGTTCAGCGGAATTCTGCGGTCATTCACTGAAGAGCGTCAAAACGGCGGCTCATCATCAAGGGCTTGATTGTTCCTTGATGAATCATTGCTTTCAAAATCTGTCCAGACACCTCCCTGCTGCAGTTCCCCGGTCAGCAGGAGGATTCTTTTTTCTATGGACGTGAGGATATTGCGGCAGTGCATGGCAAGGAAACAGCTGCGCTCGACACATTCGGCGATATCTTCAACGGACATGCCGCCGGCATCTATTTTCCGGATGAGTTTTTCCATTTCCTGCTGTGCTTCGGCATATTTGAGGCAGGCTATATCGTCGGGTATTCTGGTTTCTGACATAATTGTTCTCCTGTTAGGTTTACAGGTCAAATATATCCTTGTTTTTTGCAATTTCAAGTTGAAAAAGCATAAAAAGCACGTATATTAATATTGCAGTGCGATATCGGAACACGGTATCGTGACAGTTTCATCGGGGATGAGTGTTTTTTTACGGTGTGCGGCGGAGAAAGTGTGTGATATGAAACACAATGAAATCTACCGTTGTTCCAGATGCGGTTTGCAGATGGAGGTCACCCGGGCGTGCGAATGTGATGGCAATTTGCCGGTATGCTGCGGTGTGCCGATGACGTTGCAGAGAGAAAATCAGCAGGATGCCGCTGTTGAAAAACATGTTCCTGTGGTGGAATGTTGTGAGGATGGAATTTTAGTCAGGGTGGGGGAAGTGCCTCATCCGATGACAGAAGAACACTATATAGAGTGGATCGAGGTGATCAACGGTTCTTATGTCAACCGCTGTTACCTCAAGCCGGGTGATCTGCCGCAGGCGGCGTTTTATGTGCCGCTGTCGCCTAAATTGATCATCCGGGCAAGCTGCAATATTCACGGATTATGGAAAAAACCGTGAAAACAAAATGACGGGGAATTTTATGAAAAGTTTTTACAACGCTGAAAAAATTTCAGAAAACGTGTGGTGGGTCGGTGCCGTGGATTGGAGTGTCCGGAACTTTCACGGATACCTTACCGAACGCGGCACCACATATAACGCATTTTTGATTATTGATGAAAAAGTTACACTGGTCGATACAGTCAAAGAGCCGTTTTTTAATGAGATGATGGAACGGATTTCCACGGTCATCGACCCGGCAAAAATCGATTATATCATCTCTAATCACGCAGAACCGGATCACTCCGGAGCGTTGCCGCAGGCAATCGCTGCGATCAAACCGGAACGCGTGATCGCCTCTGCCATGGGGGCAAAAACGCTCAAAGCATACTACGGTCTGGATGCTGAAGTCGCCAAAGATCCCATTTCTCTGGGGCGTGGGGCGTTGACATTTGTGGAAACCAAAATGCTGCACTGGCCGGACAGTATGATCAGCTTCTACGACCGGGACGGGGTGCTTTTTTCTCAGGATGCTTTCGGACAGCACCTTGCCGGAAGTAAACTTTGGGCTGATGAGTACGACGGTGCGCTTATTGAACACGAAATGAGCAAATATTATGCCAACATCATCAACGCTCAGAGTACCAAAGTTCTGGCTCTTTTGGATTCTCTTCCGGCGTTGAATCTGCCGGTAAAGGTCATTGCTCCGGATCACGGTCCCATCTTCCGCAAAGATTTTGACAAAGTGTTTGCCGCATACCGCCGCTATGCCGGGCAGAAGCCGCAGTTGCGGGCAGTTGTTGTTTTTGCTACCATGTGGCACGCTACAGAGGCATTGGCCCGGGCATTTGCCGATGGTGTCCGCAGTGCGGGGGTGGAAGTTTCCATTATCGATCTTGCCGTCAGTGAGCGAAGCGCAGTGATGACCGCTGTGGCGAACTCCGGTCTGGCAGCTTTCGGTGCGCCGACGATGAACAATCAGATGTTCCCTGCCATGGCGGATATTCTCACCTATATCAAGGGACTCAAACCGCTGAACAAGATCGGTTTTGCTTTCGGTTCGTGCGGTTGGAGCGGAGAGGGGGCAAAACAGATTTCCGCTGAACTTGAGGCAATGAAGTTTGAGCAGCCGATACCGTTTATCCAGTCGAAATATAAACCGACTGCAGATGAACTCAAGAGAGCTTTTGATGCCGGAGCAACTCTGGCTGAGCAGTTGAAACAATCTGTTTGACGGGGGAGAAATTACGGATGTGGGAAGGCATAATGCTGGTATGTTTCGGTGTGAGCTGGCCGCCGGCGATCATTAAAACGCTGAAAGTAAAAAATCCGAAAGGTAAAAGTTTTATCTTTCTTTCACTGGTTCTGATCGGTTACCTCTGCGGTATTATCGGCAAAGCATCCAATCTTGGCAGCGGATGTCTGACCAACGCGGTGTTCTGGCTGTACATACTGGATTTTTCCATGGTGGCAACTGATTATTCGTTGAGCTTGTACTATACGGTACAGCGGAAGAAAAAAGGTTTGGAATAAAGCGGCAAAGTGCCGGTTGTAAAAAAAATAAGTGAGGTGTATTATGAAAAAGTATGTGTGCGAAGTCTGCGGTTATGTCTACGATCCTGCCGCCGGTGATCCGGATAACGGTATCGCCCCGGGAACCGCTTTTGAGGATATTCCCGAAAGTTGGAATTGTCCTGCCTGCGGTGTCGGCAAAGACAGCTTTACCGAAGAATAACTTACTTTTCTTTTTACGGAAAAAGAATAGTTCGCAAAAGAAAAACGAATTACCCTACTTTCTTTTGCAAAAAGAAAGTAGGCAAAGAAAACTCAGTGGAGTAACATCCGCTGGGTTTTTCTTTTTATACACCTTCAGGTCAATAAAACCACCGGCTTTGCCGGTGAGTACCGAAAAAATCTTTAGAAATAGTTTGTAAAAGATCACCTTTGCTACTACACTATATTCAGACCTGCCAGTCGAACTAA
>SUWK01000042.1:0-6835 GCA_015061525.1 Lentisphaerota bacterium
AGATTGCCGTCGATGGAAACAAAGTTCACTCCGCTCAAACCGGTAATGTCGCTCTGCACGGTGAAAACCTCATTAGCACTGATCGTACCGTCGCCGTTGGCATCAAAACGGATCTCTTTGCCAAGCAAGTCGCCGGTCCAGCCCTGAAGTACCAAACCATATTCGGCACTGGAAATCGTTCCGGTGACGGTGATAAAGTCGGCACTCACGCTGGAACCGCTGCCGGTCAGCGTCAGATTGCTGCCGATGGCAAGCGTCAGGTTGTCGACCGTAATGCTGCCAGCGGTCAGTGAACCACCGGCATTGATGATCAGATCGGCAGTTTTTACATCGCCTGAAACAGTCATATCACTGAGAACGACCATTTCTCCGGCGTTTTCACTGTTGATCGAACCGGTGTTCGCAATGCTTCCGGCAGAGAAATTACTGCCGGCATCAACGGAAATACTGCCTTTGTTGGTGATTTTCGCCGCCCAGTCAAAGGTTGCACCGTTGACCACATTCAGCACGCCGTCAGTGCCAACGATGAGGTTCTGGGTACCACTGTTGACAAACGTCGCGTCAGCACCATCGACCGTCAACGAAGCATCCAGACCGCTGTTGCCGATATAAGCAGTGCCGCCGCCGCCGCTCCAGCTGCCGTTGACCGTACCATACACGGTCATATTGCCGACCTGGATATCAAATCTGCCGTTGCCGTTCTGGGTAAGACCGGTAAGGACACCGCCTTTGTCAATGATGACTTCAGAACCGCTGCCGGGATTATAGTAGTCATTGACCACGATAAAGGTGCAAGCCTCAAGATTGCCCTGAACCACGAAATCGGAATCTTCCTGCATATCATAGATATTGATATTGGCAGTTCTGATGGTCGAACCGGATTCAAGCAGCACACTGCCGGTTGCCTGATAGTAGTTCAAGGCCATCGTGCTGTCAGAGATCACGGTATCGCCGTAGGTCAGAACCTGACCGGTGGCACTTACTGTCAGACCGGTGTAAGAGGCATTGACGTTGAAGCCGTCGAGCGTGGCATCGCCGTACACCCGGAATTTGTTGGCAGTTCCGATGTTACCGGTAAGAGTGATCGCTTCATCACTGTTCTGATTGGCATAGACATCCTGATTCAAGCTGCCGATCTGCAGTTCAGTGTTTCCGGCACCGATGGTGAAAGTTCCGCTGCCGGTGATCTCTGCCGCTTCAATTGCGGAGTTGGCAATGGTGACCGTACCGGCGTTGTTCAGGGTTCCGACTTTGAATACGGAATCGGTAACATTGACTGTACCGTTTGCGTAGACCGCCGCATAATCGGAGGTTTCACCTTTGGCAGTAAAGTCAAATTCAGAATTGGTGATGTTCAACACGCCGGCTTTGCTGTTGCTGCCGACCTGCAAACCGCCGCCCTCGCCATTCAGTGTGATATTTCGGACGATGGAGTCGGTGATATCCATGGTGGCAACTTCACCAGTCCGGAAACCTTCGGCAGAGGTGCTTGCCCAACCGCTGTTGTTGGAGTCATTGGCTTTGGCAATTGTTCCGTCACCGACGCCCAGACTGCCGCAAACATAGATAACGCTGTTGTCAATATCAGCATAGCCGCGATCGGAAACTGAGAAGAAGCCGGTGAAGACCGTTGAATCATTGATTTCCAGTGAACCGACGGTACCGATATGCTGACCGTTGTAACCGCCGCCGCTTGCCAGAGTATATTCTCCGGCGGCGATGGCAGTTTTGACATCAGCGGCACTTCTCGGCAAATTCTGAACATTGGAATATTTATTCAGGTTAATACCGTAAATGGAGTTGTCGATCGTCACTGCGCAATCATAGAAAGTCGCCCAGCCGCCGCCGTATCCGCCGTAGGAGGTAGACGCGATGACCGAATCCGTGACGTTAACGCTGTTGTGCTGATAGACATTGGAAGCATCTTTTCCGCCACGCAGTTTGCCAAGAGTTACAAATGCGTTGCTGAAATTGAGTTCCACATCTTTTCCGTTTACCACGACCGGAGTAAACAAAGCTCCGGTACCGCCGGTAACCGTGTAAGTTCCGGCATTGGTCAGAGCGAACTCGGCATTCTGCGGGTCATTGGCAGTCATTTTATTGATGTTGATGACCGCTCCGCCGTTGGCATTGGCAGCCGCCAACGCTTCTTTGGCAGTTTTGAAAAGATTGAAACCGTTACTTGCATCAATACTGGAATCAACCGTCAGTACAGTTGCCTGTGCCTGAATGGCGATATCGTTGCCGTCGCCAGCAACCACGTTGTAAACAACATCGCCGACAGTAATGGAGTCGCCAACATTGTAGACATTGCCGTTGTAGTTGATTCCCAGATCAAGAGCCGCACCGCTGCCGGTCTGGTTGACCATGTAGTAGGCACTGCCGCCCAGAGAAGCAAGTTTCTCATCGGTGACGGTCAGGGAGATCGTTCCGGTGTTGGTGATGGAACTTGCGGTGACTGCACCGTCGGTAACATTCATTGTTCCGGAGTTGGTGATCTTGTAGTTGGAAGTCATAGAACCATCGGTAATATTGACTTCACCCTTGTTGGTAATGATACCGTTGACGCTGACTGTACCAGACTTGCCCAGAGCATTGGAATTGATGTTGAAAATACCATACTGCTGGATAATGATTTCTTCACCAGTGCTGTTTCCGGTAACATTAACTGTACCGCCGGTAACATTAACGGTAATATTTCCGGCGTAAGCACCGGTGGAACTGCCGGGGTTGCCGATAAGCCAGCCAGCGGGGCTGCCATTACCGTTGATGGTGAGTTCGCCATTGACATTGAAAGCATCATTGCTGTAAACGGCAAGCTGATTTTCAACACTGAGAGAACCATTGATAGTGGCATTTCTCAACCAGGCGTTATGGGAGATCTCCGCAGTACCGTCGATCGTGCTGACGGCAGAACCCTGAACATTGTTCCACAGATCGTTGACCTTGACGGTTGCGTTTTCTGCAACATTCAAAGAAGCGCCGGAACCGACCAGATAAGTGATTTTGCCGGACTGGTTGGTAAAGGTTGCACCATCTTGTACATCAAGTTTACCATAGTTGTAGATTTCAGAACCGATAGTGACTGCACCATCAATAGCGTTGCTGCCGTTGAAGTAGATCGTTCCGTTACCATTGGTAATGTAGGAGCCATCCTGAAGTTCGGCATCGGTGATATCGGCATCACCACTCAAATTAGCGATCTTCAATGTGCTTTCGCCGGAAACGGTGAATGTACCGTTGTTGGTCATCGTTCCGGTAACAATCAAGGTTGAATCAGTCACGGAAACGCTGGTTTTGGCAGCGGCACCGGCGACCTCCTCAACGGTACCGTCGGCGTGGAGGATCAGGTTTCTGGTGTTAAGAGTTGAACCGCTTTCCAGAATCAGAGCAGCATTGCCTTTGGCAGGACCGCCTTCGCTGTTGCCGAGATAGATGGCATAGTTGGCATCGGAATTCAGCGTTGCACCGTTGGTCAGTTTGATTTCAGCGACACTGGTGGAGTCATTGTTGTAAACATACATATTGACTCCGGTATGATTGACCGTTGCATCGTCGATAAGAACTGAACCTTTGCTCTGCCAATAACCGATATTGGCGGTCGCTCCGTCAGTAACTTCAACCACTGAATCAGTACGGCTGTAAAGGTTGCCGAGAGTGACTTCAGTATCTTCTCCGGAGATGACAGCTTTATATTCGTTTTCTCTGCCCTCTTTACCGACATACAACGCGGTAATATCAGTGTCACCGGCAAGAGTCAAAGTGGTATCAGCGGCATTTTCATTCTTGTAACCAACCGAAACAATACCACTTGTCGCAACATCGGTAAAACTGCTGTCAGAGATGATTTCAGTGTAACCGTTAATGGTCGTGTCAGAAACATTCTGACCGCCGATTTCGATGTTGGCGGCGGTGATGGTCGCGTTTTTGATCGCACCGTCAACCACACCGTTGCCGTCGATGGTCACACCATCGGCAGTTGCTTCACCATCAGCGATGATGACATTTTCAGTATCAGCAGTACCGATATTGCCGATCAGGGTGTTTTCGCTGTTGTTGGCAATAATGATGGTTTTTGCATCCAGATCAACGTTGGCATGACCGTCATTCTGCAACACGATGGTGTTTTCAGCAGTGATTTCTGCGGCAAGTTCTTTGCCTTCTGCATCATAACCGCCATTGAGTTTGCCTTCCGTTTCGCCGTCTTTGGCGTTGGTGATCGTGGCAGAATCCAAAGCATTGATGCCGCCGGTAACTGCCAATTCTTTGCTGTTGGTCACAGTAACATCTTTGGCAACGACCGTATCGGTGATGGTGTTCTTTTCTTCGGTATTGAATTCCAGCGCGGCACTCTGATCGACCACAAAAATATCGCCATCCACGATCGCCGCACTGAGACCGTCAGCCGCACCGTTAAGAGTGATCTTGCTCAGAATATCATCGGTCAAACCATTTTCCCCAGTAATGTCGATGATTTTACCGCCGGTAAAGCCGTCAAGAATATTGATCGTGATTTTGCCGCTGCTGCCGAAAGTCAGAGAGTCGGCGACCAGAGAACTGTTGCTGTCAAGATTGAGCGCACCGGTAACTTCGACCGCACCCTCGGTGTTGACAGTTGAACCGGTCATCGTCAGCTTTTTGATCGTGACCGTCTGAGAAACAGTACCGTCAGCACCGTCATTTACATTGATGGTGGAGTTGGTCATGGTCAGGTTGTTGAGCAAAGTGCCGGAGGGGTTGAAATAACTGTTGTCATTACGCAGATAGTGACCGCCGACATTCATCGTCGTATTGGTCAACGTCTGATTGAAGAAACCTTTACCGAAAGCAACGATACCTTCAACGGTCACTTCACAATCGGTGAAATTTGCAGCCCCGTTGAATCCGAAATCACCAACTTTGATGATCGCATTGGTGGCATTCAGACTGCCCTGCCAGAGAACTGCAACGTCAATGGAGTGGGCATTGGCTTGAGTACCGAAATCAAAGACCGCTTTCTTATCTGAACCGGCACTGCCGATAGTCAGAGAACCGCCATCTTTGATATGAGTGTAACTGGTGCTGTTCTTGCCGCGGGCAGTAACCAAATTCGCACCGGCTTCAATAACCACATCATAGGTCATATCCAGTTTATTTCCGGCGTAATAAGCAGTTGCGCCGTCTCTGACCGTCATATTGAGGTTCTTATAATTTTTATGCTCATTGCTGATGTAAGTACCGCTGCCGTTTTCAATGATCATCGTGGCATTTGCGCCATTGGCAGTAGCATAAGCATACGCAGAGTTGTAACTGCTGAAGTGGGTTGTTCCCCAACCTTCAGTAGAGCTGTCATACGCTGTATTGACGTAAATATTCCGGCTGGCAAGAATGCTGGAATTTTCCACACCATTAACGATGACAGCGGCATCTTCCGCATTTTCAGCATAAACCGCAGCGGCATCAGTACCGACAACGTAATCTGCTTCACCCATGCCGACGAGCAGCGTGGTGTCAGCAGTCACCGTATCGGCGACGAAAACCGTACCGTTAGCGGCGTTGTTGGCATTAAGGTCGTTGATGATGGAGAGCTGCGCTTCAGCACTGAAACCGGAATCTGCGACAGTAACTTCACCGTCAGCAGTGGTCATCGTACCGCCATTGAAATCCACAGCGACCACTTTGGTGGGACTTGAAATCATCCCCCCGGTAACGACGGCATCAACGGTAAAACCGTCGTATTTGCCGCTGGCGACTTTGATGACGATCGCATTGCCGTCACCAACGGCGGAGACCGCCTGCTCGACAGAACTGAATGCTGTCTCGCCGAAAACGAGAATCTCACCATTGATCCCCTGGATCTGTGAAGAACCGGCATCCCAGTCTTCATTCACGAAGATGTTTTTGTACATGCTCATGAACATTTCCTTTCTTTTTGTTGTTGGTTACTATTTATGGTAAATGACACGAAACAATTATCTTTAGATCACACTTTTTTTATACAGCAAAGCAAAAAGACCACCTGCGGCGTATGGATATACTCCATATTCCGTAAGTGATCTTTTTGCTTTACAAATATTTACAGAAATATTCACCACTTTTCTCATAGCCTCAAACAAACCGTTTGACGGAAAGTAAGCGATGAACTTATCCGGCTTACGGCACAGCGGATGAACCGCCGCACTTTCGTTGCCGTATTGCGAATCAGCGAACTTACCGTAATGAATATTTCAGAAAAACGCCTGCTGGTCATTTGCAGCCAGCGATAGGCGGAACTGCCATTATTCCGTACCGTGTAGACTTTCTCTTCACTCGGAACTTCAGGCACATCTATTTGCAGAGCATCAGACGGCAGCCGTAACGAAGGATACAACGAAACAGTCGCGCTGTCTATTGCCCCCTCGTAACGGTAAAGAGTGTTATTCTTTTCTGCTGTCATAATACCGGGCAAAGAGATTATTTCTTGGCAGCTTCGTTTTTCTGCAGAACACCGGCTTCAAGAAGCTTGTCGATCAGCTGCTGCATGCTGTTGAAAGCGGCGAGGAATCCCTGCGGAGGCATGACGATGCGGATGTTGCTCTGGGTGCCGGGAGTCTTGCCGTCTTCGGCGGGCTGAAGGGTCACGAAATCATAACGAACCATGCCGCCGGCAAAGTGGATCTGACCGATTCCGTCTGCGAAAATTTCTTTTTTGTCGCTCATTTTAATTCTTCCTTTTTTGTTTTTTACATACCTTAAAATCAAGGTACAATACAACTACTGTTGGTTAACATAGCACATTATCATGTGATTTACAAGAGATCAGAAAAAAATTTTTCACATTTTTTGTTCAAGCTGCACATTTCCGAAAAAAACGGTA
>SUWK01000042.1:6935-22157 GCA_015061525.1 Lentisphaerota bacterium
TATCACTTTTAAACAATATTTGCTTGAAAATATTCATCTTATATGTTATAGTATATTAAAACTGTTCAGCGGTAAAATTAAAATGGAGGCTGATTTATGAAAAGAGCTTTATATTTTTCCGTATTCTTTTTACTGATTGCCGGATGCGCCAGCAGTGACCGGATGTTCCGGATGTCCGGCGGTGTGCTAGATGAGTACTCTGCCCCGAAAACCGTGCGTGTCCGTTCCGCCAAATACCAGAAGCTCAGCAACGAATTATCCAGTGCCAAACGCGCCAACAAAGTAAAAGTTGCCGGGATGGATGATACTCTTGTAAATATATGGCCCTTCTTTTTCCGTTCCAATGATTACTGGACAATTCTCTGGCCGATGATCGATAAAGACCCATACGGCTTTGCGTTCCGTCCTTTTTACAACCACGAGGGTGACGATTACAGCATCCTTTTTCCGCTGACTGCATGGAATCCGGCGGACGGTCACGGCTGGGTCACGCTTTTCGGCTGGAACAAAACCGGTTTCGGGCTGGTTCCCCTGACCTGGCAGTGGAAGGAGACTTACTCCGGCGGTGCCTACTACACCCCGCTCTTTATATATGAATATGACAACTCGCCTCTGCATTACACCGTTGATAAAGACGGCGATGTCAGCAAACGGTGGTCCAGAAAGGATAAAGATCTTTTCATCTGCCTTGCCGTCTATACTCGCAATACCGCTGTAAAATCCGGGAAATACCAGTGGCTCTACAATATGTATTGGAGCAAACACAACTCCGATGACATCACCGAACTCAAAAATGAGTGGAATTACCGATTCAAGGGGAAAAAACCATTTCCGGCAGACCGGACCGCCTTTGAAAATTGTCGGGCGGAAATCTTCAAAACCCTGCATTCGGAAGTTGAAAAAACCTATGGATTCCTTCCGCTGTGGATCGGTTCATTTTCCGAAAACGGCGATTATGAAAACCGTTTTCTGCTGCTGGCGGGCAACGCCAAAAAAGGTGATTTCTTCAGTTTTGACCTGCTCGGTCCAGTTTTCGGATCGTATACACATAAAAAATTTGATGCTCTTTTTACAAAATCGGAAAAAGAGTTCTGCTCCGTTGTGCTGCTCTCTTATTTCTGTACAGAGGAACGCTACAAGCGGACCGGCAAAATGCAGATATTCCATGATCTGCGCTATGATGGCAGCGGCAAATCTTTCAACCAGCGCAAGCCGGAGATCGTGGAACTTTTGAAGAAACTTGATCCCGCACTCACGCTGCCGCCGGAAGTGGTGGATAACAACACTTTGCAGATCTTCATCGATGAATTGCGCGCCAAATACGATCTGCCGACTTACAAGCTACATTCAGGCAGAATACTGCCGCTTTTCTGGTACAAAACCGATCACGGCGGCGATCGGGGCTACCGCACCATCGTACCGCTGCTCACCTGGTGGGGCTTTAACGGCAAAAGCAGTTATTTCACCTCGCTGCCGCTGATGACCTTCATCAAACGCTCACCGGAAGTGGACAAGACCACCATCATGACTCCGCTGACCTACTATGCCAAAAGCACACACCGCAAACGGAGCGATTATCCTATTTTCAGCAGCACAACCAAAAATGTTGAAGAGTATCAGTGTGCCGAACTGCGGGACCAGTACGCCGCATGCGGCCTCTTTTACCGGGGCAAATTCGGTTTCAATATCGCCAAAGATGGAATAAATGCCCACTCCGCCAATGAATTGCGAAAAGCACTCAACTCTCTGCCGCACACCTGGGAACGGCTGACCGCACAGCTTGCCGGTATTGAAAAAGATACCAAACTCAACGATCAGTGGCAAACCGACACCGAAATCCAGCGGTTGGAAAAACTTATCCGTTATGAGGAGCTGAAAATCGCCCGTACGGAGTACCACCGGGCATTGCTGGACTACCGGAAAGATGTCGAAACTGCTCTCAAACATGCAAAAGCAATCAACTTCCAAGTGGATAAAGCCGCTTTCAGCGATACCAAAAAGGCGGAAAAAGCTCTGGCGGAATTGATGGAGCAGTGTTCAACTTTGCGTTTCTATGAGGATATCGGCAACGGCCTCTTTTTCCGCAAGGAGAAATACTACAACGGCGACAACAACTGGCGTTTGCTGTTTTTCGTTGCCGGAGGAGAAAAATCCGGCGACCGGGAAAGCACCCACATTCTCCATCTGCTCTACCGTTACCGCAAAGAGGGCAAGCGTTCCGAACGGATAATTTTCCCGTTTATATCTTCAGTTCAGGATGGCGAAGACTCCAAAGTAAGTTTCATGTGGCGCGTATTCAGCTTGAGCAAACGTCAGGGCAAAACCGGCGGCCACATCCTCTTCATCCCCTTCGGTTCAGAATGGTAAGTCAATAACGGGCGATCGCCCGCAAAATACCGGATTCACCGGTGAATATCTCCAGATATTTTCCGGTGATGTCCGTTAATTTTTCCCGGAAACCTGCTTCATTGACCGGCATATCCAATACTGCCCGGCCATTTTCCAACAGCACCAGTTTATCAGCGCACTGCAGTGCCAGATCCAGATTGTGCATCACCATGATGACGGTAAGTTTTCTTTCGCTGACCAATTTTTTGAGCAGTGCAGGAAAAGCGGAACAAAATCCGGCATCCAGTCCGGCTTCCGGCTCATCGAGCAGCAAAAGTTCCGGTTCCTGTGCCAGAGCCAGCGCGAGGAAAACTTTGCGAAGTTCTCCGCCGGAAAGTGTCCCGAGCTGACGGTCAACAAGATCTTCGCACCCGGCATCGCTCAATGCCTGAAAAATCGCGCATTCATCCGCTTTTTTTCCGGCGGAAAATGCGTACCGGCCGAGCTTCAGAAGTTCCCCTGCCCGCATCGCTGCCGGAAATGACGGGTTCTGCAGCAGAACAGCCCGCTTGCGTGCCAGATGACACGGCGAAAAAGTTTTCACATCGCAGTTGTCATATATCACACTTCCGCCGGAGTTTTTCACCAGTCCGGCGACCGTTTTCAGCAAGGTGCTTTTTCCGCTGCCGTTACCGCCGCAGATCACCGATACCCAGCCGTCAGGAAATTTGACAGACATCCGGTCAAGGATAACTTTTTTATTGAATTTGACCACAAGATCATTTACTGAAATATTCATATCTCCTCCCGGTTTTTCAACAGCAGGATCAGAAAGAACAATGCCCCTGCTCCGGAAAGAAACAACCCGCACGGCAGCTCCCGGGGAGCAAGAACCGTGCGCCCCAGCAAATCACCGCCGAGAGTGAGGATCGCTCCGGCAAGAGCTGAATTTACCAGCAGCACCCCGCTGCGTCTGGTTTTGAGCAATGCTCCGGCAATGTGCGGGGAGATCAAACCGACAAATCCCAACAGTCCGGCAGCCGATACCGCCGTCGCTGCCGCCAAGGCCGCAGTGGTCAACGCCAACAGCCGCGCACGCTCCACCGCCAACCCCAGAGATCGTGCTTCATCTTTACCTAAAGAGAGCAGTTCCAATTTACGCGGCAGAAAGAGTGTCAATATCAGCGTAACGGCAAAAAACGGCAATGTCTGCCAGACAGTTGTCATATTTTTCCCGGAAAATCCGCCGAATGTGAACTCCATCACTCCGGTCAACTTATCGGAATTGCAGAAGATCACCGCCCCGCACGCCGTACTGAATAACGCTCCCAATGCCACACCGGAGAGAATCAGCCGCACCGGTGAAAGCGTTCTGCTCCATGCTGCCAGACAGATAAGCATCGCTGCCAGCATCGCTCCGCCAAATGCCGCGATCCCGAGAAAACGGCTGAACAACGGAAAATATATGAGCAATATCAATCCGGCACATCCTGCACCGCCGGAGATCCCCAGAATATCCGGCGCGGCAAGTTCATTATGCAGAACTTTCTGCAAAATCACTCCGGAAACAGCAAAACCCATTCCGGAAAGAATACTTAAAAGTGTCCGCGGCAGCCGCAATTCCCGGATGAGAAATGCCGGAAAATCTCCGGACGCCGTCAGAGCTTTCACCGCATCTGAATAACTGCACTCCAATATCCCGCACTTCAGAGAAAACAGCAGCAGCGCAATAAGTCCGACCATCAGAACTGTTGTAATAAAAATTATCCGTCTCATCGGCAAACCAGCTCCGCGATAACCACTTCAGGAGGACAAAACAGCCGGAAACCTTTCCGGTGTTCGCCTATACCGCTGCTGATGATCACTTTGAAATCGCTCCCCCGGCGGCCAAATACCCCCCGGTCAAATTTGCAGCGGTAAAAACTCGGACAGTACAATGACCCGATCAACGGCAGACGTATCTGCCCCCCGTGGGTATGTCCGCAAAATGCAGCGGTAAAATTGCACAGAAATTTTCCCTTGTCAGCAGCGATCACCCCGTCCGGGGAGTGAGTGAGCAGAATATTTACCGCTCCGGGTTTTGCGGTATCTTCCGGCAATCTCCGGTAATCTATGGAACTGATATCAGGCAATCCGGTAAAGTTGATACCCGAAAGGGTGATGCCGGAATTTTCCAGCAGAGTAATACCGTACCTGGCATACAATCCGGCAAAATATCCATCTTGGAGCCAGCGTTTACCGATCTCCCAGTTACCATTGACCGCGATCACCGGAATTTTCCCGCACGCTTCAGTCAAACCGGAAAGCAGTTCAGGCAGAGCCGTCAACTGGTCGGCATCTTCACTGATATCCCCGCCCAGCATCACCACGTCGGGAGCGAACTTTTTTATCATCGCAGTACAATCGGCAAGCTGCTGGAAATTACGCTCCGAACCGTGCCAATGCCAGTCGGAAATGAATAACAGCCGCTTGCCCGCCATCTGCGGATCTTTTACCGGGATCTCCACCCGGCAAAGCAGCAGAAGTCTGCCGATTTTTCCAATAACGGACAAACGCATATCCCGGCAGCGGTAAAATCTCCGGTGCCGGTGAAAAAAGCGTTTCAGCGGATAATAACGGCTGTCAAATTCGTCTTTCACGCATCCAGTTCCGCGATCAATTCAGCAGGCAGTTTGGCAACAGAAAGCACTTTGCCGGGTTTTCCGTCCGGCCCGGTGAAAGTATCACCGACTTTGCGGTTGAGCAACGCTTTACCAAGACGCGTACGGTAGGAAAGGAACCGGCGTTCCGGATCACCGTCCCACGCACCGAGCAGATAATATTTTTCCACTTTTTTGCCGTCAAGCTCGATTTCGACCTCGGAACCGATAACTGCGGTATCACTGATCTCCACCTGCTTCATCAACACCGGCTGGATATTGGCAAGCTCACGCTCCAATTCACCACGGCGGCGGGAAAGGTGGTTGCGCCGTTCTTTGGCTGCGTCAAACTCTGAGTTCTCACGGAAGTCACCATGAGCGCGGGCAGTTTTAAGTGCCTCCCGGTTTTCCGGCACGTGGATATTGATGATGTCATCAAGTTCCTTAATCAAAGCCTGATGTGACCTGACACTGGTATAAGTTGCCTCAAAAACCGGAGCTTCGTGGGATTCATTGTGGGCAGTTCCGGCATCAAGGATCTTTTTACCGGCACCGCTTTCCAGATACTCCTGAATCTCCTTGCTCTGGCGGGCAAGTTTCACCATCAGACTCTGGCGTTCACCGGCATTGAGAAAGAGCGCACCCTGCAGAATGGAACCGAACATTACCGGATCATCGTCAAGCATAGCGATCAAATGTGACTGGAACGCCCAGTCATCCAACAGCATACTGTGCAGCTCACGACGGGCCGGCAGATAGACTTTGGGAGGTTCTTCTGCAGAAAGGATACGCGAAACGTTGTCCAGATTGACCAGTGCCAGAAGTTTCTGATCGTGACGTTTTTTACGGTTTTTCCATATCCAGAGCAGAAGATCGGCACCGCAGCCGCGCTGGGAAGTCAACGTACTGCAGATCAATTCATTGGAAATATGCGGGCCAAGACAATTCAACGCCTTGAGCGGCAGTTTCACCGCACACGCCGCCAGATATTCAGCCGGGAACACCTGCGCCGCACCGGCACAGAGTTTATCCAGCAGTTTGCTGGCAAGTTCGCCCCAAACGGCAAACACCGTCAGCGGAGCCGCCGCCGGTTCCTTGGGAAAGAACGGTACTTTACCGGCAAGCGAATCAATGATCGGCTGGAAACTGCCTTCCGGAGTACGGTCAAAAACCATCGCCAGCACTTCGGCAACGATTTTGGCATCACGCTGGGCAGTAGCAGCAGCAAGTTTTCCGAAAAATGCACAGAGAGCGGAAATCTCATCAGCAGCAAACTTTCCGGCATTGGCTTCCTGCTCTTTTTCAAGGAGCAGCTGGATCTCTTTCAAACTGCGTCCGTCACAGGCTCGGCGGCCGCCGGCAGGAGCTGCTGCAGCTGCCGCAGGTTTGCTCTGGGCAATACCAATGTTCCAATACCGTTCAAAAGCAGCATCGTCCATCTTTCTGCCGCAACCGCTGCGCGCCATAAGTTTCAAACACTCTTCAGAAATATCTGTCTGACGCCGCTTTTCCACCGTCAGACGGAAAAGTGCTGCGGAAACCGGAACCGATGCGGCATTCACCAAACGGGAAACATCCGGACCGGAAGCGAGAATGACCGCATCATTAAGCACTACTTCAAGCGGAACTGCCGCATTGCTTCCCACTTGAGCGAACGGCATCATCGGCAGTGATGCATTCATCGCATCGACCGTTCCGGCGACACCCCAACGGCGGGCTCCGGCAAGAAAGACCACCGCACCGCTGCGCAGAGCGAGCAGACGCTCCACCCGTCCGGCGATCTGGGCTGGAGTTTTATTCTCATCGCGAACCCCGGTGGCTTTGACCACTGGAGCCTGAGCGATATAGGGCGGCAGCAGAACTTTCACCGCATTGATAAGAGCTTTGCGGAAATACGGTTTACCGGGAACACCGCACTTGGCGATCTCCATGATATATTTGGCTTCAGGGGCCGAAAGTTTGCGGTTCTCCCACTCCTCCCAAAGCATTTCCAGTTGATCCGCAGTTGCGGCATCCGGGGCGGCACTGACCGCTTTTTTCAACGCTTCAAGATTTTCCGGACGGGGAGCATCGATCACCGCCAGCATCAATTCTTCAATATCTTTTGCCATAAAAACTTTTCTCCAAAGGTTGCTGTTTGCACACATGGATATAATATATCCTTAAAGTGCAACTTTTACAACCGGAATAATGCAGTTTTCAGGCGGTTTTCAGGAGTTTACGCCAAATGCTTCAGCCAGCGACTCCAATTTGGCAAGGTAGTAGGCGGTGTTTTCATTCCTGCAGTCAGCAGGAGCATTTTCCAGCAGGGTACTGTTACCGGTCACCGGAACTTTGGCTTTGCTGCCGGTAACATAGAATTTCACCCGGTCTCCGGCGCGATAGTTTTTATCCGATGCCAGAGCCAGCTCGTAAGCTGCGGAACGCCGTCCTGAACCGGAGACGAGTTTCCGGCGGTAATTTTCCGGAGAATCGCTCAAAACTTCGCTTTTCGCCAGCTCTTCCAGCGGGATCGTCCGGGAAGAGATCGCTTCACGCATATTTTCATAAATTTCTGCCGCCCGATGCGGTTCATCATGGAGTGCCGCGGAAACAACTTCCATAATAAATTTGCGCTGAAACGGTTCCAACGCCCGGGATTTCAAAGCCGCTCCGGTGAGCGAAACGGAGCCGTCGCTTTTGAGCAGAGCGTAATTTTTCGCCTTGTACGAATACATCGCCGGATAGACCGCATCAAACTCCAGCGTTATTCCCGGCGGCAGCACCTTCTGCAAAGCGGCATCCACAGTTGCTTCTTCTGATTCAGAATTTTGAAAATATATCCCGTCAGTATCCATTTCGATGACCGCCGCCCCGTGATCAAGCAAAGTTTGAACCAGTTTCCCGAGCAGTTCCCTTCCGGCTGCGGTGATTTTTTCCGCCAGAGCGTAATCGTTGAAACACCCCTGCGCGAACCCAAGATAACCGTAAAAGGAATTTATCAGTATTTTGAACGAACTTTGCAAAGCCTCTGCCTGCTGTTTCTCTCTGCCCGGCGGAAGAGTTTTCGCCTGATCTTTGGCAGCGAGCCGGAACTCACGCAGTTTATTTAAAAGCGGCAGAAATACATTTGCCTCATCGCGCGCCGGAGCCTGTCCCAGCGCAAGCAGCAGTGACGGATAAAGTGAACGTACGTCACAGTGACGTACATGGTGAAACACTCCGCTGTTCTCCATTCCGGCCATCGCTCCGGCGTATGGACGCGGAGCTTCCGGCAGCGGGATCGCCCATTTCCGTTCCAGATAACCGGCGATCAGCAGCGCATCCAGCGCACTGCCCGAACCACGCAGCAGGCAATCCTGAAACCCCAACGGCAGCTCACGGGTACGGTAAAAATATGCCGGCAGCAGAATATTTACCAGTTTGAGGATGATTTGTGCGGCAGTTCCGGACGGTATATCAAAGTACTCCCTTGCCGCATCCAGAGTGATATCTTCCAGATCACGGTGCGCCGCATCGTAGAACTGGAGCAAATGCAGCATATCCGCGACATGCCGGCCTTTAAGCGAAAAACGCTGATAGCTGTACTGTTTTTCTCCGGCAGAGTAACGCGACTGCCGCGCGGCAAAAGTATCGCCGTCACGGCCGCAGTCAAGTGCGAGTTTATGCTTTTTGGCTCTTTTTACCAACAGCGGCAGATCTTCCCGGCAGCAGTTGAACCCGGTCAGCACATCCGGATCAAAACTCTTTACCCGGTCGGCAAATTGCCGGATGACTTCCACTTCATCACCGGAAAAAACTTCCTGATTCCCACCGGTATCAGCCACCGTCACCGCAGCAACACTTCCGTCATTTTCTTCAACGGAAAATGCCATGATCCGCAAATCGGCAAACTCCATTGCCTGAAAAAGCCGTTCACCGGTAATGCTCAATGCCTGCTGTGAAAGCTCACGCAAGACCATCGCTCCGGGCTCTTTTTTCAAGCCGCCGCACAGATTTTCGTAACTTTCCAGCGAATCAAAAAGAGCCATCCGGCAGAATTTACCGCTGCCGGAAAGCTCCTGAACCGTACAATTTTCCGGAATTTCCGCCGCCGCATCCAAGAGACAGAAAGGGACAAACGGACGCTCTTTTACACAAAAAGTCTCTCCGTCATGCAGAAACAACCGCAATCCCCGGCTGTCGACTTCAGCGGCGACGATCCCATTCATACTCAGCAGACCACAGTGGCAAGACTGAAGCCTTCGCCGTTATCCATAGCAGCGGCACTGGTCACGGGCTGTTCAAAGTCAGCGAAAACTCCACCGTTGACAATATAGTGGGCGGCACAATCCTGACAGGCGGCATCAAAATCGGTATCCACATTGGATGAGCAGGTGGAATTTTTCTCGTAGGTGGAAATATAACGTGCCACACCCGGTTCAAGAGCAAACTCGCGAACCAGCAGCGCATCTTTGCGGATAATACCCAGATAACCGACTTTGGAAACTCTTCCGGCGACGGCGACCACGCGCGGAGTATCCAGGGAGTCTTTCTCATAATCCATCGCCAGCAAGCCGAGGCTGATGGCATCACGCACCGGCATACCCATAGCGATCTTCTCGGTGATGGGGTCGGTCTGTGAACCGTTGGTAGCGATCGCCCATTCACCGGCGACACGCAGGCAGTTGTAGCTGATGTACGGATTTTTTGCCAGATCGCTTTCAGCACCCGGACGGGGGACGATGGCGATTTTGCCGTTGTTCTCAACCGCCATACGGTTGGGGAACGAACGGGATGAGACCCGGTACATGGCACAAACTTTGTTCTCTTTGGTCATTCCGAATGCAACAATTCTTCCAATATACATTTTCACTTTCTCCCGGTTTGTTGTTTTGTGTTATTGGATGCGAAATACAATACTGCCGGTCCCAGAAGACCGGATTCCAAACTTTCTTTTTCAAAGGCACAGTTTATCACCTGGTAAGAAGAGCGCGGCAGATTTTTTTCCCAGTAATCCAGCACTTCCGGTTTCAACACCGCGTTGGCAGCGGTATTCACCACCCTGATCTCCAACAGATTTTTTCCTTTTTTCAACGCTTTACCGGTAAAAAACTCTGCCGTATCAGAAAATGTTCTGCCGAGAACTTTACCATTGAGGATCACCTCGGCAACATAGCAGATCTCACCAAGGACAAGTTTGGCATTGCCTGAGGACGGGGAATCAAATTCACAACGGTAAACCGCTTCGCCGCTGAACCATTCGCCCAAATATTTCCGCCAGTCACCAAGTGCCGCCGGTATGGGCTCTGCATCAAGCTGCTCAACGCGATACTCATCTTTGTCATAAACATACTGTTTTACCGGTTTGAGAGTCCAGTTATCCGTCAGTTCGATCTTTCTTCTTCCCGGTTTGAATACCGGATATTCTGCATCAGCTTTACTTGCGGAATTTACAACAAAAAGTGCCGATCCGAAAGGCGGGAAATGCCAATCAACCGTGCCGCCTTTGCGCTCAATGCGGTAACGTCTGCCGTTCCAGGCATCAAACAGCTGAATCTCACCGGCTTCCGGGACACTCAATCGCGCCTTGATATCACGCTGCGTACCATTGGTGATAAAGTAGAGAGTTTCACTGCCGCTTATTCTTTTTACCACCCGCAGAGATGAAGCATATTTTGAGGAAATTTCCATTGCCGGGGCGATCTGCGCCAGCTCTTTTGTCGTCAGCACCCGGCCGCCATGCTTACGGAATTTATCCAGCATCTTTGCCGCATTTTTATCCATCCGGTTTTCACGCGGCACGACAATGGTATCATAGCATATTTTTCCGACTTTGAATTTGCCGTCAATAATTTTTCCGCCGCACAAAGCATCATCATCAGCGAAGTCGAAATCAACATGATTTGCAAGCAGTTTCTCCGCTGAACGCAAATGCTCTTTCACCGCTTTTTCAAGGATCTTCCCGCCGCACCAGATCGACGGAATATCAAAATACACCAATGTTTTGACCGCCGGAGTCCCCTGAACAAGCATTGAAGCGATTCTGGCGATATAAGTATGGATCATATCAAACCAGTCCCAGAACGGGTGATATTTTCCGCATACCGGACGGCATCCGGGGAGAAGTTTTCCATGATATTCATGCGGAATATTGCTGAACACAAAGTTGGTCGCTCCCCGCAGCAGCTGATGGTCGATAACAAACTTCATTGCCTGCGGAGTAAGACCATTGCCGTAAACTGCAAAAGTTTCAGCCAGCACCCGGTTTCCGCCGGACTGCCGCGCCACGGATGAAGCATATTTGGTAAACGGCATATCTGCCGCAGCATTGGTCACCGGATCATAGGTGTAGTCGCGTATGACCTCAAGTTTTTTATTCTGACGCATTTCCGGGTATATCTGCCGCCAGATGATATCCACCCCCGGCAGATCCATTGCCCGTAAAACACGCATGATATGACCGTAAGAATACGCGTAATTACCCTCGGGACGGTTTTCACCATTATGATGTCCGCCGGAACCGAGTTTATTTTTTTTCGCCCAGTCACGAATGGGGATCATAAACCTTTCCACAAAAAGCTGTGAACGCACATCGCAATAGTCGATACGGTGTTTTCTGACCTCTTCACGCTCTTTGCCGGATGACGCAATATACGGGATATCGGCAAGAAAAGGTTCGATCCGGTAATTTTTACGCTTAAAAAACTCTTCTCCGAAATCCGAACACCAGCCGATGCAATTTGAACTGAACATCCCCCCCGGCAGTACCGGCTCATCAGTAAAAGTATAAAGCACACTTTTTCCGAAAAATTTTCCGACTGCTTTTTTGAGTTTTTCATGTGCCAATTCAATAAATCTTTCACCGCACCCCTTTTCCATCAGATTGGGATAATCCCCCCGGGCATAAGGCATCGGTTTTTCAATTGACTCACGGAAAAGATAATACCCGCCGTTTTTTTCATCAGGCATCCAGAATTGACGGGCAAAACGTTCCGGATCAGAAGCAATAACTTCACCGAGGGCTGTCCCGGATGGGAAACCGCCCTCATCGTAAAGATAATTGTGCATCCCGAGCCGGTCTGCTTCGGCAAAAACTTTTGCCATCAGCTCAAGATATTCCGGAGTCATGTAGTGCGGTTCTGCAGCGGTGTTTACTGCCCATCCGGCGGGAAACGGGTGCATACAAATACTCTTTGCCATATGATCGTTCATATCATGCAGCATGGTAAACATATTTTCTTCTGTCATCGGAGCATTGAGCAGCCAGAAGTATCCGGGATAAAATTCTGCATCCGGATCATAAAACTTTTTTACAGAAAACCCCATTTGCTTTTCCTGATCTTAAATCTTTACCGTCCGGTTCAACAGAGCAAAATCCGCCAGCACTATCGCACTCATCGCCTCGATCACCGGAATAATGCGCGGCACGATACACGGATCATGCCGCCCGGTGATGGTTATCGTGCGGGGATTTCCGTCTTTATCCACGGTCTGCTGCTCCTGTGCGATCGACGGTGTCGGTTTGACCGCAACGGCGAACTCGATACGTGCGCCGGTGGAAATACCGCCGAGGATACCACCGGCATGATTGGAGGCAAATTTCCCTCCCGGCAGCATGGGATCATTATTTTCACTGCCGCGCATTTTGGCAACGGCAAATCCGGCACCGAACTCCACCGCTTTGACACTGCCCAGCGACATCATCGCATAGGCAAGTTTCGCATCCAGCTTGTCAAAAACCGGTTCTCCCCAACCGGCAGGAACATTGTCGATAAAACATTTGACAATACCGCCGACGCTGTCATTTTCCCGGTGTGCTGCGGCAATCGCTTCACTCATGGCAACTGCAGCATCCGGATCGGGCGAACGGGCGGGATTTTTTTCAATTTCAGCGATATCAAAGGTTTCCGCTCTTATTCCGGCGATCTCATACGCATAGGCACAAATCCTGATGCCGTATTGAGCCAGGAACATCTTCGCCAATGCTCCGGCAGCGACTCTGGCACAAGTTTCCCTGCCGGATGATCTTCCGCCGCCGCGCACATCCCTGATACCGTATTTGCTGAAAAATCCGAAATCCGCATGTCCGGGCCGGAACACCTCTTCAAGTTCACTGTAATCTTTGCTTCTCTGACTGGTATTGCATATGACCATGGCAACCGGCGTACCGGTGGATACATCCCCCAGCACTCCGGAAAGAATCTCCACATGATCACTTTCACTGCGGCTGGTCGTCAATGCCGACTGCCCCGGCCGCCGCCGCGCCATCTCGCGGTCAAGGAACTCCCGGTCGATCCGGATACCCGCAGGCATACCATCCACAACCACCCCGAGAGCTTCACCATGAGATTCGCCGAAGGTGGAAATTTTGAATATATTGCCGAAAACGCTGCCGCCCATAAATATCACATCCTTGAATCCGGACGGACGATCTGGGTGCCGACCCCATCTTCAGTAAAGATCTCCAACAGCAGTGCATGAGGGATCCTGCCATTGATCATGTGTACTTTATTGATACCGGACTCCAACGCCTTGACACAGCCCTGCACTTTGGGCAGCATACCGCCGGAAAGCACTCCGCTGTGGATCAATTCCGGAATATCCGTGGTACGGATAGTGGGAATGACCGAATTTTCATCATTGCGGTCGGAAAGCACTCCCGGCACATCACTGACAAAGACCAGTTTGCGCGCATGAAGAGCTTCAGCGATCTTGCTGGCGGCCGTATCGGCATTGATATTGTAAACATTGCCGTCCAGCCCCATACCGACCGGAGTCACAACCGGGATCTTTCCGTCAGCGATCGCTTCCAAAATCGCGGAAGTATTCACTCCGACGACCTTACCGACAAAACCGATATCCTCTTCCACTCCGGAAACCGGATCTTTGCTCATCGTCTTTTCCGCACGCAACACCTCTTTACCGGAAATACCGGTGACTTTGCCGCCTGCCTCACAGCCCAGCTTGACCAGATCGGCATTCACCAGATTATGCAGAACATCATCAACGACTTTGATCGTTTCACTGCAGGTATAACGCAGACCGTTGACAAATTTTACCGGAATACCCTTCTCCTGCAGCGCAGCTGAAATCGCCTTGCCGCCGCCATGGACGACCACCGGAGTAATACCGATGGCTTCAAGCATGACGATATCGCGCATGGCACCGGCAACCAATTTCGGTTCTTCCATGACACTGCCGCCGAATTTCACCACCACCAGAGAACGGCGGAACTTCTGAATATAGGGCAGTGCCTCAACCAGCACGTTAGCTTTTTCGATAAGATTGTCCATCGGATTCATAACTTTTTTTCCTCCTGTGTTTCCCTCTGACGCCGGGAAAACTCGCACCCGCAATAGTTCTGGCGGTAATAGCCCTGCTCAAGTGCGAAATTTCTGCCGGTCAGATAACCGTTTTGTTTTTTATAATCAATTTTTTCAAAATTTTCCCATTGTCCGCCGACTTCAAACAGCACTTTGCTGGATTTGCGCGGGCTGACTGTCAAAGTTGTGGCAAATGCGCCGTTTCCGGCGGCGGCTGCCGCCCGGGCAAGATTGTACTCAAAACATTTGCGGCATCTGGCTCCGCCCTCAGCTTCATTTTCCAACCCGGCAACTGCTGCCAGCCATGCGGCGTGATCGTAAGGATCCACGGTCAGTTTCAAGTGATAAAATTCCGCCAGTTTTCTCACTTCGGCAAGACGTTTTTCAAACTCCTCTGCCGTATCAAGATTACTGTTGGAAAAAAACAGCTCCACCTTGCGTTGAGGAGAAACCAGCTCCGGACGCTTCACACATCCTGCCCCGCAAGGCGCACAACAGATATGCAGTAAAAGTCCGTCAGTTTTTCCGTTCACTTCCGCCTCCTTGCAACAATGTAAACAATCATCATGTAATATACTGCAAAAGCACTGTTTTTGCAAGAATAAACTCAAAAAAAAAGCTCTGTTCCCAATATTGGTTGACAACATATTGCGCACACAAGTTGTGGAGGGTGTTACTCTATTGAGTTTTTTTGCAAAACTTTCTTTCTTGCGAAAGAAACATTCACGCGGATGTTACTCCACTGAGTTTTTTGCCAAGCTTTTTTCCCAAAAAAGCGTCGATCAAGCCGCGACAACGGAGCGGCGCGACAGTTCGCTTTCTTTGCCAAGCTTTCTTTCTTGCGAAAGAAAGCGGGCTTCCCGTGACTGTTGCGGGGCATTGGGTTCTTCCATTAAGTTATTGCGCCTGCGCTCCCGGGGCGAGTGCCGTCGGCACTCTTTCCGGTCGCTCGCGGCTTATTGCTCGTCCTC
>SUWK01000043.1 GCA_015061525.1 Lentisphaerota bacterium
AGAGTAAGCGGCGCATACCTCCGAGGGAAGAACCCAATGACCCGCAACAGTCACGGGAAGGCTCTTGAGGGAGGGGAGTTTGAGGGGAGGGAAACGAAGTGTCCCGCCCCTCTCCGCTTTCTTTCGCGAGAAAGAAAGCTTGGCAAAGAAAGCGGAATGTCGCGGCACTCCGTTGTCGTGCCTTGATCGATTTATTTTTTGCACAGCAGTATGCGGCAATGCCGGGTTTTGCAAGGAGCAAGCAAAGGAGCATACTATGTATGTGACTGCGCGAGCGACGCCCGCAAGGCGCGGGATTGCCCATAATGCAAAGCAAAAAACGCTTTTTTGGAAAAAAGCTTGGCAAAATTCCCGTCTGATTCGACTCGGACGGGAGTTTTTTTGTTTTGTATCTTCGCTTTTTAAGCTTGTGATTTTCAGGTTCTCCAATAATTGGCTCCATACTTTTCTTTTTACGAAAAAAGAAAAGTATGCAAAAGAAAAACGAATCTCCCTACTTTCTTTTGTGAAAAGAAAGTAGGCAAAGAAAACTCAACGGAGTAACTCCCGTTGTTTTTTATTTTAACGTTAAGATATTGCCGAATAATTATAACATATACATTGCATTAATATTGATATTTAAGTTTCCTTCCATTGAACATGTCAATTCGCCATTCTCCGCTGTTATAATATTCATGTCTTTTGCGATCATATTGCTCATATATACTTTGCTGTTCGCGTTGCCGGTTATATTCGGCGTATCGTTCTTTACGTGCCATCTCCTCGTAGATGAAACCTCCGACAATTATCAGCAGCCATATACCCCAAATCAGCAATTTGAGGACAAGAGACATTTTTCCGTGACCTTCGCCCAAAACTCTTACCGGAATGGTCGGATACATTTCAGGATTCTGCCACCACTGCAGAACCATATCAATTTTTTTGCGCTTTCCTGATGAGTAAGAATATTTTTTACCGTTTTTATCAACGATTTTTATGCGGCGGCCGCACAATGTTTTTTTTACTTCGAGACTTTGGATGTCTTGCCGGAAAAATTGCCGGCTTATATATGTCGGTTTTTTAAACCAAAAAGCACATCCTTCTATGCTGTAGTAATCAGAAAAAATGATTCGCTGGGTCGTCAGCCGCATATAAGAAAATTTATATAAAAATATATTTCTCACTGTACCGCAAGCCGTTAATAAAATTTCTCCCGGTATCAGATGAAAAAATCGACAACTGACTTCTGCCGCATTATCTGCAACTCCCTGCTGTGCTTGGAACCACTGCGGCGCTTGGAATCCCTGCTGTGCTTGGAATCCCTGCTGTGCTTGGAATCCCTGCTGTGCTTGGAATCCCTGCTGTGCTTGGAATCCTTGCGGAGCTTGGAACCCCTGCGGCAATTCCCGGTTGGGTGGAAGATTGAGTTTACGTAAATTCTGTCCGGCTTCCGGGATTTGCAATTTTTGTTCCGGCGGCACAAATTTCATCACCTTGAAAAGATGTTGACACAGGGGACACTCTGCTTCCATTCCCACCCACTCGTCCTGCATTGTCAAATCTTTTTTGCACTGCGGACACTTCATTATGAATTCAGCCATATTTTATTCTCCATCAATTATATCCTGATATTTTTACAAGCTGGAAATATTGTTTTGATATTATGAGAAAAGATTGAAAATACCCTTGATCACTCTTCCTGCTTCCAAAACACCATTTGCGATCGAAGCACTTGAGACCTTTGCTTTTTCCAGTAAAATTGCTTCTCCGGAAACCTCCTGGATACTGCCGTCCATAAACTCAACTTCGGCACTGCAGAATTCCACATCGCCGATATTGGCGCAATCCACTATTTCATCGCCTTCAAAATCAAGATCCTCAATTCTGAATGATTCCGTTTTCCCCGGAGGAAGCGGTCCGGTAAAGGTAAATGTTGTAACTTCAGACATCGGTTCATTTACATCATCGATCGCCTGCAGATAAAGATGTATGTATTTGATCGTTTTTCCGGAGGTGTTGAGTATTTTCATACATGCACTCAACGGACAATCTGCTGCCTCGTCTTCCGACATGAATGACAGAGGACGGATCACGCCGCTGATTTCTGAATAAATATAACTGCCGAGAGTAAACTCCTTGATCTGGAAAGGTGAATTTGCCTTCAGCATCATCTGGCGTTTCTGTTCTTTTATTGCCGCATCCCGGTTGATCGGGTTGAAATTTACTGCTTTGGGGCATTGTACCTGATTCATATACCAGATATTTTCCTGTCCTCTGGCGTAATCCATCGCACTGCCGCCGCAGCTGCCGGATACGATCATATAATTTGCACCGTTTTCAAGAAGAACCCTTACCAGTTCATGTTTGTCCGGTTCCTGAACGACCCTTAACAGTGGTGTGTAAATATCGTTCGTATAGTCAGGATTTGCACCGGCTTGAAGCATGATCGCCAATGATTCCGGTGATATTCTGACATTTTTCAGCTTGAATGCTGTTGATAACGGAGTTTCATGGTTTTTATCCAAAGCATCAGGCATTGCGCCATGTTCCAGCAGATATTTTATCATTTCAGGAGTATCGCCCTGTTTCCGCAAAAACAGCAAATGAAGCGGTGAATAATTATTGGTTCCGCAACCGGCATTGGTGTCAGCTCCCTTATCGATAAGGAATTTGGCAATGTGATCAAAGCCGGAAGATAAAGCAGATCCCAGTGCGGTAATTCCCGTTTGATCTTTGGAATTGACATCGCCGCCATCTGCCAGAAATTTTTCAACAATGGTCAGATTTCCCGCCTGCAGGGCATCGAAAAATGCTTGAGAAGATATTTTTTCTGAAGAATAAATTGATTTCTGCAGGATAAAACCGGCCAGAGAATCAAGCTCTTTTTTCTCCTCTTTTTCATCAAGAAGTGTGCAATAGATCTCCTGATCACGCAATTGTTCTTTCAAACTTATAAGTTTATTGAGAATATTTACGGCGTGTCCTTTAGCTTCTGTTTTGTCCCCGTCAGAGAATTTGACTCCGGGGATTTTATCATCAATGACACAGCTCAATTTGCCGATGCAGAATTCAAGGACTTTGATATACGCAAGGCAATTATCGAAACATGCGTTGAAGTCATCCCATTCCGTCCCCCCAATGATATCATCATCTTTTTCGTCATCATAGCCATCACCCTGTTCATCGACGAAATTATCATAGGCATCTCTGGCATAAAGAAGAGCATTAAAGTGAGAGTCCGCTTCTCCTGCGAACCATGAAAGTTCTTTTGCTGCGGAGATGTAATACTCCGCACAGTCAGGTTTCATTTTGATGATTTTTTCAAAGAGTTTTATTGAACGGCCCATATCATTGCAGGAACAAGCCTGCAAATACCAGCCGTCAATATTATCAACATCAATTTCAGTGATTTCCACTCCGATATCATAGACTGCTTCACGGTTGTCAAGTTCCTTTTCAACCTGCGCCCGTTTCAACAGTTTCTGGATTTCGGAGGCGGAACTGCCGGTTGAAGTACCCTCTGCCTGTGACGCAGGAGTCAATACCTTTTTTATCCCGCGCAGAAGATCCTGGATAAAGCCTATTTTGCTCATATCCTGACTTTGGAGCATGGATAACTCTGCCGGAATATCGTAAGCATCCATATCCTTGTAGCAGGGGATGAGCATTTTGGTATGGTCTTTTTTCATTAAAGCAAGAAAACGGCTCCACTCATTTTTTACCCAGACGGCTTCAAAATATTCTTTTCTGGAACCGATGACCAACATCACTTTTGCAGAATTCAATGCTGCAAATATATACGGTTCATACTCCTGACCGATTTTATCTTCAAGAGTGATCCGGGCGAAAAACACCCGGTATCCTTCATTGGTCAACTGATAATAAATATCCTGCGCTACGGTGGAATCTTTAGTCCTTGTTCCTGCATCGCTTGCTTCTTTGTAACAGATGAATATATCAAAAGGTTCTTCCGAAGCGGAAACCGCCAGAATCCGTTTTTGAATTTCGGCAATTTTTTGAGCCTCTGCTTCGTATGCACTTTCATATCCGGCGGCGTGTTCCAATGCCTGACGGTAATCGTTATCCTGCAAAATCGATTCCAGCTGTACCCGGTGACAAGTCGGGATCCGCTCATGGGAAACGGGATCTTCCACATATTCTATACCGTATCGGCAAAGCACCATCCCCCAATAAATTTCCGGGTCGGTATCATCGGTTTCCAGAATTTTTTCATAGGCCTGCAATGCCTTATCAAAATCATTTGCCCGGCGTAAATCTTCGGCACGGTTATACAATGATTCTTTATGGTCATTGGAAATTTTAGGGAATGTCGCTGCCGAACCGCAATATGGACACTCCGCGTAAGTTATGCCCTCCGGCAGTTCCAGTGGACCGCCGCACATTTTGCATTGAATTTTTGCCATTTTTCACTTTGCTCCGTATAAAAATTATTTTAATATTTTCGATTTTGTATTCCGCTCTTTTATCTGCCGCTGGATTTTGAGACAGAGCATTTTTATCTCATCATCCTTGCTTCCGCGCAGCTTGATTTCCAGCATCGTAATATTATCTTTAATTTCGTCATCCAGATTTGCCAATTCTTCGCAACTCACAGGATCAGCATAACGGATGGCATCAATAACATTCTGCAGATCCTGATGATATATATTGGGTGCAGCGTTTTTCAGACTCTCCACATCAGCTGCGATCATTTTCCAATTGACAGTTTTCAACCGTACATTTTTTCCGATTCGTTCGATCTCTTCCCGTCCGGCATCCAGTGTCAGAAAACGCCATGCGAAAAATGCGATCAAAACAATATGTATGAGGATAAACCAGCCGACTGGAATACTCCACAAAAACTGATCGAGCAGGGTGAATGATCCGCAAACTGCAAGATTGCAGAGACAATACGGATACATGCAAAGCGGAAATGCCGCATTGGTGATGTAATTTCCTTTGTTCCCGGAGGCAACTTGCCATAACATCCCGAAAAAAACTGCCGGTGCCAGCAATGAAAAACAATATGCCGTAATTGCAAGAGGAGTTTTTTCCAACAACAGAAATAAAGCTGTCAAAACTCCAACGGCGATAAAAAATCCGATCAGCAGACGTTTTTGATGATTATTCATTTTTTTTGATCCTTATCAATTAAGTTTTGTTCCGCATTCCAGACAGAATTTAGCTCCTGCAGGAGTCTCTTTTTTACAATTCGGGCATTGCGGTGACAGTGATGCGCCGCATTCCAGACAGAATTTCCCTTTGGCAACTTTTGCTCCGCAAGACGGACAGAGCATCTCGTTTTCAGCTAATGGCGGAGTTACTTTTTCGCCGCATTCCAGACAGAATTTAGCATTGGCATCAAGCGGAGTTCCGCATTTTGTACATACTGTTGACTTTTCCGGACTTTTCTGTACCGGGGACGTTCCGGGGGGCGTCAGGGCATCGGACATCATTGCTCCGACAGTATTGCCGACAGTTCCGCCGATGCCGGAGATCATGCCCATGCCGACTCCGATATTGGTAAATTGTCCGACTGCCTGATTGCCGGCGACTCTTTCTGCGACATCAAATCCCCGTTCATCCTGATAGGTATAACCTTCGATCGAGCGTTTGGAAGCGATCCCCTGGGCCTCAATGACCATTTTTTGAGCAGCCGTCTGCTGATCGATCACTCCGACCTGCTGACGCAATTTGGCTTCTGCGATATCGGCATATTGACGGAAGTGGATCTCTTTGAATCTGCGATAATTTTTATCATCTTCCGGTTTGATGATATTCAACAGGAAAAATCGTTCCAAAGCAACGCCGTAATCCATGAAATCAGGTTTCAGTGATTCGTGGAGTGCCGAAGACATATTGTGTAATTCTTCATCTATTTGAAAAATATTCAGTTTGTTTGTCCGTATGAGCGAAACGATGTAAGGTTTGATTTTGGTCAGTAAAAATGCCCGGAATTTTTGCGACAGAGATTGTTGGGAAATACCCGTTTCTGTCCCGACAACTTTGATCAGTAATTTTCTGCCGTCTTCGATGCGGAGATTCATTTCCCCGCAGGCACCGATTTGAATAGGAAAACCGTAGGTCGGCTCAACATATTCCATCTTGGAATCGGTTCCCCATTTTATTGCCATTTGTTCCGTTTTGTTTATAAAATAAACTTCGCAATGAAAAGGCGTTTGATCTCCGGTAACTTTGTTGAAAAATTTGGAAACCACCGGCATGTTTTGAGTTTCCAGCGTGTGCCGTCCGGGGCCGAATGAATCCAGAGCCTGACCATTCATAAAAAATACCGCTTCCTGCGATTCATGAACGATCAATTGGGAACCGGTGTTGAAATCTTCCTGCGGGTGTTTCCAGATGAACGTTTGATTGTCCCCCTCATATTTTATGATTTGGGCGATGCTCATGGTGATATTTCCTTATGTTAATTTAAAAACAAAACAGCCGCGATGATCCGTCAGTGGATTTCGCGGCTGTAGAATTGAAATGATACAGTTTTTCAAGGCACAAAAAGTCTATGCCTTGAAAATCAGAAAAATAGTGGAACGGGAGACCGAAAAAATTTTGGTCGGATGGAAGCAAGCCTTTATTTATAAATAAAGGCTTGCTTGCTTGCTTGCTTGCTTGCTTGCTTGCTTGCTTGCTTGCTTGCTTGCTTGCTTGCTTGCTTGCTCTTGTCGCGGCGTAGAGTCGCAATGCGACCGGAGCCGGATGCTTGCTTCTGTCAGGAGTTCCGAGGATGTGGACAGCGGAAGGCAGACGCCGTAAAGCGGCATCTTGAATGCTGCAGCAATTATATTTGTCATAATAAATGATATCCCCACGGTGAATCTCTGCGGCAGCTTCATTTTACAACGGTTCGATGTAAAACAGGCCGCCAATCATCATCTTAATGTAACACCGAATTGGTAAATTGCAAGTTGAACGTGATAATATCCGGCCAATTTTGGGAAAAAGGTACATTGATACTTGCAAAAAAAAGATATTCATGCTATAATATAACGGTATAGCGATACGTAAATGCCGGTAATATAACGGGAAACAACTGCCGATGAAAAAACTTGAACTGCCGCTGATCGGAATAATATTTTTTCTGTGGTGCATGCCGGTATTTTCCGGGGAAAACAGACCGGCTTCAGAGAGTGAAAAAACGCCGGCAGATATGTTCCATTCTGCATTCTCGCCCAAGTGGACTTTTTTGCAGTTATCCACGATCCCTATCTTTTTGTTTGATCCGGAAAAAACCGATGTTTGCGGTATCAATGCCGGACTTCTGACATTTCAGCACAACGTTTACGGAGTAACTGCCGCGTTGAGCGGCATGGTGAAAGAACACTCCGGAATCATGGCTTTGGCGGCAGTAAATCTGTGCGGCAAAAGTATCGGAATTTCATTTTCCCCGGTAAATATGATCTGCGAAAATTACGGCGTTTCACTCGGAATATTCAACGTCGGTCTGGTCAGCAATTGTGCCAATTACGGTTTGCAGATCGGTTTGATCAACGAGGCGGAACACGGTTTGCAAATCGGTTTGATCAACTGCAATGAAAACTCCCTGATCCCGTATCTGCCGTTGATCAACTTCTCGTTCCCTGAACAAAATAAACACTGAAAACTTTTACCGTTTTTTCTGATTTTCCGCAGAGCTTGGCTGATAAAACCAGTGCTTATGCCCGGAAATATCCCGCTGGGAAAATGCTTCCCGGCAGGGACGGATCACCGGCAGTTCCGCACGGCTGTTGCGCCATTGCCGCGGTGACATCCCGTAAATTTTACGAAAACAGCGGGAAAAATAAAACGGATCACGGTACTGCATACGCCGGGCAATAACCGAAATTCCCATATCTGTAGTCCGCAGCAGAACCGCCGCCCTTTCCAGTTTCCGCCGGGAAATATACTCACCCGGCGTCATCTGCAAATGTTCCTTGAACAACCGGAAAAGTGTCGCTTTGGATATGCGCCCGATCAGACAGAGTAATTCGGCATCAAGTCTTTCATCCTCAAGATAATGATCCACTCCATTCAATATCTCCTGCAGATCGCTCGGATAATGGATGGTGTTCCCCGCCCGCAGCGCGTACAATTCATACAGCATCATCCGGGGAAAACTGCGCAGCATAAATTCCGGACACTCCGCCTCAAAACGGTCGATCGCATACCGGCACAGATTCAGCAGCTGGTGATCCAGCGGAACATCAAAAACTGCCGTATCTGTGAACTCCGGCAGATATTCGTCCTTGCGCCCGTAAAACTCCGGCTGCTCCGGTGAGGCGGCGTGGAACGGACTGAACCGGGGCGGGTCTTCATGCGGCATATCCGGGATTATATGGATCGTACCGGTAAGAAAAGGTTCTTTGCCGTCTGCAAGCCATGAGATCGTGTGGTTCCAGGTGGTGAAGACGATCCTGCCCGGGAACATCTTCACCGGGACATTATTGATTTTCAACACTCCTCTGCCGCTTTCTCCCCACACCAGAAAACGGCTCTGCACCTGCGTGTAAGTAAAAGCATCCGACGGCCGCAACCCATTCGTATACTTGGCAAATATCACCATGGCATTCTGCCAGTAATTTTCATTCATTTTTCTGTAATTCTCCAGTTTTTGATAATATAATCCATTTTTTTCTAAAGTCAAATTGAGTATATTTATATCAGAATCACAAAAACTGCATGGAGGTGTGCAATGTTGAAAAAATTATTTCTTTTTGCCGTATTTCTGGCATCAGCAGTTCTTTCTGCCGGGAACTTGCTGAAAAATCCGTTTTTCACCGAAAAAGCCGCTGACGGTACCCCGGCAAACTGGGGCGTGCGCTGTACCAACAAAACAGCCGGAGTTGTTTCCGACGGTAAAAATATCGTCATCGACACTGACAAAGCCGGTTCTGCGGTCAATCTTATCCAGTGGAACATGGATAATAAACCGGGCAAAAAAGTTTTCCAGTTCTACTACTCCGGAACCGGTGAAGTCAGAGCCTATTTTGAGTGGAGAGTGAAACTGCCCAACGGCAAAACCACTACCAGATGGAGCGGCCCGGTCTGGAAAAAAGCCTCTGATACCCCGCAGCTGTATCAATTTGCTTACGATGCCGGTGAAGACAGAATTTCCCCATATCTGGTCATCAATATCAAGGATAAATCCAAAATCACCCTTTCCGGATTTTATTACGGTAATGTTACAGATAAAAGCTCCGGCAATCTGCTTGGCAACCCTGCCATGCGGCTGCTTACTCCGCAGAAAACTCCTTTCGGCTGGATCGTGCGCTGCAAAAATCCGAAAGCGGCACTCTCCGTCAATGACGGCAGCATCACCCTTGATACTGCCAACGCCGGCGGCGATATCACTCTGCTGCAGAGAAATCTGGACAGCACTCCGGGAAAAAAGATCTTCCGCATGAAGTATAAAGGCGAAGGCGAAATCGAAGCATTTCTGGAGTGGAAAGTCAAAAAAGCCGACGGCAAAATGACCACCGCATGGAGCGGACCGGTCTGGAAAAAAGCCTCCGGTACCGAACAGGTTTATCAGTGTACTTATAATCCCGGCGAAAACACCAGTTCCCCCCATGTGGTCATTGCTCTCCGGGGCAAAGCGAAAATCACCATCAGCGATCTTTACTATGGAGCGGCTCCGGAATACAATATCCGGCTCGTTCCGGCGGAGATCCGTCGTCACGGGGAATTGGTTATGGTACGCGGATTTACGCAGGGGGTAAGTATTTTTCTGCACACTGCTTTGCCAAAAGTGGAAAAAGATGTTGATATCAAATTGGACTTTGAATTGCCAGCCGGTGTCAAACTTGCCGGCGGTGCCGTCGGTAATGTTATCAGCGGCAATACCATGAGCTACAAACTTCCCCCGCGTCTGGTGCTTACCCCGGGGCAGGGCGGCGGCGAATGGAAATGCACCTATGTTTCCTTTGATATCCCCAAAGATATTCAAAACGGGGCAAGAGTGGTCATTACCCCGACGGTCGACGGTAAAAAGCAGCTGCCGCAAAGTTACACGATGCGCTTTGTCGATCTGCCGGAAACGCCCGCACCGAAACTGAAAAAACTGCGCCATATGATCTACGACTACGGTTACTTCACCATTCCGGATAAAGATGGGACAATGTCAAAATTTTTCGCCCATGTCGGTTTCAACTACGCCAACCACGGCACCTGGAAAGATATGCTGGTCAGTGATTATGTTCACAACAGCGAATTGTGGAACGACAATCTGCCCCTGGCACCCAGCGTGGACGGCAAAATCTACAAAAGTTTGAACCACGGCGATCCGCAGAGTTTCATCAGCAAAGGTGCCGATGCCGTCGCCGGAGCGCAGATCCGCAAAATCGCCGAAAACTGCAAAAGTTCCGGCAGCATCATCCATCTGGATTACGAACCATTCGGCTACAGTGACTTTTTCACCGAAGAAAGTATCAATAAATTTCTCGGACAAACCGGTATCACCCGGGACAAATTTGACAATTTCCGCGCCCAGTACGCCAAAGAGTGGCGCAATATGATCTTCAATGCCACACCGGAAAATAAAGAAATTTTCTATAAATGGCTGGATTTTACCACCAATCAGAGTGTGGAATTCATCCGCATTCTCAAAGCGGAGCTGAAAAAATACAATCCGGATATCAAACTGGAGATCACCCAGACCAACAGTTGCGGACCGCGCGATTCAGCGTCATTGGCTTACGGTCACGACAATTCGGCAATGGCTCTGGTGTGCGACACGGTGCAGCCGCAGATCTACAACGGTTACGATGATGCTTATGCAAAATACACCATCTTGCGGATGCGTGAGTGGAAACAGCGGGTAAACTCGCTCAATCCGCAGTGCAAGATCATGCCGCTTTTGCTGAAAAGCTGGTCAGGTGCGAAATCCGGCAATACTCCGCAGATGATCTATCTGCAGGCTCTTGGCGGTTTCGCCGAAGGTATGGACGGTATCGGCTGGTACTATGTGCAGAATCTGGACGGTGATGATATGCTCATGCTCCACAAATTGAGCTGCGATGTGGCAAAATACGAGGATTTCTACACCGACGGAGTGCGCTGTGACAAAGAGTTCACTTTCACCGGGATGCCGCTGGATGAAAAGACCCTTCTTCAAAAGCCCCATCTTAAAAAAGCGGTCAACAGCAAATGGCATTACACTGCCCATAAATACAATGGCAAAATCCTGCTCACGCTTTTTAACTTGAGCGATAAGCCTTTGAAATTCAATTGGAAATATAACGGAAAAAGTGTCAGTCGTCAACTTGCCGCACAAACGGCAGAATTTATAATTATCTGAAAGGGTGTCAAAAATGAAAAAATCAGCTCTCCAACATGTTGGAGTAAAGCACGTGTGCTTTACTCTTATTGAACTGCTTGTGGTTATCGCCATCATCGCGATACTGGCAGCGATTCTGCTTCCGGCACTCAACTCTGCCCGTGAGCGCGGCAGAGCCGCCAGCTGTGTCAACAATCTCAAACAGCTCGGCAACGCCCTGACTATGTATATCGCCGACAGCGACGGTCACTATCTGCCCAGAAAAGGTGTGGATAACACGTCGCACCATTATGTCGGATGGTGCTATCTGGCGGCATCCTATGTCAGTTCCGGCAGTCTGACGAGCAACAGTTCCGGTTACAAATATCTCCGCAAAGAGGAAATACCGGTATTTTACTGTCCTTCCGGTCAGATGGTCGAGCGCGGTGACCTCTATCTGGATACCGGCAAATATCAACCGCATTACACGACCAACAACTATATTTCTGCCGGTTTGGAACTTGCCGGCGGCGTCGCATACGGTTTGAAAGAGACCGCAGTGAAGGCTCCCAGCCGTAAATATTTCTTCCTTGAATGCGGCAACGTCACTTCCGGTTGGTGGAGTGCAGTCAGTGAAAACTCCAACGTCATCTCTCTGATGCATCCCACCGGTAAAAGCGGTACCGGGCTTTACACCTCGGCTGCCGAATTGGAGTCCAGCGGCGGCGGCATGAATATCGGTTTCTGCGACGGCCACGTGGAAAGTAAACGCAACGGCATCCGGGCTACCGGCTGGGGCGACCCGATTTACGGTCAGCACTACAATCCGGCGGCAAAATAAGCGCGGTGCTCTTGACAAAACGTCATATATAAGTTACATTAGAAGTAATTCCGGGAAACGGTGTGCATTTCGGAATTACTTTATTACCGGTCAGACAAGTGTATTTTTCGTAACGTGCAAGTTATTTGATACCGCTTGTCTGCAGCCGGTCAGTCTGTCATAATAGAAAGTTTTGCTATGTTGTCCAATACACTTGCCACCGGCATATTCTGGTTTTGGAACGCCACGCCGACCCCGGCGGGCATCCGCAGGCAGTTGAGAGATATTTCCGATGCCGGATTTAACTGTGTCTACATCCACCCGATGCCGGACTCCTTTCATCCGTGGAATTTTTTCGTCGGCATGAAGTGTTCCTATCTGGGAAAAAAGTATTTTGAATTGCTTGCCGTCGCTCTTGAAGAGTGCAAAAAGCTCGGCTTGACCATGATGCTCTACGATGAGGGCGGCTGGCCATCCGGCGGTGTGCTTGACCGGTTGATCGCCAGATATCCGGAGTGCCGTGGTAAATTTCTGGTGCGCGATGAACACGGTAACGTTTCCGCCATTGATGCCGACTTCCCCGATCTTTTGAGCTGCCGTTCAACGGAGCGTTTCATAGAGCTGACCCATGAACTTTATTACCGGCATTTCGGCAGAGAATTCGGCAAAACCATCAAAGGCATCTTTACCGATGAACCGTTTTTCTCCATGGTCAATGATGCCGACCGGGTGTTTTATTCGCCGCAGATGGATGAACTGGCAAAGAAGATGTTCAACTGCAGTTTTGAAAAAGATCTGCTGCCATTGCTCTGGAAAGGCACGGGAAATCTCCCCGGTGCCGCCGCCGCCCGACGGAAATATATGGAAATCGCTTCCAAACTATTCGCCGATAACTATATCGCCGTTCTGGGAAAATGGTGCAAAAAACACCGTATCGCTCTTGCCGGTCATGTGAACCATGAGGATGAGTACTTTATCAATGCCGATTGTGGGGATCTGCCGGAAATTTTCTCCGGTATGGAGATCCCCGGTGTGGATGCCATCTGGCGGCAGATATATCCGGGAAATTCTCCCGGATATTACGCACGTTTTGCTTCCGGTGCTGCGATTGCCAACGGCAGAGAACGCGCGCTGTGTGAATGTTTCAACGTCTACGGTTACGGTCTTATCCCCCGTGAAATGGACTGGGTCGCCAATGCTCTGGTCATGCAGGGGATAAATCATCTGTTGGTCATGCCGTATATCTATTCAGATACCGGTAAACATAAAATCTGCTGCAGTACCGACTTTTCACCGCGCAACCCGGTCTGGATGGCGATGAAAGAACTCAACCGCCGCTGGCAATTTGCCGCTGACTTCGACTTGAGCAAAATGGAAAGCTGTGTTCATGTTCTGGCACGTAACGAGTTTTCCATCCCCGATAATCTCTGGGGCGACCGGAGTTTGCGCAATCAGGCAAATAAAGAGATGGAAACTTTGCTCAATACCCTTGACCGGCACGGGGTGAACTGGCGGTTCACCAGTATCGCCGAAATGCAGAAAAATCCCGCCCGCCCGGAAGTATTGATCGTAACGTCAGCTTTGGATGAGTGGGAACAGCAGATCATAGATCAGGCGGTTTCCGCCGGAATGACAGTCGTTGACTCCTGGTGTGAACTGCTTGAAAACTTCGCCTGCGTTGCCGTGAAAACTCCGGACTCCGGCTGTTTGGTGCGCACCGCTGTCCGGCCCGAAGGGGAAGCATTGATGATTTTCAATCCCGCATTGGAAAGTGTGAAATTCGCCTTTGATTCACCGGAAAAATGGGGCGAGATCACCGCAGATCCGGCAATTCCGGCTCTTTTCCCGCTTGAGCATAAACAAAACTCTTACCGTCTGACCATTCCTGCCGGAGTGTTGCGGATCTTTATCAAAAACCGTCCGGCACTCCCGGAAGAAAGTTGGCAGGCACGTCCCCTTGAACTATCATGGGAGCTTGCCAAAGTGGAAAGATTGTGCATGAGTGCCGACAAACCTACCTGCTGGAAATGCGAAAACGCCGATCCGGCTCTCTGGCAGAACGGCTTGTGGAAAGCAACGGATTTTTCCGGTATCATCACATTGACTGCGGAGGTGGAACTCCCCGAAGCGGAAACCCGTGCCATTCGTTTTGAACAGATCTGTCATGCCGGTATTTTGAGCATCAACGGCAAATACTGCGGCACTCAAGTTGCCGCCCCGTGGACATTCAAAGCGGAATTGCAGCCGGGCAGAAACCGTTTGGAACTGAAGATCGCTTCATCCGCCGGAAATGAGTGGCGCAGATGTGTCAGGGATGAACTCGAACCGAGAAAATGGGTCAACTGCTATCTGCCGCGTATCCGGTCATACACGCTCACTGATACGGATACCGGCATTGTATCCAAACAAAATTGAGGTGATTTACCGCACCGGTTTTACGCTTTGGCAAGTTGCTGTTTCCAGAAATTTATCACTTCCGGCGGCGGTGCGGAAAAGTTTTCCCACTCCGGTTCAATTTTGCCGCACATGGTACTTTTGCCTTTGCCCATATCGTGATAAGGCAGGATGTCCACATTCACCACTCCGGGCAGCTGTGAAAGAGTGACAAGCTCATTGAGCAGACCATCTTCGCAGTTTGCCCCGCAGACCAGCGGCACGCGCAAAATCACTTTTTTCCCGGCGGAAAGCAGCTGTAAAGAATTGTTTTTTACAAGTGCGTAATCTCCGCCGGTCAACTCCGCGTAACGTTCCGGGGCAGCTTTGATGTCAAAGAGCCACAGATCACACCATGGCAGAACTTCTGCAAAGTTTTTCCACGGTACAGCTCCGGAAGTTTCCACGGCGGTGTGGATATCTTCCTGCTTTGCCGTTTTCAGAAGTTCTGCGGCAAACTCCGGCTGTGCCAGCGGTTCTCCGCCTGAAAGGGTCAAACCTCCGCCGGACTCCTGATAAAAGAATTTATCCCGCAGTACAGTTTGTATCACCTCTTGAACAGAAACTTTTCTGCCCAGCAGTTTCAACGCTCCGGCAGGACACTCCTTTACACAGATCCCGCAACCTGAACAGCGGTGTTCCGGAAACTTCCGGCACTCAATGCCCGGAGCAAGTTTCCGGCATTTTCCGCAGTTTATGCACGACTCGTGCCGGAATGATACTTGCGGCAGAAAACTCTGCGACTCCGGATTGTGGCACCATAAACAATGCAGCGGACAACCTTGCAGAAAAACGGTCGTCCGGATGCCCGGACCGTCACCGGAACAGCACCTCTGGATATCGAAGATCCTGCCGTAATTTTTCTCATCTGCCATGAGCGTTTCTCCGGATTATATCCTGCTGTACCGCGGGGATCAGCCGGGTGAAAAAGGCGGAAAATCCGCTGACCCGCACGATCAGATCGCCGTATTTTTCCGGGTTTTCCAGGGCATCCTGCAGCGTTTGATTATTGGTGACGTTGAACTGGATCTCGTGACCTCCGCCGGAAATAAAGCGTTTGAGCAGTACCGCAAGTTTCCGGCAGCCGTCTTCTTCCTGAAACATTTCCGGCAGAAAACGCATATTGACCACCGTACAATTCTGTGAAGAGTAATCCGGAGTAATGACCGAGTTGATGAATGCTGTCGGCCCGTTGCGGTCCATTCCGCCGTTGGGTGATGAGGCATCGGAAACCGGAGTGCCAGCCAGACGGCCGTCAGCCGTCGCCGGAACTTGCGCTCCGCAGGAGATGTTGGAGATGTTCGAACCCATGGCACTGCGAAGGAATCCGCCGTCACAGCAGCGCAGATTAACACATTTTTCACCGCATGTACGGATGATGTCCGCCATGATGTTGTCCACATACGGATCATCGTTGCCATATTTCGGAGCGCAGTTGATCAACGTCTGACGGAGTTCTTCAAAACCCTCAAAGTTGTTTTTCAGTGCCGCGATCAATTCGCTTTTGGAAATGCGTTTTTCCTCAAAGACCAGCTTCTTTATCGCCGCCAGACTGTCAGCGATCGTGGCAGGACCGATCATACCCACACCGTGCTGGCGCGGGAACTCTGCACCCCCCGCATTCATATCTTTGCCCCGGGCGATGCAGTCACGCGTCAGGGCGGACAGCAGCGGATCGGGGAACGTTGCCGGATCGGCAAAACGCAATGCTCCATCGTATTGCTCAAGGTGTTTCTGCAAGCCATCGCTCATTGAGGCGGTAAAGGCGTTCCACAGCTCTTCATAAGTATCGAATCTTTCAAGCTGCATCATCACCTCGGCAAAGCGTTCACTCATATTGAAACGGCTGTCGCTCCATGCCGGTGCCCTGCCGGGGATATTGCCCTCCACACAGCCGAAGAGTGCGTAATCACGCGCCGCTTCCGGCGGAATACCGCACCATTCAAGCGATGGTATATAGACTCCGTCATTCATGATCGCGGGGAAACCGATCCCCGTGGAAATCAGTTCCGTACACGCCATTACGAACTCATCCGGCGAATCATTGTGCAGCCGCGCACTCAAGTTGGTCGAGGCACTGTGAACTCTTCTGACCGCTTTCAAAATCAGGTAACTCAAATCATTGACCGCATCGCTGCCGTCGGGTTTCACTCCGCCGATACAGATGTTGGTCACTTCATGGAAGCCCTCAATTTTGCTGAATACATGGCAAAGCATGTTCAACGCGGCAGTTTTGTCGATATTGTCGCGCTGATATAACGGGTAAAGATATTGATCCATACGTGCCAGAGCCATGTGGAAACGCAGCTGGGATTCCAATATGACAAAGGTCAGCCACATCAACTGCAGACCATCGGCAAAACTCTGCGGCGGTTCAAGTGCAAGACGGCGCAAACGCTCAGCTTCCACCGGACGTTCTTTGCTCCAGAACTCTCCGGCTCTGCGGAAAAATCCGGAATATGCCTCCAACGCGATCAGCATTGCTTCGCTTTCCGGTTTGCCGAGTTTCTCTTTAGCCTCCCTGGCACGGCGGATGAAATCCCCGATGCCGCGCTCCATAAGCGTGTTGTAATCCGGTGCCGCATGGTCCCAGCCGACTCTGAACCAGCGCATACCGCGCTCTACGGTGATTTCGTAATACTTCTGATACTCCTCTTCATCCAGCCAATCCGGACAGGTGGTGTAAAAGAACAGTTCAACTCCGCCGAAAAAGAGCTGATCCGCCGGAAAGTCCAGCGGCAGCTGCTGAAGAGCGTAATCCAGCGCACGCGCATGGACTATACACTCCGGCGTATCGTTCACCGGGTGCTGTTCAAAATACTTTCCGGCATAGTATCCGTAAAGATTGTATCCTTTGCGGATACTGTTGGGCGCACCCGGAAAAATCGAGGCACTTTCTCTTTTATACACCGGTTGGAAATCCCGCAGACCGGAAAGTTTTTCAAACATTTCCGGCATATATGCCAGAGGAGCATCGTGTGTTCCGGGAACCGCTTTGAAGAACGCATTGGGAAAATCTTTCATCTTTTCCTGCAGCGAACTCATTTCACTGACCGGCATCACCGGATCATCAATGCCGTGGTAAAAGACTATCGGCATGGTCAGCTTTTCAAAATGAGTGCTGACATTGTGAGATTCGTAATCCTCCGGAGCATAATGTTCATCTATCGCCTGAAAAAGTTCCGGCAGAACCTGATGAGCAGTACTTGTCCGGCAGTACTCCCGGTACCGCCATATGTCGGTTGCCGCTCCGCCGATAACGAGACCATCGACCAGTTCCGGATATTTCGTTGCGAAGATCAACGAGCCGGTACCGCCCATGCTGCCGGTAATGAAGATGTAACGGGAAAAACGGTACTTTTCTCTGCACTCCAGCAGCTGATCACGCAAATCCGTCACTGCGGCACGTGACATCCACGCATTGTCCCGCAAATTGAAAGAGATTATACTCAAATCATACTTTTCGAGCATCGGATGCAGCATCGCCACCACATCTTTGCGGGTAAACGGCTGATCTCCGTGTGATCCATGACCGTGAAGCCATACCACACACGTGGTATTTTCACCGGCATCGTGAACCAAATACCAATCTTTCAAACCATCAACTTTGCTGACGTATTCATATCTGACCGGATTCATTTTCATTATCTCCGAAAAGAATTTCAAACCTCATTTGACGCCGAAAACCGCCTTGATGCTGTTTCCCGCTTCTGCAGATGCCATAGCTTTATCGGCATCTGCCACGGCAAAGACATCCACCAGTTCGCGGAAAAGTTTCTGCAAGTCCGGATTGCCGGCAAGAAATTTCACATAACTGCCCAGATCATCAATGGTGTACTGACCGCTGCCGATGATCTGCAGAGCCTTGAAGGTGATCAGATGCGGCGGGATGCTCACATTGCCCCGGTCGGAATACTGTCCGGGGACGAAGTAACGTCCGCGGGTGCGCAGCAAAGTCAAACCGAAGGGGAACGCATCGGCTCCGCCGCTGGTTTCAATGACCACATCAGCTCCGTCGCCGCGTCCGAGTTCTTTGGCATAAGCGGTGATGGCGGCAGCAATATCACTCTGGCTCTCTTTGCGGAAGTCGAAGAATTTATCCGGCTCCATAGCCATGGTCAGTTTTACGCGCTCCGGATTGGTTCCGGAACCGATCACCACTACTTTGCAGCCGTGCTTTTTCGCGTAGGCTGCTGCGAAAATACCCAGAGAACCGTTACCCTGGATGACGACCAGTTCACCGGCTTTCAAACCGCCGCCGTAAACACAGGAACGGATCACGGTCGGTCCTCCGCAGGGGAACGCTGCCGCTGCCAGCGGATCGACGGAATCCGGCAGTTTGATCAAATTGGCATAGGGACTGTAGAGATATTCGGCAAATCCGCCGTGGAAATGCGGGGCATCTTCGGCACTTTTTACATAAGTTACTCCAAATGCCAGACAGCTGGCAGTTTCGCCCGCCAGACAGTTCAGGCATTTGCCGCAGGGGATCGCCACACAGGCGATCGCTTTATCACCGACCGCCAGAGGGTTGCCCAGAGCATCGACGGCGTTGCCTTCACCGAGGGCATCGATCCGGCCGATAAACTCGTGACCGATGATCAACGGCATATCAGGCATACCCAGACGGCCCTCATGGATATGGACGTCGGTTCCGCAAATACCGCTGGAAATAAGTTCCAGACCGGCATTGCCGGCTGCCGGAGCTGCGACATCGAACTCACGAATGGAAAAATCTTTTCCCGCACCCTGAAATACTGCACACTTCTTTTTCATTTTTTCAATATCCTTTTTCTGGTTGTGAATTTGTTGCATTTTGTCTTATCTGTGATATATTATACCACGTAATATTGCTAAAACCAATAGAATATATAGCAAATATATGCACTATATGGCAAAATAAGGCATTTCATAGATGAACTATCATTCCATTCGCGGTTTCCGCTATCCGGAGTCGGAGGCGCGTCCTTATCCGGTAGCAGCGATCATTCAGGAGCGCACAAGGCAGTTCCCGGCGTCAAGCAACTGTCTTCATCCGGATGTGTGGGTGCTGGATTATGTGTTTCAGGACAGCGGCAGATTTTCGGTCGGCGGTCTGCCGTGGCAGTTGCGTCCGGGCAACAGTGCCCACCTCTATCCGCCCGGTACTTTATATATGGAATCCGGTGATCCCGGGCGCATCAAAAGCGGTTTTTTTCTTTTCAAAGGTGAAAGTACCGCTTTGCGCCGTCTGGTGAATAATCCCGCCGGTTTCGCTCAGATAATGGATAACGACCGGCAATTGCTCAATTTACTGCGCGCCGGAACTGCCGCTGCTGCCAGAGGCAACCGGGGATATTGGCAGCTTTATGCGATATTCGGTGAAGTTATGGAACTTCTGGAACAGCAGATCGTGCATGGAAGTGCTTCATGGCAATATGTGCTGTCAACGGAAGCTGTTGAAAAACAGTCTCTTGCCAGTAAAGTGGCTGGATTTTTAGAGGAAAACTGCCGCGATCATCTGACTTTGGATGAGATCGCCGCCAAATTCCAATGCAGTAAATCAACGCTCGTACATCAGTTCCGCAAAGAGTTCGGTGAATCGGTCTTTGAAATGCTTATGCGCATCAGGGTGGAGCAATCAATTCCGCTGCTCATTGCCGGCAACACTCTCAAAGAGATTGCGGAAGCTGCCGGGTTTGCCAGTGAATTTTACTATTCACGGGTCTTTTCAAAAGTAATGGGTGTTTCTCCCGGAAACTACCGCAGCAAGCACCGGACTTGAGCGTAAATATCTTTATACCTGCGGAAAACGCTGATGACAGCTTGAAAATCTTTATTTACAGTGATATATTACAATAAACTTGAATATTTACAATAAAAAGGTGATGAATATGAAAAAATTATTGCTGCTCGGCGGATCACGCTATCTGATGCCGGTGATCAAAGCCGGTCACGATCTGGGGTGTCACGTGATAACCTGTGATTATCTGCCGGATAATTACGCCCATCAATTTTCCGATGAGTACCATAACGTCAGTATCATCGACAAAGATGCCGTTCTCAAACTGGCTCAGGAACTCAAAATCGACGGTATCATGTCCTTTGCTTGTGATCCCGGGGTGGTTTCTGCGGCTTATGTTGCAGAAAAAATGGGACTGCCTTTCCAGTGTTCTTACGAGTCGGCAGTTATCCTGCAGGATAAGGGATTATTCCGTAAGTTTTTGGCGGACAATAATTTTAATGTTCCTCATGCCAAGCGTTATGAAAATGTTTCCTCAATCCCCGCTGAAGATTACGATTTCTTCTGCTGGCCGGTCATCGTCAAACCTGTAGACTCCGCCGGCAGTAAAGGCGTTACCAAAGTTGAATCTCCTGATAAGCTGGATGAGGCTATCCGTATCGCCCTTGACAGCTCATTGAGCGACTCTTTTATCATTGAGGATTTCCTCACCTTTGACGGATACCATTCCAGTGCCGACCCCTTTACTGTGGACGGTAAACTGCAGTTCGTTTCCTACAGCGATCAGCTCTTTGATCCGACTGCAGACAATCCCTATACTCCGGCGATGATCATCTGGCAGTCCACCATGAAACAGTGTCATCAGGATTATTTGACCGCTGAAACCCAGCGTCTGATGGATCTGCTCGGCATGAAACACGGTATCTACAATATTGAAACTTGTGTTTCCACCGACGGCAAACCTTATATAATGGAAGTTTCCCCCCGCGGCGGCGGATGCAAGATCGCCGAACTCCAGCGCATGGCTTATGGCGTGGATCTGATTGAAAACGAAGTCCGCAAAGCTCTCGGTATGCCGCTTACTGAGATCAAACAGACCCAGTGCGACGGACATTGGTGCGAAATGATTGTTCACGCCAATATTGAGAAAGAAGGTCTGCTTGAAGAGATCGTCATTGATCCGGTCATTATGGAAAAACATGTGAAAGTCGTTGATTTCGCTGTCAAAAAAGGCGATCTGGTGAAACCATTTACCGGCGCAAACATGTCGCTCGGAGATATCTTCCTGCGTTTTGACAGCCGTGCCGAACTTGATGACGTGATGAAACGCTCCAACGATTGGCTCAAAGTCATCCTCCAATAATTTACGTTTTTTTCCGGAAAGAACCCCGCAGCAAACGTTTGCGGAATATTGCAGTTGTCGGTGCTTGCGGAAGGTTATGATACAACGCAGCCGGACAAGTCAGACGACTCTGACTTGTCCGGCTGAAATATTATATTTTTAGCTCTGTTCCCTATATAGGTTGACAACATATTGCGCACACAAGTTGTAGAGGGTGTTACTCTATTGAGTTTTTTTGCAAAACTTTCTTTCTTGTGAAAGAAACATTCACGCGGGTGTTACTCCACTGAGTTTTTTGCAAAGCTTTTTTCCAAAAAAGCGTCGATCAAGCCGCGACAACGGAGCGGCGCGACAGTTCGCTTTCTTTGCAAAGCTTTCTTTCTTGCGAAAGAAACATTCACGCGGGTGTTACTCCACTGAGTTTTTTGCAAAGCTTTTTTCCAAAAAAGCGTCGATCAAGCCGCGACAACGGAGCGGCGCGACAGTTCGCTTTCTTTGCAAAGCTTTCTTTCTTGCGAAAGAAACATTCA
>SUWK01000044.1 GCA_015061525.1 Lentisphaerota bacterium
TCGGCTTTGCTCGCATGGAAATGCTCGCAAAGTACATTCGCATGCGGACTGCGCGCTCGGCGGCAACCGCCTCGCACCCGTGTGTTGAACATGCCACAGAGGGCATCAAAAAGAAAAACCCAGCGGGGAATTATCCCACTGGGTTTTCTTTGCCTACTTTCTTTTTGCAAAAGAAAGCAGAGAGATTCGTTTTTTCTTTTGCTTACTTTTCTTTTTTCGTAAAAAGAAAAACCCAGCGGGGAATTATCCCACTTGGGTTTTCTTTGCCTACTTTCTTTTTGCAAAAGAAAGTAGGGAGATTCGTTTTTCTTTTGGTTACTTTTCTTTTTTCGTAAAAAGAAAAGTAACTCAGAGGGTTTGGCAGACGGTGATGACGATTTCGCCGTAGATGTCTTCAGCGGAGCATCCGCGGGAAAGGTCGTTCAGGGGGATTGCCAGACCCTGAAGAACCGGGCCGTAAGCCTGGGCGTGAGCCAAACGCTGAACGAGTTTGTAAGCGATGTTGCCGGCATTGAGATCGGGGAAGATCAGAATGTTGGCGGCACCGCCCAGCGGGCTGTCCGGGGCTTTGGATTTAGCGACGGAGGGCACGATGGCGGCATCGGCCTGGATTTCGCCGTCACAGAGGATGTCAAGACCTTCGGCGGCGACTTTATCCGCGAATTTTTTGGAGGCCTCGGTGATTTTTTCCAGGATCTCATTCTGGGCACTGCCTTTGGTGGAGAATGAGAGGAATGCAACTTTCGGCTGTTTGCCGATCAGGGCACGGTAAGTGGTGCTGGTTGCCATGGCGATGTCAACGAGCATGTCGGCATCGGGATTGGGGTTCACGCCGCAGTCGGCGAACATGAGAACATCATCACCGGCGGGACTGGGAGTGGCGAGATCCATGACGAAACAGCTGCTGGCACTTTTGATACCGGGAGCGGTACCGATGCAGTGGAAAGCGGCGCGGAGCATGTCGGCAGTGGAAGCGATACTTCCGGCGACCAGACCGTCAGCGAGTTTGTTTTTGCACATCATGGCGGCGAAGTAGATGCGGCTGGAAACCATGGCGAGAGCTTTTTCCGGGGTGACGCCTTTGGCTTTGCGCATTTCGTACATCTGGTCGGCGAATTTAGCGAGCAGGTCACTGGCCATATAGTCGAGGCATTCAAATTTGCGCTCGGTGATACCGGCTTCGGCACAGGCGGCGGAAATTTCCGCTTCGGTGCCCAGCACGATGATTTTGGCGGCGACTTTTTCTTCAATGGCTTTGTTGGCGGCGATGACCACCCGGTAGTCCTGACCTTCGGGGAGGACGATGGTACGTGCCACGCTGCGGGCGCGTTCTGCGAATCTGTCGATAGCGGACATGATTTTTCTCCTTGTATGATTATTTGTCAAAAACGATTTTCTTGGTGGTCAGAGCGATCATTTTCTCTTCATCAGTTGGCATGACGATCGCTTTGAGGGTGCTGTCAGCAGTGGAAATGGTACCTTTTTTGCCGAAGCATTCTTTGTTGGCAGCTTCATCGAGTTTGCAGCCGATGGGGGCGAGCTGTTCCATGATCAGCTTACGGGTACTGACGGAAAACTCACCGATACCGCCGGTAAAGACGATAGCATCGGTATTACCGACCATCAGGAAGTAGCTGCCGATGTATTTGACGATGCGGCGGACGAACATTTTGATCGCCAGAGCTGCGCGTTCATTGCCGGCAGCGGCGGCGGCTTCCATATCGCGCATATCGCCGGTACCGATACCGCCGACACCGAAAAGTCCGGATTTTTTGTTGAGGATGTTGTCAACGTCGCTGGGGGAAGTTCCCAGTTCGATCATGCGGATGACCGCAGCGGGATCCATATCACCGGAACGGGTTCCCATCATCAGACCTTCAAGCGGGGTGAGTCCCATGGTGGTATCGACGACTTTGCCGTTTTTGACAGCGGCCATGCTGCAGCCGTTGCCGAGGTGGCAGGTGATGATGTTGGTATCTTCAACTTTTTTGCCGAGATATTCAGCAGTGGCGAGGGTCACGTAGTGATGACTGGTGCCGTGGAAACCGTATTTACGGATGCCGTGTTCTTTATAGTATTCATAAGGAATGGCATAGAGATAGGCTTCGGGGGGCATGGTCTGGTGGAACTGAGTGTCGAAAACTGCGACGTTGGGAACGCCGGGGATCGCTTTTTCGCAGGCTTCGATACCGGCGAGGTTTGCAGGGTTGTGCAGGGGGCCGAGGGGGAAGCACTTGCGGATGATGGCTTTGACGTTTTCATCGACCTGCATGGGCAGGGTGATCTCTTCGCCGCCGTGAAGCACGCGGTGACCGACTGCGCCGATTTCGGAAAGGGATTTGATGACGCCGCATTCAGGGTCAACGAGTTTTTTGCAGATTTCGGTGAAGGCTCCGACATGGTCGGCGACGGGGATCTCCTGAGAGAGCTGGAAACCATCGGGGCGTTTGTAGACCAGATTGGGGTTGCTGCTGCCAAGACGTTCAAAGACACCTTTGGCGAGAACTGTTTCGTTGTCCATCTCAAACAGCGTGAATTTCATCGAGCTGCTGCCGGCATTGACGACCAAAATTTTCATAACCTGTAATCCTCCTTTTAGGTATATTGAAAAGACGTTCTTTTGTAATCTGATTAATATACACCGCTTTTGATAAAATTTCCAGAAAAATCTGTTTTTTTTGCCAAAATCCGAAAAAAACGAAAAAAAAAGGAGTTTTTTTGAAAAAAACAGTTGAAAAATGGGGCATTGTGTGGTAAAATAGGTACGGATAGGAATGATTAGGAGTAAAAAGGAATGGCAAACCAATCTGCAGCGAATCTTTTTCCCGGTTTTTTTGTCGGGAATTATGACCATGTGCTTGATGCACAGGGTCGTGTTTCGCTGCCCAGCGAATGGCGCAGCAAAGATCAGGAAACCGAGATGGTGATGATCCCCGCGCGCGATTGTGCGCTGCTGCTGCTGCCATTGGCGACGATGATGGAATTTGTCGGTAAGGCGAGCAAGCTGGCGATAGCCAATCCCAAAATGCAGAAAGCATTGGCGTATCTTGGTTCAGTTTCGCGCCGGTGCCGCTGCGACAAGCAGGGGCGAATGGCTCTTGACCGGGAGCAGCTGGATTCCATCGGAGTGAAGAAGAATTTGAAATTGATCGGAGCTTTCAGTCATATCCGTATTTGCGCTCCGGAAAATTGGACATTGCCGGAAAATCCGGAAGAGTATTTGGATGCTATTCAGGAAGTCAGTGACGGCAGCGACGGTCTGGAGGCTCTGGGCGGATTGCTGGGAGGAGTATTCGGGAAATGAGTACACTTGCACAATTCAATCACATTCCGGTGCTGAAAGATGCTGTGCTGGAGTATCTTACATTTCCGGAAGTCCGTCCGGCACGGTTGCTTGACGGTACGGTCGGCGGCGGCGGACACAGCGCACTGCTGCTGGAAAAGTATCCGAAACTGGAGCTGTTGGGTATCGATCGGGATGATATGGCACTGACGGCGGCAAAGGCGAAGTTGAGCTTTGCCGGGAGCCGGGTGACGCTGGTGCGCGGGTGCTACGCCGACCTTGAGGCGATCGCAGTGGAACACGGTTGGGATCAACTGGATGGAGTCTTGCTGGATATCGGAGTATCTTCGCCGCAGCTGGATTTGCCGGAAAGGGGATTTTCCTGGCGGCATGATGCAGTTTTGGATATGCGTATGGATCGCCGGTCGGAATTGACCGCCGGCAGATGGTTGAACCGGACAAGTGAAAGTGAGATGGCGCGGGTGTTCCGCGAATACGGGGAAATAAAACGGGCAGGTGCGCTGGCGAAAAAGGCAGTGGAGATGCGTGAAAGTGCCCCGTTTGCCACGACAGCAGATCTGGTGGCATTGAGCGATGCGGTTCTGGGACGTGCCAAACCTGGTCGTCTGCCGCATCCGACACTGGTTTTTCAGGCGGTCAGGATCGCTGTCAACGATGAATTGAAGCAGTTGGAAACCGGTCTGCGGGCGGCGGTATCCATGTTGAAAACCGGCGGTAAAGTGGCGGTGATAAGTTTTCATTCACTGGAGGACAGGATAGTGAAAAATTATTTCCGCAAAGAGAGTACCTCATGTATCTGTCCGCCGGGGCTGCCGGTTTGCTGCTGCGGTCATGAGCCGCAGTTGAAGCTGCTGACCCGTCATGCGGTGAGTGCGGAAAAAGAGGAAGTGGCGGCGAACAGCCGCAGTGCCTGCGCCAAACTGCGCGCGGCAGAGAAGATCGGGTAAGAGAAAAGTCAGTTGATATTACAATAATCAGGAATTGCAGATAAAGAGGAGGGAAAGAGAAAGATGTTCAACATTCAACCGGGTAATTCAACAACAAGCAAAAAGGTTCGCAAGCCTGAACCGGGTCATGCCGGATTGGATGCGTGTTTCAGTCTGCTTGCCCGGGTTTTGCAGACTGCGCTGCTGCTGTTGATCGTCGGAGCATTTTTCCATCTCTACATAAAACTTGACCAGGAGATCAACAGTACCGCAGCTGAGATCCGCCGGGTGGATAATATGATCGTTCAGGTTGAAAGGGAGACCGACGGCTTGCGCATGGAATATGCCAACTGCAGTTCCAGATCTTTCATTGAAAGACAGATCGTTCTGTTCAAGCTGCCGCTCAAAGAGATGACTCAGGATCAGCAGCGTTTTATCCGGGTGTATACTCCGGAACAGCTGGCGCGTATGCCGCGTCCGGCGGTCCGCAGCCGTCAGGTATCTCTTGATAACGGCCGTATGGGGCTTAATAAATTATGAATCAGGCTCTGCTGCCGGTAAGAAGAAGGATATTGGTACTTGCCGGGATTTGTCTGCTGTTGGCTGCTGCTTTGGCACATCGGTTTTACGTAGTTCAGATAGAGCGTCACGATGAATTGCTGAATAAAGCGACTAAAACTTATACGGCCAAGACGGAACGCAAACATCCGCGGGGAAAAATACTTGATTTCACCGGGGAGGTTTTTGCCGGGAACCTGCCGAAAATATTTGTCTGTTGTTCACCGTATTCTGTCGTGGATGAACCTTTCAACCATCTGGAAAAATCCCTGAAAGCCGGAGTCCGGGAAAAACTGCCGGTACTGCGTGACACCCGCCGCCGCAAAGTTGCCGGGATATTGGCACAGTGTTTCGGTGGTTTGAGTGAGGCTGAATATTATGCGGAACTTGCTCCGTGGGAGGAAAAGGAAGACCGTGACGGCAAGAAGAGACGTTTGAAACGTCATTATCTGGTTATTGAAAAAACAGCAGATCCGGAAACTGTGAAGAATTTCAAAGCGGCAATGGAGAGTGCCGATCTGCATCTCGGCGGATTTGTTTTCCGCGATACTTATACCCGCAACTACCCCAAAGGACGGATGCTTGCCAATATTATCGGCGTTGCCAGCATCACCAATGAGGGGACTGCCGAATTGAGCGGTCTGGAAAAAAGTCACGGGGTACTGCTGCGTCCGGTGGACGGCAAAGGATCGTTTCAGCGCAGCGGTGACGGCAGGATTCTGGCATACGGCAAACGTCAGGAAAATGCCGGACACAACGGCTGTGACATCTATCTGACCATCCGGGAACCGATCCAGGCGATATTGGAGTCGGAACTGGACACTGCCGCGCGTGAAACCGGTGCGAAACGGATCTACGCGCTGATCGTTGACCCGCGCAGCGGCAATATTCTGGCGATGGGACAGCGTCCGAATTTTGATCCGGCAGATCCGAAAAATTATCAGGGCGACGGTTTCAGCAACGCCATCGCTTCCAATGCCTACGAACCCGGATCAGTGATGAAGCCGTTTTTTATTGCCAAAGCTCTGGATGAAAATATAATAACTCCGGACAGTCTGATAGATTGCGGCGAATACAAAGAGTGGTATTATGCCGGACGCAAGTTGAGCGATCCGCGCGGATACGGCAAGATGACTCCGGGGGGAGTGTTGAAAAAATCCAGCAACATCGGTACGGCAAAAGTTGCACTGATGATGGGCGATCAGCTGGTATGGGATACGTTGAAAGATTTTCAGTTTGGCAAAAAGAGTGCATTGAAGTTCGCCGGGGAATCCAGCGGTATTCTGCCGAAGTTTCCGTTCCGGGGCAAAGTTACCATCACGCGTGTGCCGATCGGTTATGCTGAACAGGTGACCGCATTGCAGCTTGCGCGTGGGTACAGTACCATCGCCAACCGGGGCATGATGCCGCAGCTGCGGCTGGTCGACCGCGTATTTGACCCGGTCAGCGGCAAGATGACCAAAGAACCGTATTGGGAAAAGGTACGGGTGCTGAAGCATAAGGAAACTTTTGATGCATTGGTGGATATGCTGATTTCGGTCACCGCGGTAGACGGAACCGGTAAAAGAGCGCGGATCCCGGGGTATGATGTCGCAGGCAAAACCGGAACCAGTCAGATGGTTATCAACGGTATTCCGAGCAAGGAGTGGTACCGGGCAAGTTTCTGCGGATTTGTTCCGGCGCGCAATCCGGAACTGCTGATGGTGGTGACGGTGGAAGGCTTGCATGTCAGCAAGCCTTACGGCGGCAGTGCGGTGGCTGCGCCGGTGTTTCAGCGGACGATGAGCCGGGTGTTGAAGTTTTTGAATGTAACTCCGGACAGACCGGAAGAGCTGGTGGCGGAGAAAAACAAAAAGAAAAAATAGTTCCGGCTTATTATCCCGATTGACAAAAGACTGTTCCGGTGATATATTCGCTGGAACAGCTTTTTTATTGTTATTGTCCTGAATTTTGTGAAAAATCTAACCTGCGGTGGCACCTTGCGGGTAATCTCGCGCCTTGCTCCTGCGCCGGCGCAGTCGAGTACATAGTACACTCCTGCACCGTACTCGTCGCAAAACACGACCTTCCTCCGCAATCCATCCACCGGTTGGATCAAACCCGTACCGGCTTGGTTGACAAATCACAACTTATGTGATATGTTTTATACACTGATAGAAATGTTTGTTTATAACTTCATGCTTCCGTTTCACAAAATTTGGGACATTACCTTTTTATTAACCGGAGATATCTTATGCAGAAAATATTTTTATGGAACGATGAAACGTTAACTGTCAGAAGCGGCAGCCGTCCGTCAATAGTGCCTTTTTTGCTGGAGGATGACAAAATCCATCCGGCGGTACTGGTCATTCCCGGCGGCGGATACGGTTGTGTTTGCGAGAGCAGTGAGGGTTCTCCCATCGCGCTGAAATTCAATGAATTGGGTTATCATGCGTTCGTGTTGGATTACCGGACTGCTCCGGATCACTGGCCCGCACCGCAGCTGGATGGCATGCGGGCGATGAAATTGATCCGTGCGAATGCGGAAATGTGGCGCGTCGATCCGGGGAAAGTGGCGGTTTGCGGTTTTTCTGCCGGGGCGCATCTTGCCGGATCACTCGGGATATTGTGCGATGCGCTGGACGCCTCTGCCGGAGATGCAGCGGATGGATTTTCCCATATTCCGGATGTGATGATCCTCTGTTACGGGGTGTTGGCATTTGCGCCGTGGAGCCATCAGGGTACGCAAATCAATCTGCTCGGGGAAGATTTTGCCGGTTCCGCATCGGATTATTCTTTGCCGGAACATGTTTCAGAAAAGACTCCGCCGGCATTTCTGATGCACACGGTTTGTGATCAGGCGGTGGCTTTCAAAAACAGTATGGTCTTTGCCGAAGCAATGGCGGCGCATAAACGTCCATGTCAGCTGGCATTGAATTACTGGGGGGATCACGGGATGCTGCTGGGCATAGATACATTGGATGCTGTCAACTGGCCGGTGCAGGCGCACGCATTTATGCAGTCGCTGGAAATGATGAAAAATGATCCGGATTTCCGTGAACGGTATACCAATGCTTATCAGAGCATGGCCGAAAACCGTGTTTTTTCTGATTTTTTTCAAAACAAGTGAAATATTCAGGTGATTTTTTGCGTTCCAAAGAGTGAAGGGCTGTTCAGCCATTTTTAATCACATGTAATCTGCAGGGGAGTTGTATTATGAAATTCAGGATGGCGGCTGTTTTATTTGCGGCAGGGGCGATCTGTTGCGGTGCAGAAGGCGACGTGCCGGGCAATCCGGGGAGCAGACGGGATTTCGGCGGATTCCGCGGTCAGAATGGCGGCGGACGTTTCAACCGCCGTGGAATGGGGCAGAACCGGGTGTTCGTTGAAGCGGAGATCGCAGCCAAATTTCCCAAAGAGTATGCTGAACTGGAAGCTAAACGGGAAGCATATGAAGCTGAATTGAAAGCGTTGGCGGCGAAAGCGGAACTTGAGCTTCCTGAAGCCCGGGATGAAGCATACCGCAAACTCCGCAAGGCGGCTCCTGCGGAATTCGATGCGGCTGCTGCTAAGATGAAAACCTCTCCCCGCGAGGGATTTACCGCATTGAGGGAACTTGCTGAAAAGCATGGCATCGAATTGTTCGGATCCCGAATGTCCGGAATGAATCCCGGCGGCCGCCGGATGATGCCCGGAGCCGGAATGAACACTCCTGCTCCCGGAGCAGTTGAGGGTGGTTCACGCCGCTTCAACCGTCCGGATATGGGGGAATTGCGCCGCAAATACCCGGAAAAGATGCAGCAGTATGATTCACTGCGCCGCACTGACCGGGAAAAAGCCCGGGCGATGCTGTTGGAAATTATTGAACATGACAAGAGCGTGAAGAAGTGAGAATGTTTTGGAACAAACTGCATATAGGCAGAGTTTTTTCGGTCATCAGCTGTGACGGAAACGTCGTGCGCGGCGGTAAGTTCTGCCGCAAGGGCAAGATGTGGAAGATGACCGGTTTCGCTGAAGCGGTCATTGCGCCGGATAATCCGGCTGCGGCTTGGAAACAGGTGGCGCGGACAGCAGGACTGGCAGAGTTCCGGGTGGTTACCGGCAAGGTGGCGGGCAGTTCATTTTTCCGTTTTCAATCTACGGATATGCCGCCGGTCGCGCAGAGAGGTGCGGTGGAATTTGAACTGCCGCGGCATCTGCTTGCCACTCCGGATAAGTATACCAGCCAGTTTTGTATTTCCGGTAAAACTCCGGAAACTCCGGACGGTGTGATGGTCAACGTGGCAGTTTTCCCGGAAAAGTCGATGGCGGACTTCACCGATGATATGCGTCAGGCGGGGGTGTTGGCGGATCGTTTCGTTCATCCGTTTCTGGCTGTGGACAATGATCTGGATACTCTGATCCTGCCGGAAATAGATCCGGATTTCGGTTATTACGGAAACTCCTGGATGCCCATCGGCAGTGAGCAGACAGTACGTCAGAATAATGAGTTGTGGCTGGAAAGATTGAAAAAAAGCTTCATTTTTCCGGTCAAAAAGCAGTTTTCAGCCCGGGATTATCTGCCGGTATTGCTTGCTGCCGAAGTTATTGTCAGCGGCAAGATCGGCAATGCTCCGGACTCTTTCAAGGTTTTGCCGGATCAGGTGCGTCCGGTGCGTTTCCGGGGACATTTGATCATCACAGCATTGCTGCTTGCCGGTGTGATCGGTTTGCTGGTCTGGAGATTTTCTTTGACGTATGGAGATATGATCAAAGAGTACCGGCAGATCACGGCGGAGACCAAACGGCTCAAAAAGAAGACTTCAGAACTCAAAAGTTCCATCAAACGCAACTCCAAAGAGATCAAGGAGATCAGCCGTATCGTGGGAACGGTGGTCGGTGAAGCTGATGCGGTGGCGGAGTTTGCGGTTCTTTCGGAAAGATTGCCCGGAGATGTGTTGGTTTCCAGTGTCAGATGGGGCGAAAAGGATATTGATGTGGTAGTGCAGTGTGAAGACAGCAACTTTGACTTTGACCGTCACTTCCGTTCATTGAGATACTGGAAAGTGACCCAGCAGGGGCGGCAGAATCCGGACAGCGCGGTAGCGACGATCACGCTGAAACTTTCTCCCATAGAGGAGGGTAAGTAAAATGAGTCTTAAACAGCTTTCATCCAATAAAAAAGGACAATTGATCCTCTGTTGTGTGATCCTCGGAGCGGTCTGGGGATTTCTGTTGATCCGTTTCGGCGCGTCGTATTTTAAGGATCTGCCGGATCAGAAACGGATAAACAATGCCGGAAAGGAGCTGGAAAAAGCGAAGGCGGATTTTGAAAAATATGATGCGGAAAACCGCAAAAATCAGCAGATCCGCCGGCAATACCGCCAATTGGCTGCAAAGGCATGGATAACTTCGATCGACGGAGCCGTGGAAACTGCACTGCGCCGCAGGATCAGTGAAGTTTCCGAAAAACTCGATTTCCGGCTCAACAGTATCGGTTCGGCCAATGTGGTGCGGATCAATAATGACTTTTCCCATGCGGATATCACGCTGCAGGGTGCCGGAGAGATCGGTGATGTGATCCGTTTTCTCGCCGCCCTGGCGAAGATAGAACCCCAGTTGTCCTGGCGTCAATTGCAGCTGACTCCGGACAACCGCTTCAACCGTTTCAACCGCAGTGACAGCAGTGTGCAGAGCGTGAACCTTGCCACCCAGCTCAATACGATCCCGGCGACGCGGCTCAATTTCCGTGGAACGCTCCGGGTGTTGGTCTATATCGGAAGCATGACCCCGGCAGAGCTGAAGATAACCCGTCTGCCGGTTCCGGATACGGTGAACAGTATGGAAGCTCCGGAGGATTCAGAATTTGCCCCGCCTGCCGGAGAAGCCGGAGTTCCGGCGGATCCTTCCGGTAAGGCGGAGGAAACACCGGCGTCAGCGGAGGTGAAAAAATGAAAAAGATGTTGATTTTTCTCAACTTGATCCTTGCCGGTGTGCTGGTGATAGTGGTGATAAGTACCCTTGCCCAGAAAAGCCGTCGTCAGGTGGCGGCGATCGACCGTCAGCGCAAGGAAAATTCCCGCAAGGCGGCTCTTAATAAAAGTGTGAAAGCTCCCAAAAATGAGCGAACCGCAGTTGATGAACAGCCGGTATCGTTGCCGGCTCCGGATGATGCGGCATCAATAGTGGTTGCGCATGATGTATTCAATCAAGTTCGCAGTCCGCTTGCCAATACGCGTATGGGCAGGGCGGATATGACTCTGGTCGGGGTGATAAGCGGCAGGGCGGCGATCATCCGCAGCAATACACGTCAGCGTCAATTCAACCCGTATCTGGTTCAGGCGCAGATGATGAGTGCCAATATGTCCGGCAGAGGATTTCACCGTTGGAGTCAGATGTCCGGCAGAGGCAATTCCGGTCCGGCACAGCAGTATGTGAAACTTGGTGAAACAATGAGCAATGGTTACGCGCTTACCGAAGTGACCCGCTCCCGGGCGGTACTGGTGCGCGGCAATGATAAAATCGAACTGGATCTGCAGGTCCCATCCAAGAACCGTACGGCAGCCAGACAGCGGCCGCAGCGTCTGAATCAGGCACAGCAGTTCCAGCAGGCGCAGATGTATATGCAGTCGCAGATGATCCGCACGATGCGTGAGATCCAACAGAATAACCGCAGCGGGGCACAGGGCAATCGCAACCGCCGCTGAAGATGATGAAATATAAATTTTTACATAACATAAAAAAATAACACCAAGGGGAAGATGATGAAAGAGAATTGTTTGCGGTACTGGTGCCGTCTGTCAGCCGGAGTACTTGTCGTGTGCCTGATGAGTTCATGTGCCAGTATGGGTGACAAGGAAGAAAAGAAAACACCTGAAAAGAAGGATCGTTTTGAATTTCTCCGCAAGGATGAACAGAAAATCAATAAAAATCCGCGTGAAACCATGGAACAGGAGCGGGTAGCTCCGGAAAAGAACCAGGTACCGGTGATTTCCCCCGAAAGGATGGAAAAACTCGGTGTGACGAAAAAGCCCGGTTTGGCAGATGCTCCGGAAGTTGCCACCGGTAAGCTGCCCGCAGAGAAACCGAAATTTTACGAGGATCTGATCGCACTCAACGGTGACGAGGAGCTGGATGTGTCGCTGGTGTTCAACAGTGCGCCGCTGCTGGATGTGCTGTCGGCATTCGGTGATCTGCTGGAATTCAACTTTTCCGCTGACAGTGCGCTCAATGGTACTGTGACTTTGAATTTGAACAGCAAGATGACCCGCCGTGAGTTGTGGAACACCTTTGACCGGGTACTTTCCATTTCCGGAGCCGGAGTCAAAGTGGACGGTTCTCTTTTGCGGATCATGGTTCGCGGTAAACTTGCCCAGCAGCCGGACTCCAAACCGGGACACTCATCGGAGATCTATTACCGCCAGCTGCACAATGTCACTGCCAATGAGGTGGTGCGCCAGATCCGTTCTTTCATCGGTTCCGGTGCGGTTTATGTGGAACTTGCCCGCCCCAATGCGGTCATGATCTGCGATTCACAGGAAAATATGCCCAAGATCCGCGAGATCGTGGAGTATCTTGATCTCAACGGCAAAGCCGGATGGCCCCGCAAAGTGATCCCCTGCAACAATGTTCTGCCGAATAAAGTTGCCAATGAACTGCAGGAGATCCTGCCGGTTCTCGGGTTGAATATTTATAAAACCACCGACCGTACGGTCGCTCCCGGTGCGGTGCAGATCGTCGGACTGAACCGGATGAAAATGATACTGGTTTCCGCTGCCACGCAGGAAGCGGTCGATCTGGTCAGCGAGTGGGTGAACCTTTTGGATGTCGCCGGCAGTGACGATCAGGAAAATGTGTTCGTGTACAAGGTGCGGCACAACAAATCTGCTCATCTGGCGCGGGCATTGGCGGTGGTTTTTGAAACGCAGGGAACGGCGTTGACGATCGATGCCACCACCGGCAGAACGAAACTGGAAACGATCAACTCTCCGGTCACCCGTAACACCAACCGCAACACCACCCGGGCCTCCAGCCGTTCCGATGTGGTCAATGTCGGAACCAACATCCAGACTGATCAGGATTCCAAAATCTACGGTACGACGGTGAGAGTTTTCGCTGACGGGGTGTTGAACCGTCTGGTTTTGCGCTGTACTCCGAGAACTTACGCTTCGGTCAAAGCGTTGCTGGATAAACTTGATGTAGTTCCGGCGCAGGTGCTTTTGCAGGTGCTGATGGTGGAAGTCACGCTTAATGAATCGACACAGTTCGGTTTGGAGTTTTCCGGTACCGCCAGCCACGGCAATACTGCCATGCAGTTTGGAACCAACTACAGCAACAATACTTCCGGAGGCAATGTCCTCAATCCGTTCGTTACCGACACCAACGGCAATACTGCTATGCGCAGCGGAAGCAGCCGTCAGGATGGTATGACGGTCGGGATCGCTGATAAGAATAATCCGCAGAAACAATTCGCCTACATCCGCGCTCAAGCCGGCAACGGTATGGTCAAAGTCATTTCCAGTCCCCAACTGCTGGTTTCCAGTCACACCGAAGCCAAGATCAACGTCGGTCAGTCCGTGCCGATCATCACCGGGTCCGTCAGCAGTACCGACGGCGGGGTGACGGACTCCACGGAGTACCGCGATACCGGCGTCAGTCTGACGGTCACACCCTACGTTACCAGCACTGATCTTATTTCTCTGGATATCACCCAGACGATGTCACAGGCGACTGCCAATACTCTTACTCCGGATATCAAATCACCCATCATCGCCAAACGCGAGATCGAAACCAGCATGACCATTGCCAACGGTCAGACGATGGTGCTGGGCGGTTTGATCCAGGAAAGAACCAGTGATACATTGGATTCATTGCCGGTCATCAACAAGATCCCGTTCCTCAAACGTCTGCTCGGATCCACCAATGCTTCTGTGGAACGCACCGAAGTGCTGGTGCTGATCACCGGCTACATCGTTAACGAACGCAGTGAAGTTGATGAACTTATCCGCCGTTACAATGACGCGGTCAAGGCTCTCAACGACTACGATGCCACTCTGGGCGACCGTCCCGAAGCAGATAAGAAACGCGAAGTGCTTTTTCAGGATAAGGAATTCTGGCTGTGAGTATGCAGAAATTTGACCTTAATGCCGCACTGCAGAAGATACAGGAGGCGTTCGATGCCAGATTCCCTGAATATCAGGGACTTTCCGGCAAAGAGATCGAGCGCAAAGCGGTGCTGGAGGGAAAGATGACCGAAGCGGCACTGGTGGAGCTGTATTCCAAAGCCTTTGACGTTCCGGTTCTGGAAGAAGATGAGATCATACTGCCGGAAACGCGCGAAGACATTACGCTGGCGTTTTTCAATGCCAATGACTGTGTGGTTCTGGAGTACGATGAAGAGCTGGTGACATTGCTGGCGGCTTCGCCTTATACACTGGGCGAGGTTTCATTTCAGATGAAACGGATGTGGCAGTGTGATATTTCTGTGCGGTTCGTCCGCAAACCGTTTCTGGAACGTTTGTTGAGCAAACTGCAGAATGAAGAGGATGAGGCGGAGGAGGAACAGTCCGCCGAAGATGAAAACACCCTCCGCACCCTTGCCGGGGAAGCGCGGATCGTGCGTTTGGTCAACGATATATTCACCCGTGCGCTGGAACTGGGCGCAAGTGATATACATATTGAACCCGGGGAAGATTCTGTTTCAGTGCGCTGCCGGGTTGACGGTGTGCTGACCGAGATCATCAACGTGCCGCTGAATCAGTTCCCCGCGATCGCATCACGTATCAAACTGCTTGGCGGGCTGAATATCGCTGAAAGCCGTCTGCCGCAGGATGGCAGAACCAATGTGTCACTGGGCAGGATGCAGCTGGATATGCGTATAAGTACCATTCCGATTTTGACCGGTGAAAGTATCGTATTGCGCCTTTTGAATAAAGAAAGTGTCCGGTTCGACCTCGCGCAGCTTGGCATGTCCGAAGCGCATTTGAAACAATTTGAGAAACTTATCCGTATTCCGCACGGGATCATTCTGGTCGTGGGGCCGACCGGCAGCGGTAAGACCACCACGCTTTACAGTGTGATCAATCAGCTCAATGATGCACGTAAAAAGATCATCACTATTGAAGACCCGGTGGAGTACCGTACTCCGGGATTGTGTCAGGTGCAGGTCAATCATAAGGTCGGGGTGACATTCGCTGCCGGACTGCGTTCCATCGTGCGTCAGGATCCGGATGTGATCCTGGTCGGTGAGATCCGCGACAAAGAGACTGCCGATATCGCCATCAACGCCGCATTGACCGGTCACCTGGTTTTAAGTACGCTGCATACCAATGATGCGGTCGGCGCAGTGACCCGCCTGCTGGATATGGGGGTGGAGAACTTTCTGGTATCCAGTGCGCTTTTCGGAGTGCTGTCACAGCGGCTGGTCAGAAAGATATGCCCGGTCTGCCACGGTAAAAAGCAGCCGGTCAAGTGCCGCAAATGCAACGGAACCGGTTTCAAAGGCAGAAGCGGTATCTTTGAACTGCTCATTCTCAATGATGAGATCCGTAATGCGGTAAACCGCAACGCCTCCAGCAGTGAATTGGAGAAAATAGCCGTTTCACACGGCATGATAACCCTTGCTGAAGACGGGGCCGCCAAAGTTGCCGCCGGGGTGACGACACAGGATGAATTGAACCGTTCCACTGCGGAGTTGTAAGTTATGGCGTTGTATAAATATATGGCAGCCAAGCCTGGCAGGGCTCCGGAAGAGATCGTTATCGACGGTGATAATGAGAAGGAGGCACTTGCCAAACTGCGCCGCCGGGGAATGATACCGGTACGTTTTCTCGGGATCGACGATGCCGGCGGCAAAAAGATGTGGAAGGGCGGCAAGCCGGATATTTTTGAATTTACCCGTCAGCTCTCTCCGCTGTTGAGTGCCAATATCCAGTTGGAGCAGGCGTTGGCGATCATCAGTGAAGGTGCCGGCGAAGAGGTTCAGAAGAGCTTTGTCAACTCTCTGCGGCAGGGATTGCACGAAGGTAAAAAGTTTTCGGAAATGGTACGTTCGTACGGTTCGCTTTTTCCGGATTATTATGCCAATCTGATCGAGAGCGGTGAAGAGACCGGCTGTCTGCCGGATGTGACGCGCGAGCTGTATAAATTCATGCACGAGAGCAAGGAACTTAAAAGTTTCATTGCCTCCAGTTCCATTTATCCCATCGTTATTCTCTGTGTGGTGCTGGTGGTGTCTGTGGTGATGTTTACGGTGTTTGTGCCGCATTTTTCCCGGATTTTTGCGGATATGGGCAGAGAATTGCCCGCTTCGATGCAGATATTGAACAATATCGGCGGAGTTTTGAGCTGGCTGTGGTGGTCGCTGCCGCTGGTGTGTATCGGCGGATGGTATTTTTTCAAGCATCAGTTGGGTGAAGCCGAATGGAAACGGAGAGTCGGTGGATTTCTGATAAAGATCCCGGTTGCCGGAGCGATCATGGTTGATTTGGAAATTTGCCGTTATCTGCGGACGCTGGCGATCCTTATCGGTAACCATGTGGAGATCATCCGCACGGTGCGGATCGCTGGCAAGGTGGTTTCCAATCCGGTTATTGCCGGTTCGCTTGATGGAGTTGACCGCCGGTTGAAAGGCGGTGAGAAACTTTCGGCAACGTTGAAAGACAACCGTTTTCTGCCGCAGAGTACAGCCAGTATGCTGCGGGTCGGTGAGGAGTCAGGGCAGGTGGGGGAGATGCTGGACAACATCGCCACCAATCTTGAGGCGGATACCCGCCAGAAGATCAAGCGTGCTTTGAGTTTGTTTGAACCGCTGGTGATCATTTTGCTGGCGGTGGTGGTTTTAGGGGTTGTCGTAGCGATATTCATCGCTATGATGGAGATAAATTCTGTAAGCAGTGGAGGAAAATGAGAGATGAAAAAACTGCAGAAAAAACGTTTTACCCTTATTGAAGTGGTCATTGTTATCGTGATATTGGTAACTCTGGCATCAATTGCTACGCCGATGTATATGAGTTACGTCAGCAATGCCAATATCGGAACTGCCAAAAGTCAGGTGGATCTTTTCAAAGACTGCATTACCAAGTATCACATGGATAACAAAGAGTATCCCAGTGAAGACAGCGGTTTACAGGCTCTGGTGGAAAATGTTGACGGTCTTGAAACGTGGAAAGGCCCCTATATCGACGCTTCCACTCTGCCCAAAGATCCCTGGGGTAATGATTATCATTACCGTTGTCCCGGCGATGATGACCGTCCGTTCGAGATCATCTGCTATGGTGCGGACGGCGAACCCGGCGGGGAAGATGAAAATGCTGATATAAACAGCTGGGAGTAAGATCCGGCTGTGCTGAAACGCCCGTTCACCCTTATTGAAATAGTAGTGGTACTGGTCATCATGATGCTGGTGACCGGTATCGCTGTTGCTTCATTGCGTGGAGAATCCCCGGCGGCGGCGATCGGGAGAACCTCGCAGGAGTTGGAGGCGTATCTGGCGAAAGTGCGTTACCGCTGTGCGGAAAGCGGCAGGGATTACGTTGTCCGCTATTATCCGGATCGGAAGATATTCTGTGCGCATATGGATTATTCCGATGAAGAATTGGAAAATATGGAGCGTGATGTGGTGGACAGCGGGGCATCGGAGATATTCAAATTTTCCGATGATATTGAAGTTTTCACCGTTGAGTCTGCTGAAGAGGAAACAACGGAACATGAGTATGTGGAACTTTTCCGGTTCTATCCTTCCGGCGGAGCATCATGCATCAACCGTCCGGGGATCAGGATCGAGAAGCTGGCGAAGTTCTTTGACATCTCATTTTTCAGCGGTCAACTGATCATCAGTGACGGTGACGGAGAGGATACGGATAAAAAATGAAACACCATCCGTTCACATTGATAGAAGTGGTCATCGCCCTGGCGATATTGTCGCTCTCTCTGGCGGGAATGTTCCGTCTGATGGGTCATTCTCTGAAACGGATCAGCAGTGCAGAGGATGAGTGGCAGGAGATGCACAATCTCACACAGGCAGCCGAATATCTGCTGCTGACCGGCAGTGAGGAGGATCTTACGGTTCCGGATGAGGTGTTTCCTTATCAGAAGTATCTGATAGACTGTGTGGTCGAGGAGGCGGATGATATTCCGGAGGAGTTGAAGTCTCTGGAAAACCAGCTGCCGCTGAAAAAGTGGACGATCTCGCTGATCCGGGCATCCGACCGGCAAGAGGTGCGCAAGGTCATCATCGACCGTTTGGACTACAGTGAAAAAGAGGCGGCTGCAAGTGAAACGGAGTAATTTTACCCTTATTGAACTGGTGGTGGCGATCGCGATATTGATTATGGTTGCCGGTATCGTCGGGGTGGCAGGTTCGGCGTTTTACAACGGTTATGACCGCTCGGTGCGGGTGACCAACCACCTGAAACAATTTATGGCGATCGACAACCTGATGGATACGCATATACGCAATATGGTTCCTTTCAAGTGGAAAGATGAGGAAGGCACCAGCCGTCTGGTATTTGACGGCGAAGAAGAGCGCATACATTTTACCACGCTGCGTCGCAGTTACGGCAATCGTCCCGGTGCGTTGTTGTTTGTCAGAGTTTTCGTGGAAGAAGATCAGCTGGTAGCGGAATATTCCCCTTATCCCCGGTTGCCGTGGGAAGAAGACGGGGATGAGAGTTCGCCGTATACCCGGGAAGTGATCGCGGAAAATGTTCGTCAGGTAACTTTCAGTTATGCGGAAAAGTCCACCGAAGTGGCTAACGGCATAGAGTTTCTTACCGAGTACCGCGAAGAGGAGAACAAGGTGCTGCCGCTGGCGGTGATGATGAAAGTTGAGTTTCATGATGGTACGACGGAGCAGTGGCTGCGCCGGGTGGCGGGAGTTTCCCGCAACAGTACTTTCGGTTATCGTGACAAAGAGACCGATGAAGAAAATTCCGGAGAAAATTCCGGAAACAGCAGCGGAACTGCGGTCAGTAACAGTTCATCCGGCAGGATAGCTCCGTCAGGCGGCAGAGTTCCCGGCGGCGGCAGGCGTCCCGGTGGATTTGGCGGCGGCAGGCGTCCCGGTGGATTTGGCGGCGGCGCCGGCGGTCGCCGTCCCGGAGGCTCAGGCGGAGGCGGCAGATGATGAAAAGAGGTCATAAACGCCGGGTGATCCGGCATAATGCGGCATTGATAGCGGTGTTGTGTCTGATATTTACCGCCGGATTGCTGACAGCTTCGATGCTGGCACTTTCCCAGAGCGGAACGTTTACGGTTGCGGCACACGTGGAGCTGCAGCGGTCGATGCTGATCGCCGAAGGAGCTGCCACACGGATACAATATCTGCTGGCTGCCGACCGGAAATTGAACCCCAATGACAAACCCGGAGAAGTGGATTATACCAATTTTGAGTATGACCGTTATCTGGCTGATGGAGTGGAACACACCATTGACTACTATGGTGAAAAAATTTCGTTCGCTGTTACCGATGCGGTGAGCGGCTGGGATATGAGCAGTTCCGGTTACCAGTCGGTACTGAATATGATCGCCAATCAGGAGGAAGCAGGTGACGATGTGGTGGAGTTGACCGAGCAGGTTTCCCACCGGCTTGGTGATTATCTGGACAGCGATGACAATATCCGTGATTACGGGATGGAGGCGGCGGATTATGAGGATGCCGGATTCAAACCGCTGCCGCGCAACGAGGCGATGCAGTTCAGAGAAGAGCTGTTGTATATAGAGGGATTTACGGAGTTGTTCCCGCTGGATGTCAACGGCAGATTGAGTTCCATCCGGCTGATAACACCGGAAGATACCGGAACTTTGAGCGGCAATGTGTCGTTGTTTACAGCTGACCGTCAGATGATCGACCTGCAGTGTGACTTGTCGGAAGATGAACTGGATACGGTGATGGATGCGCTAGAGCGGTGGAAAAAAGACAAGGAACTGTTGTCCGATACGCTGGATGAAGAGCTGTTGAGCAAGTTGAAGAGCAAATTCAGCACCGTGGAAAGCGGAGCATATACGATAATGCTGTCTGCCCCGGCGGACAATCCGCGGGCGTTCCGCAAGCTGGTATTCAGTTATGACGGATTTGAAGTTGACGGCCCGGAAGAGCAGATGATCCGTTATCTGGAGTGGAATTTTCTGTGAAAAGGTTGTTTTTGGCAGTGATGCTGTGGTTTGCCGCGGCGGGATATATTCCGGAAGCGGAAGCTGAACCGGTGACGATGGTGATACTTGCGCCGATCGCATTGGAGGCGGCGAAACAGGCTTCACCTTATGCGATCGCCGGGTTGAAAAGCGGAGGGATGCAGCTGTTGGAAGTCGGCAAAGATCTGGCAAATATTTTCCGGCTGCCGCTGGGTGTGCTGCAGATAAGTGCCGGTTTGCCGCTGGGACTGGCAGGGCAGGGGTGGGAAAATATTCTCATGGGCTGCTGTGCGCCGTTCCAGTTGGTCGGCGACGTACTGCTGCTGCCGGTAAGTTTTCTTAAATTGCCCTGAATGGCATAAATAAGATTTGAAATTTTATATTTTGAGCCGTATATTATTCAGAGTGTAATACAGTTGCAGGATTTTTGAGAACCGGAAAAACTGTTTTTTGCGGTGAGGATGCAGGGCATCTGCAGAAGATTTTGCAGCAAAAGGAGAAATAAAAATGGCATTTGATGTAAAAAAACAGGGTATTCCCGGGTATATCGTTTTGGGATCTGCTGGGTTGGCGTTGATCTCTTTATTTATGCCGTGGATAACGGTCGATTTCGGGTTCGGCAGCAAGAGTGAAATCGGTGCGGCGAATTTCTGGTCATGGTTTTATCTGATCATCGGCTGGGGAGTTCCGGTGTTTTTGTTTGTTACCGGTAAAGCTGCGAACTCTGTTGTCGCGGTGGTTTGCGGTGTTATTGCCGCGTTGTTCGGGTTCTATTCCGCGCTGTTCCGTTTTTCAGCTTCGATGTTCGGCAAGACGGTCAATTTTGCCAGTGCGGGGCAATGGTTTTTCCTGATTGCAGCTTTGGCTCTGATCGCCGCCGGTATTCTGGCTGCCAAAGGTAAAGGCAAAATCGTTGACGCACTTGACGCCGATGCCAGAGATATCAAAAATATCTTCAAAAAGTGATTCGTTGAAAAAATCAGGGGACTGCTGCAAAAATTCTGCAGCAGTCCCTTGTTTTATTGCAGAAATCACTTTTTGTCAATAAGTTTTTTGCCGTCGGCAAAGGCTTTTCCGGCGATGGTTCCCATCGTTACGTAATTATGGGCAACCGGGTCATAACAGAGGGGAGTGAACTTTGCCAGAGAGATTTTACCGGATCCGTCAAGAATATTTTCATCGGCGTTGATATTGACTATTTCACCTGTCGTACAGCCGGTCTTGTCATCAAAAGAGAGCATTTTACACTCCAGAGTCATCGGCAGTTCTTCAAAGCAGGGAGCATTGACGAATTCTGATTTTACGGCAGTAAATCCGGCTTTCGTAACTTTATTCGGTTCATCATTTCCGGAAACGATCCCGACATAATCGCAGGCGACCAGATTTTCTTCATTGCCGATGCTGACGGTGAAAGAGCCGGTTTTGAGCATATTGGCGGCAGTTTTGTGCGAGGGATCGATGCAGACAAAAATTTTCCCGGTATCATAAATACCGCCCCATGCTGCATTCATCACATTGGGGTTGCCGTTTTCATCATAGGTGCCGATGATCAGCACCGGCATGGGATAGAGCCAGGTTTGGCTGCCGAAATTTTTACGCATGATAAAGCTCCTTTTTTTTATTGCCTGACAAATAAAACAGTGTATGTATACTATACACGAAAATGCGCGGAATTCAACATCTTTTGGAGAATAAAGAGGCAATTTTACAACTCCTTGAAAATTCCATTTTTGTGTGTTGTCTCAATTGTTGTGAAAAATATAACCTGCGGAGGTGCTTCGTGGTCAATCTCGCGCCTTGCTCCTGCGCCGGTGCGGTCGAGTACATAGTACACCTTGTCCCGCCATAGCTTTATGCGACGGCGGATCCCGCACCGTACTCGTCGCAAAACACGACATTGCCGCACGCCTTGTCGCGGCGTAGCGTAAGCGAAGACGGATGAATCCGCCGTGTGGATCAAAACCGGTGTTTTCCGGGGTGACAATCACAACTTCTGCGATATATTTTATACTTTAATAAAAAGCTCTGTTCCCGATATTGGTTGATGCCCTCTGTGGCATGTTCAACACACGGGTGCGAGGCGGTTGCCGCCGAGCGCGCAGTCCGCATGCGAATGTACTTTGCGAGCATTTCCATGCGAGCAA
>SUWK01000045.1 GCA_015061525.1 Lentisphaerota bacterium
ATTGAGGCGAACACGACTGCCGGAAAGATCGGCGTCAAGGTTTGGATTTGTCATAAGGACTCTGCGGAGGAAGAAGATTATGCCGTTAATGCCAAAAAGGGTAAAGTACAGAAAGGTTCAGCGCGGAAGTAACGCCGGACTCGCCACAACCAACAACAAGTTGGATTTCGGCGATTTTGCGTTGCAGACCCTGACCCGCGGGTACATCACCAACAATCAGATCGAAGCTGCGCGTGTGGCTATCAACCGTCACTTGAAACGTCGCGGCCGTGTGTGGATCCGTATGTTCCCCTACCGCTCCTTCACCAAGAAGCCGTTGGAAGTTCGTATGGGTAAAGGAAAAGGTGCGGTTGAAGGCTGGGTCGCCCCGGTTCTTCCCGGACGTGTTCTGTTTGAAATTTCCGGTTGCAGCGAAGCAGTGGCCAAAGAGGCCATGAGCCGCGCCGCCAACAAGCTGTGCGTGCGTTGCAAATTTTTGTCACGCGAAGCTTGAGTGAGGCCATAAAATGAAGAACAAAGAAATTCGTGAAATGACCGACGCCGAATTGACCGCAAAAGTGGTTGATTTCAAGCGGGAAAAATTGAATTTGAAGATCCAGTCCCGTACCGGGCAGCTGGAGAAAACCGCCCGTGTCCGTGAGGTCCGCCGCGACATTGCTCGCTGCCTGACCGAAATCGCTGCGCGGAAAGCTAACGCCGAGGTGAAGTAATGAGCGAGAATACTGTCCGCGGCAACCGCAAAGAGCGTGTCGGCGTCGTCGTCAGTGACGTGCAGGAAAAGACCATCATTGTGAAGGTCGAACGCCGTACGACTCATCCGTTGTACCGCAAAGTCGTCAAGGTCAGCAAAAATTTTGCTGTCCATGATGAAAAGAACGAGGCGAAGAAGGGCGATACCGTCCGCATTGGCGAGACCCGTCCCATCAGCCGTAACAAGTGCTGGCGTCTGATTGAGATCATCAGCCGCGCCGTACAGGAGTAATGAACAATGATTCAGACGCAAACCATTCTTGAAGTCGCCGATAACTCCGGTGCCAAGTCACTGCTGACGATCAACGTTCTCGGTCAGGCGAAAAAGATCGCTCACGTTGGTGATGTGATCAGTGCTGCGGTGGAAACCGCGCTGCCCGACGGTACGGTCAAACGTCGTCAGCGGGTTCGGGCGGTGATCGTCCGTACCAAAGCTAAAATTCGTCGTCCCGACGGTTCTTATCTGAGCTTTGATGAGAATGCCGCCGTGGTCATCGACAAGGAAAACAACCCGATCGGGACCCGTATTTTCGGACCCGTTGCGCGCGAACTGCGTGAGAAGAACTTCATGAAGATCATCTCACTTGCGCCGGAGGTGCTGTAATGAATACGTTCCATGTCAAAAAAGGCGATAAAGTGGTGGTCAATGCCGGTAACTTCAAAGGTGCCGAAGCGACGATTACCGCCATTCTGCCCGCCAAAGAGCGTGTCGTGCTTGAACTGACCAAAGGTGAGAGCAAGCTCGGTAAACGTACCGTGAAAAAGAGCAAAGCCAACCCCAATGGCGGTTTGGTCGAGCGCGCGGTGTCGGTCGCTGTTTCCAATGTCACTCTGACTGAGGAATGCAAAAAGGCGAAACTTGAGGCGAAAAACGCCCGCCGTGCTGCGAAAGCGGCGGCGAAAGCCAAGACGGAGTAGTTTATCATGCCCGATATGAAGAAAAAGTATAGCGAGGAAGTCCGTTCCGCGCTTGCCGAAAAACTCGGCATTAAAAATGTGATGCAGATTCCGAAAATCGAGAAGATCGTGATCTCCACGGGTATCGGATCTGATAAAGAGCGTGACGCTTTTGCTGAAGCGCAGAAGCACATTGCCGCTATGACCGGTCAGAAACCGATCGTGTGCAAAGCGCGCAAGAACGTCTCCAACTTCAAATTGCGTGTTGGTATGCCTGTCGGCGTGATGGTCACTCTGCGCGGCAGCCGCATGTATGAGTTCCTGGATCGTTTCGTTCACAACGCTTTGCCGCGTGTTCGTGACTTCCGTGGTATTCCCAAGACCGGTTTTGACGGTGTTGGCAACTACAACATGGGTATCCAGGATGTGTCGGTTTTCACCGAAGTTGATGCTGACAAATTGAAGTATCCTCTCGGTGTCAACATCGCGATCGTCACCACCGCCAAAGATGACGAGGGTGCCCGCGAACTTCTGAAAATGATGGAAGTTCCGTTCGCGGAATAATAGAAGGGGTAGAACAAAATGGCTAAACTCAGTTTGATTGTCAAGGCGAACCGCCCCAACAAGTTCCCCGTCCGGAACTATACCCGCTGCAAAGCGTGCGGTCGTCCGCGTGCCTATATCGGTAAATTTCAGCTTTGCCGTATCTGTTTCCGTGAAATGGCCTCCAACGGTCAGATCCCGGGCGTGACCAAAGCGAGTTGGTAAGTAATTTGGTGAAAGGAATATTATTATGAGTATGCAAGATCCGATCGCCGATATGCTGACCCGTATTCGCAACGCGGCGGCAGCCGGTTTGGAAAAAGTGGCGATTCCGCTCTCCAAGGAGAAAAAAGCGATTGCCGAAGTTTTGAAAGAAGAAGGTTACCTCTGCAGCGTCAGCGTTGAGGGCGAAGGTGTCAAAAGCCAGATTGTCGTCGTGCTGAAATATGCAGGAACCAAAGCGGTCATCGAGGGTATCGAGCGTGTCAGTAAATCTTCCTGCCGTGTGCATTGCGGCAGCCGTGAGATTCCGCGCGTCCGCAATGGTTTGGGTATTGTCGTTCTCTCCACCCCCAAGGGTATCATGAGCGGTCGCAAAGCTGTTCAGGAGAACGTCGGCGGTGAAATTCTCTGCCGTGTCTGGTAATTTATAAAACGTGGGAAAATAAAATCATGTCCCGTATTGGTAAAAAACCTATTGATATCCCCGCCGGCGTCAAAGTGACGTTTGCTGACGGTAATGTCGTGGTTGAGGGCAAAGAAAAGCTCTCAATGGCGCTGCCGCCGCATGTCACTGCCGAGGTGAAAGAGAATCAGGTTCTGGTCAGTGCGGCCGATGAAAGCCGTAAAGCTAACGCTATGCACGGTTTGGCCCGCAGTCTGATTCAGAACATGGTCATCGGTGTTTCTCAGGGTTTCCGCAAGGAACTGCAGATCGTCGGTATTGGTTACAAAGCGGCAGTTGCCGGCAGCACGCTGAATCTGTCACTTGGTTACTCACATCCGATCGCGTTTGCGATTCCCGCCGGAATCAAAGTGACTGTCACCCCCGAGAACAAAATTATGGTTGAGGGCTGTGACAAGCAGCTCGTCGGTGAGACTGCCGCTCAGATCCGTCGTTTCCGTAAACCCGAGCCGTACAAAGGCAAAGGTATCCGGTATGTCGATGAGCGCATCGTGCTGAAAGAAGGAAAATCTGTCGGTTGATCCCGATAGTATCAGGAGATTATAGAAATGTCTGTTATGGATAAAAAAACGCTGCGCGCCCGTCGCCATGCCCGGATCCGCAAACGGATTTCCGGTACTGCCGAGCGTCCCCGTTTCTGCGTCAGCATTACCGACAGCAATATCTATTGCCAGTTCATTGACGACGTCAACGGCAAGACACTTGCCTCCGTCTCAACGCTGTCAGCTGCTTTCAAAGCAGAGAACGTCCGTCCTAATATGGCGGGTGCTGCTCTGTTGGGAAAAATGGCTGCGGAAGCTGCTCAAGCGGTGAATATTTCCGAAGTGGTGTTTGACCGTTCCGGTTTCAAGTTCCACGGTCGTGTCAAGGCGATTGCCGAAGCTGCCCGTGAACAGGGCCTCAAGTTCTGATAGGAGAGCGAAGACATGGGTAAACGTGATAATTTTGAACCCGCCGTCGTCAGTGAATTTGACGAGAGCGTGATCGCGATCAACCGCAGTGCTAAAGTCGTCAAAGGCGGCAAGAACTTCAGTTTCGGTGCACTGATCGTTGTTGGCGACCGCAATGGCCGGGTTGGTTATGGCTACGGCAAAGCGAACGAAGTCAGCGACGCCATCCGCAAAGGTGGCGAAGCTGCCCGCCGCAATCTGGTCCGTATCCCGATGAATGGTCAGACTCTGCCGCACGAAATTGAAGTAAAATTCGGTGGTGCGCGTGTTCTGCTTCGTCCGGCATCAGCCGGTACCGGTTTGATTGCCGGTGGTGCTGTCCGTTCCATTTTGGAACTTGGCGGTGTCAAAGACGTGCTGGCCAAATCCCTGGGTGCCGCGAATGCTTCCAACGTGACCAAAGCCACGTTCAAAGCGATCGCCGGACTTTCCACCCGCGCTGAAGTCATGGCCCGTCGCGGTCTGGCGAAAGCTGAAGTTGCGGAAAACAACTAATAGAGGTATTGAAAATGAAACTTCATGATATGAGCCCCACTCCGGGTTCCCGCAAGACGCGTAAACGCGTTGGTCGCGGCGACAGCTCGGGCTACGGCAAAACTGCCGGTCGCGGCGAAAAGGGACAGAAGTCCCGTTCCGGTGCCAAGATCCGTCCGTTCTTTGAGGGTGGTCAGATCCCGCTTTTCCGCCGTCTGCCGAAACGTGGTTTCAAGAATGCTGACCGTATTGTTTACGCTCTGATCAACCTTGACGTGCTGGAAAACAATTTCCAGGCCGGAGATGTCGTTGATCTGGCGAGCCTGAACGAGAAGAAACTTCTCCGCAAAGGCGATACGATCATCAAAGTTCTCGCCAACGGCGAGATCACCAAAGCTCTTACCGTCAAAGCTCAGAAATTCTCTGAAGCTGCAGCTGCCAAAATCCAGGCTGCCGGCGGTACTGTTGAAATCGTTGACTGAGGAGCAGGGGTATTATGTGGCGTGCTTTTATGAATGCTTTGAAAGTCAAAGAGTTGCGCAACCGTTTGTTGTTCACTGCTTTGATAATCGTGCTGGTTCGTTTTGCCAGCAGTATTCCGTGTCCCGGAGTTAATTCCACGGCATTGGAGAACTTCATCAGCAACGTCACTGCCAAGAGTGAGAGTGCCGGTGGTGTGATGGCGATGATCGACCTGTTTTCCGGCGGTGCCATGACGCATTTTGCGTTGGGTGCGCTGGGCATCATGCCTTACATCACCGCATCAATCATCATGCAGCTGCTTGTGCCGGTCATTCCGTCGTTGGAGAAACTCCAGCGTGACGGAGAATCCGGCCGCGGCAAGATCTCTCAGTATACCCGTTACCTGACGCTGGTAGTTTGTGCGGTTCAGGGGTTGATGGTTGCGTTGGCGATGATCAACCCGGCTAAAATCGGTTTGCCGACTCCGGAACATCCGTTGTTTGTCGGCAATCCGGTACTTTTCATTATTGCCAACATCGTGGTACTGACTTGTACGACGATGGTTTTCACCTGGCTCGGTGAGCAGATCACTGAGCGCGGTATCGGCAACGGTGTATCATTGATCATCACGATCGGTATTGTGTCACGCATGCCGCATTCTGTGATTGAATTGATCGATATGGCGATGAAAGGTTCAACGCCGACCGGAGCGGCTTTCCGTCCGGTTCAGCTGCTGCTGCTGCTGGCGGTTTTCTGTGTGGTTACTGCGGCGACGATCATGCTGTCGCAGGGCTACCGGAGAATTCCGATCCAGATGGTGCGTAAGAGCAGTGTCGGTCGCATGACCGACGGTTCCACTTACATGCCGCTGAAAGTAAACTTCGCCAACGTGATGCCGATCATTTTCGCCGGTGCGATTCTGATGCTGCCGCAGACGTTGTTCCCGATCCTTGCCCGGCGTCCGGATGCCTGGAGCGGTTGGACGACGCTGGCATTGGCGTTTCAGCATGACAAAGTCACCTATGCGGTGGTGTATGGTGCGCTGATCATACTTTTCAGTTTCTTCTGGGTTGCGAATCAGTTCAATCCGCTGCAGATCGCGGACAATCTGAAAAAAGAAGGCGCGTATATTCCGGGCATCAGTCCGGGGCAGCCGACTGCAGATTTCCTTGATTCTGCGATGACGCGGGTGACGACGGGCGGAGCAGTTTTTCTGCTGGCATTGGCATTGTTCCCGATGTTCCTTTACAACACTTTCGGAATTCCTTTCATGGTTGCGCAGTTCTTCGGCGGCACCAGTTTGCTGATCATGGTTGGCGTGGTGCTGGATACGATGAGCCAGTTGGAGTCACATCTCACGATGCGGCATTATGAAGGATTTTTGAAAAGTGGTCGGCTTCGCAGCCGTTCCAACTGAAAGATTTCAGAAAAATGAGTACAGTGGTTGCTATCGACGGTCCAGCTGGAGCCGGAAAGAGTACGGTTGCCCGGATGGTGGCTGACCACTTGCACTATGCGTATATCAATACCGGGAGTCTTTACCGCGCGTTAGCGTATGCGGCAATGACTTCCGGTATCGCATTTGAAGAGATTACTCCCGGATTTCTGCAGGGACTGCAGCTTGAATTCTGCGGGGCTGATCTTTATTTGAATGGTAAGAAACTGGATACGCAATTGCGGAAACCTGAATGTGCCAAAGGTGCAAGTGTGGTTTCTGCGAAACCGTTTGTCCGGGATTATCTGATGCCGGTGCAGCGTCAGGCCGCCGACGGTCAGTGGATCGTGATGGAGGGGCGTGATATCGGGACGGTGGTATTTCCGGATGCGGAGAAAAAGTTTTTTGTAACTGCTTCTGCAGAAGAGCGTGCGCGCCGTCGGATGGCGCAGAGCAGTGAAGTTGCTGATGGAGCAACTTTTGAGTCCATTCTTGCTGATATCAAAGCGCGTGATGAACGTGATATGAACCGGGAGATCGCTCCGCTCAAACAGGCGGATGATGCTGTGCTGATCGATACGACCGGCTTATCCATTGACGAAGTCGTCGCCAAAATCGCCTCTTATTGCAAAAATTGATTGCGAATTTCATTTATCTGCAACAATTTTGCCAGGATAACGTCAACGTGAACCCGGTTGTCTGCCGCAGATGTGACAATGCGGAGAGGACGTATAAGCTGATTTATTCAAATTTCCGGTAGTATGGGCATTTGCCGTTTGCCGGATCCGGAGCGGGATTTTCCGGCATACCGGGGTATACGGGAATCAGGAAACGGTGCGGAGCTTTCAAACGCTGATGTTTTTTCAGAGCTTGGTAAACGTTGCGTGATTCACTGAATGCTGCTCCGATATGCTGCATGTATTGTCCCCAGAAATTCCGGGATTTGCCATCGGGTGTCCGGCTGCGGAAATCGACGTTCCATTTCTGCAGATATAAGGTATTCTGATAGTTGGCAATGTAGCGGGAAGATATTTTCAATGCGCCGCCATAGAGGGCTTTCCATTTCTTATCCCAGCGTGGAGAACCCCATTGCGCTGCCATTTCCGGGGTGCCTGCGGCAGCTTCACGCATCGCATTTAAGTAGATGGTGAATTTTCCGTTGCCGGAGGCTTTGATATTGAAGAAATTATAAAGTCCGTTCATTCGGCGCAGTTCCGAGCGTTTTTTCCTGAATTCTGCAGAAAGCACAAAAAATATATTGAATTTCACCTGCGGCTCATCCATAAAGAGTTCTTCCAGAAAAGATCCGCATTCTCCGGATATCAGCGGAGTACCGGCAAGCCCCTGTTCCTGCCGGACCCGTGAGGCAAGAAAGAGCGGATCAATATTCAGCTTTTTGCCGAGGATACAGAAGTACCGGCTGTAATAAATACCGTTTTCCAGTTTATTGTTTGCCATAAAGGTATCTTTCAGTGCAGAAGCGACGTGGTGTTCCTTGATTATTCCGGGATCGCGCAGATCACGGAACTGAAATATATCCCTTTCATTGAGAAAGTTGCGCGGGTCAAGAAAATATGCAGCAGCCTGGCGGGAAGCGCGGCGGCACTTTGAATCGTACTCTTTTGTATCCGATGGGTGGAAGTACGCTGAAAAAGCCGGATTGCCGGAAACCAGACTGCGGGCAGGGGAATCATCGGTTTCCATATGAAGAATGTAATTCCAGGTGTATTTTGAATTGAGTTTACCTGTCAACAGCGGTTCAAAGTGCCATTTCGGGTAACGTTTCTGTAATACGGCAAGTTTTTCGGCGTAATCCGGAGGAAACCCGCGTTTTACCAACATTCTTACCGCTGCTTCTTTTGCATGACCGGGCAGGGCTGAGAAGATTATTGTCAGAAGAAAAGATAAAATGATTTTCATTTCGCCGCAATTGTTTATTATTTGGTAATGAAGAGCTGCAGTATGGTGTTTTTACCGGAAAACATCAGAATTTGTCGGTCACCGGAAAGAAGATGTTGTTGACACAATGGAACTTTACTTTGCCGGTGTCACGTACCATCGGGCGTTCACCATGCATGGCATCAATGGCAGAAACAGAGTGCTCCATTTGGGTTATTATGTTAAGATTTTCTGCTGTCGGGGGGAGATAACACTCAACAGTACCGTTTGTTTCCAGAGTGGAAAAAAACTCCCGTTTCTGCGCCGGAGTTGTTTCCGGGGCGAACGCTGTTTCCACGATCACACCGCCGGATTTTATTGCATAAGTTCCGGGAATTTTAGCAAAAAGGAACTCCGGTTCAGCAAAGATCCGCTCCCAGGAGTGGAGAGTTCCGGAGTTTTTCCGCAGAACTTTGCCGTCAAAGATCTCACTGTCATCGTAAAGCCGGATCATCTCAGCTTTCTCATTTGCAGTCAATTCTTTTCCGGTACGCCATGTCTGTGGCAGGGAGTCGGTTTTGATGCTCAAAACCGGCGGCACTTCAAGTTTGTGCCATGAATTGACCTCGTAGACATGAAAATGTGCGGTGTAAAGCGGCAGCGAAACAAAACCGTTTTTTTCTGCCCAGTCTGCCGCCATTTGGCAAAGTTTGCGGGCGATACCCAGTTTGCGGTACTCCGGAGCCGTTGCAACCGACGCGATCCCCGCCATGGAATAAATATCGTTTCCGCAATATATATCGTAAGGGATGATACCGCAGTGTCCGATGACCGTACTGCCGTCGAGGGCGGCAAAAGAGATTTCCTCAAAAGGAAAAGAGTTTTGCCGCAATGCGAGCTGCTCCCAGTAATCCGGGAAGCATCTGCCAAGCAGCGGCAGTACAGCCGGTTGTTCCTCTGCGGTCAATATCCGGAAGTCGTATTTCATGGTATGATGATTATTCTGCCAGATCAATGACATTGACCCACTGAACTTCCGGATCACTGCTCAAACGGCGCAGTTTATCTTCAAAAGCGGCCCAGAGATTTTCATCATCCATCATTTCGTAACTGTGACCCCAGAAGTAAAAAATATTATCTGTGGTTTTGGCAGTTTCAAAAATGTTCCAGAACTCCGGATTCTGGAAATGACAGCTTGAGTGCAGGATCATCGGATGCTTGAATGCGGAAACAGTATCGGTATTTTGTACCGTTCTGCCGTAGGCAAATCCTGCGGCCTGCAGCAGATCGGCAGTTTTATCTGTATATCTTCCGCAGGGCCAGGCGAATCCGCGGCACGGTTTTTGAAAGAGGTCTTCCAGAATGACTTTGGCACTGACAGCTTCGGTGAGAAAGACCTGATCATCCACTTCCCCGGCATTGCAGTGACACATGGTGTGCGAGGCGACTTCAAAACCGTCATAAACGTCCTTGATCTCGTTCCATGCCAATTTGCCCGGGTAGTATCCGGTATCGCGGAACTGCCATCCGGTGGTGATACGTTCTTTTGCCCGGTGGAGAGCCGGATTGAGGTTGAAGGTGGCTTTGGCGTTATACTTACGGCACAAATCTGCAAGTTTGACATCATTCAGGACGCCGTCGTCCCAGCATTGAGCAACTTTGATCATATTCTGTATCCTTTCTATTTCAGTGATTCAATTATTTTTTTTGCTATATTCATTCCTATGCCCGGAACCCGGGCAGTGATTTCCACTGCATCAGATTTTTTCAGACGCGTCAGAGAACCGAACGCCCGGAGCAATTGCCGCTTACGGATCTCCCCGACTCCGGGAATATCATCCAGCAGCGAACTCCGGATGCGTTTTTCCCGCAGATTCCGGTGATAAGTTATTGCAAACCGGTGTGCTTCATCGCGGACACTCTGCAATAACCGCAGGGCATGATCGTGCCGGTCAAGGACGATCGGTTCGGCTCGTCCGGGGATGTAGATCTCTTCGTTGCGTTCTGCCAGTCCCAACATCGGCAGAGGAGGGGCGTTGACCGAGATCAAAGCCTCTATTGCACTGGAAAGCTGCCCTTTGCCGCCGTCGACCATCAGCAGATCCGGCAGCGGGCGTTTTTCAGCAAGCAGTCTGGCGAAGTGACGTGACACAGCTTCGCGCATCATGGCAAAGTCATCGCTTTGCATAACGGTTTTTATCCGGAATCTTTTGTATGCCTGCCGGTCGGCTTTGCCGTCGGTAAATGTCACCATACTTGCTACCGCCAGAGTGCCGAGAATATTGGAAATGTCAAAGCAGATGATTTTGCGCGGCAGAGTCTGCAGTCCGAGCCGTTGTGCCAGAGCGCGCATTCCAAGTTCTCCGGGGGGGAACTGTGCCCCCGGAAGAGATGGGTTTTCAAAAATGCGGTTTTTATGCCCGAATACCGCTTCAATATTGGCAGCGATATCCCGGTATTTTGCAGCGGCTTCATATTTTCCGGCTTCAGCGGCCTTGAGCATTTTTTCCTGAACGGCAGCTTTTACCGGAGCAATATCGCCATCCAGAACAGCCAGGGCGGCGTCCAGTTTTGCGCGGTATTCTTCTGCAGTGACGTTGCCGGTGCATGGCGCGCAGCAGTCTTTGACCAGTTTTTTCAGACAATGTTTTCTGGTTTCCTCATCCGGATTACTGCTTTTGCAGCCGCGCAGACCGAAGTGGGCCAGAAGAAACTCCCGGGTGGTTTTCAAGGCAGTACCATGGGGAAACGGACCGTAATAGCGGGCATTGTCCGGTTTTTTCAGTCTGGCAAGATTGAGGGTGGGAAATTTTTCACTGAGATCAACTTTCAACAGCAGATAACGTTTATCATCCCGCATGAGGATGTTGTAGTAAGGAGCGTAATTTTTTATCAGTTGGGACTCCAGCAGCAGCGATTCATCCTCGTTGCGGACAACCGTATATGACCACTCGTAAATGGAGTTTATCAGCGAACGCAGTTTGGCATCCCCGGTACGTTTGCGTGATGGTTGGAAGTAGTTTCCCAACCTCCGTCGCAAATCCCGGGCTTTGCCGACATAGATCACCTTGCCGAAACGGTCGCGGAACATATAGACACCCGGTTTCGGAGGTATTTCAGAGGGATGGTACTCGTCAAATTTCAATGGATGATCTCTCCGGATTCCGCATCTGTCAGGCGGAATTGCTCATAGTGCAGTTCCGGATCGGCACGGAAACTCAACTCGTTTTTATAGCGTGATTCCAGATCATTGAGCAACTCAGCGTCTTCATTGCGCAGCCGGTCGAGGATCTCCGGGTGCATATAAACACGCAGAGCTTTGCCGCGGTACTTTTTGTCCCGCATGACCGAACTCAACTCCCGCTGTATTTCCGCACTCATGGTCAGGGCGGATTTTACCAGCCCGGAACCGTGACAGTAGGGGCATGGATCGTAGACCTGATCCAGAATGCTTTCCTGTTCACGCTGACGGGTCATTTCCATCAATCCGAGTTTGCTCAAAGGGAGCAGTTTGGTTTTTGCCCGATCATCTTTGACCAGCTTTTTCATGTGGCGGTAAAGCTCATCGCGGTCGGCTGCTGAACGCATATCAATGAAGTCCAGCACTACCAGACCGCCGACGTTGCGCAGTTTCAGCTGACGGGCGATCTCTTCGGCAGCTTCCATATTGGTTTTGAGGATGAATTCCGGCTGATCTGTAAGTTTTCTGCCGCTGTGACCGGAATTCACGTCAATGGCGATCAGAGCTTCGGTTTCGTCGATGACGATCGCTCCGCCGCCGGGGAGTTTGACTTCACGCTGGAAGACGGTTTTCAACTGTTCATCTATCCGGTAGTGATCAAAAATCTGTGCGGAACCTTTGAAACGGGTTACTTTGGAGGCAAGTTTGCTGCCGCCGATACGTTTGAGCATCTCTTTGATATGCTTGAAAGCATCCGGATCATCCACGACGATGCCGTCGATCTCATCGGTCATGAAATCCCGTGCAGTACGGTCAATGAGATCCGGTTCGGTAAATAACCGTTGGGGTGCGATACGGCTTTCCACACCGTTTTCAATTTTTTTCCAGTAATCCAGCAGCAGTTTAAGGTCGCGTTTGAAGAATGCCTGTTTGCGTCCTTCGCCGTTGGTACGGCAGATCATGCCCATACCTTCCGGCAGTTCCAGTTGTTCAAGGATCTTGCGGAGCCGTTCTCTTTCAGTGGTGCTTTCGATACGGGAAGACAGTCCGATATGTTCGCTGTACGGCATCAGCACGAGAAATCTGCCCGGCAGAGTGATATCGGTCGTGACTCTGGCACCTTTGGTGCTGATGGGAGCTTTTGCGACCTGAACGAGTATTTCCATGCCGGGTTTGAAGATATTGGGGATATCTTCCATATCAATTTTCTTTGTCCGTCGGGAAACTTCAGCCGAAAGCGGGGAATTTTCCGGGGTGGAACGTTTCTTTTTCCGCTTTGCATTGATGGTATTTTCTTTGTTTTCCGTATCGGTGCGGTATTGTTCGACCAGCTCAGAATTTCCCGGCAGCATATCCCGGAAATGGAGAAAGGCATTTTTTTTTGCTCCGATATCAATGAATGCTGCTTGCAAAGAGGTGTCAAGATTGATAATTCTGCCCAGAAAAATATCACCGGCTTTCGGGGTGTTATCATCCCGTTCAAGTTTGTATTCTTCCAGTTTTCCGGCATTGAGCAGAGCGAAACGGCGTTCCAGTTTTTCGCAGTTGAGGATGATTTCTTTGCTCATAAAATCACAACTCCTCCGGCAGAATAAATTCCGGCACTTCACCGCGCATACCGTTACGGAATGCGGCGGCGGTCATGCGTTTGCCGCCGGCCGGGATCAATTCCGAGATTTCCAGAGCTGAGTTCTGTCCGCAGCCGACGACCAGTTTCCCGGAAACTTCTGCGCAGACTCCCGGTGCAAGCGGGCTTGCGGTAAGACAGCGGGATGCACAAATGGTGATGGCGATCTCTTTGCCGGACTTACTGCGGCATCTGGCACCGGCACCGGGCCAGGGAAAGTAGGCTCTGGTCATAGCTTCAATATTGCAGGCAGGCATGTTCCAGTTGATCATGCCGTCGCGTTTCGATACTTTGCGGCAGATGGTAACTCCGGCGGGATCCTGATGTTCCGGAGTCAGTGAACCATCGGCGATAGCGAGGAGAGTTTCCACTGCGTGATCAGCGGCGAGCTGACCGAGGTCATTCTCCAGAGAGTCGGCGTATTCCACACCTTTAAGCGGCATGGTAAGTGTACGGTAGACCGGGCCGGAATCCAAACCGCGCTCCATCTGCATAAAACAGACACCGGTTTCATTGTCCCGGTTCAGCAAAGCCTGAGTGATGGGAGATGCTCCGCGATAACGCGGCAGAAGGGAAGCGTGGACATTGACACAGCAGATCCTCGGCGCGGAAAGAACACCCTGTTTGAGGATTTGTCCGAACGAAACGACGCAGAGCATATCCGGTGCAAGCTGCCGGAGGTGTTCCAGAAACTCCGGGGTATTGACATCGGCGGCACGGATAACTTCCAGTCCCAGATCCAAAGCGGCGGCGGCAAGCGGAGTCGGGGTTAGTATCCGTTTGCGTCCGGCGGGGCGGTCAAGCTGTGAGACGACTGCCTGTAATTCGATCTGATCAGATGCCGCCAGAGCCTGCAGAATCGGGATGGCGATCGGACCGGAACCGAGAAAAACGATTTTTAATGGTGAAGGCACTTGAAAAAACCTCTATATAAAGCCATATTCTATAATGTACATTTATTAATATAATACATAAAACTGTAAAATTCCAGAGATTGTAAAAAATATGACTGAAATAGCTGTGATGTTGGGCGGAAATCTTCCCGGAAGTGCGGAGGCGATAAAAGAGGCATTGAAAAAATTTGCGGCAGCCGGAGTGGAAGACATCTGCACCAGTGAAGTGAAAATAAGTGAAGCTGTTGATTGTGTGCCGGGAACTCCGGATTTTCTGGATATGGCATTTGCCGGTAAATGGGCTGGAACTGAAGTGGAACTTCTGGAGTTGTGTCAGCGTTTGGAGCGCGAAGCAGGGCGTCCGGCGATCCACAGCAGCCGGGAGTCGCGGATACTGGATTGCGATATCATCTTTTTCGGGAATACGGTACTGGATACACCCCGCCTTACGATACCTCATCCCCGGGCACAAATGAGAAAATTTGTATTGGAAGTCATGGTACAAGTTGCTCCATATATGCGTTTTGCAGATGGTACAACGGTGAAAAAAGCCTTGCAGATGCTGGAGGCAAAGTAGCAAAAAATACCGCCGGAGGACTTTTTATTTCAGCGGCGGTATTGCCGTTTGACGGTCAGTTTATTTTTAGCTCTGTTCCCGATATTGGTTGATGCCCTCCGTGGAACGTTCAACGCACGGGTGCGAGGCGGTTGCCGCCGAGCGCGCAGTCCGCATGCGAATGTACTTTGCGAGCATTTCCATGCGAGCAAAGCCGACGCAACAAATGTTGCGAGGATGAGCGGAGGACGAGCAATAAGCCGCGAGCGACCGGAAAGAGTGCCAAAAGGCACTCGCCCCGGGAGCGCAGGCGCAATAACTTAATGGAAGAACCCAATGCCCCGCAACAGTCACGGGAAGGCCCTTGAGGGAGGGGAGTTTGAGGGGAGGGAAACGCAGTGTCCCACCCCTCAAGCAAACTGAACGCTGCTAACACACTCCACAACTTATGTATGCAATATGTTATCAATCTGTACCGGGAACAGAGCCAATTTTTTATGCATAAAACAGACAACCTCCGGAAAATCTCTTTCCCGGAGGTTGAACTTTTTATGACAATTATCTGCAGAACAGATTATTTGTCAAATGCGTGACCGGCACTGCCCAGCACTTCGCGGTTCTTGCGCATGTACAGCTCTTTGAGAGAAGTACGGGCAGGACCGAGATATTTGCGCGGGTCGAATTCAGCGGGTTTTTCGTTGAAAACTTTACGGATGGCAGCGGTCATCGCCAGACGGCCGTCAGAGTCGATATTGATTTTGCAAACCGCACTCTTGGCAGCTTCACGGAGCTGATCTTCTCCGATACCGATAGCATCTTTGAGCTGTCCGCCATTTTCGTTGATGATTTTGACCAGATCCTGCGGAACGCTGGAGGAACCGTGCAGAACGATGGGGAATCCGGGGATCTGCTTCTCGATTTCAGCGAGGATGTCCAGACGGATTTTCGGATTGTCGCCCGGCTTGAATTTGTAAGCACCGTGGCTGGTACCGATGGCGATGGCAAGAGAATCCACACCGGTACGGCTGACGAAGTCAACGACCTCTTCCGGACGGGTGTAGGTGTGGGTTTCGGCTTTCACATCATCTTCAACACCGGCGAGAACACCGAGTTCGCCTTCGACGGTGACGTCATGGGCGTGGGCATATTCAACGACTTTTTTGGTCAGGGCGATGTTTTCTTCGTATGAGAGGTGGCTGCCGTCGATCATCACGCTGGAAAAACCGTAGTCGATACAGCTTTTGCAGGTTTCAAAATCCGGACCGTGGTCGAGGTGCAGAACGATCGGAATAGCTTTGCCGTTGTTGATCTCTTTGGCGTATTCGACCGCACCCTGAGCCATGTAGCGCAGCAGAGTCTGATTGGCGTATTCGCGCGCACCTTTGGAAACCTGCAGAATCAGCGGGGATTCGGTTTCAACGCAGGCCTGAACGATCGCCTGGAGCTGTTCCATATTGTTGAAGTTGTAGGCGGGGATGGCGTATCCGCCTTTGACCGCTTTGGCGAAAAGCTCGCGCGTATTCACCAGACCGAGAGTTTTGTAATCGACCATTTTCTTTTCTCCTTGAATTTTAATGGTGTGTTACCAATCGTGGCATGTCAATAATATAATACCAACGGCAGTTTTTTTCAAGCGGAAAAATTTGTTTTAATCCCATTCGCAGTGTATATTATAGGGTAAAGAGCATTAAAGACAGGAAATTCATCTATGTTTTATTCACACCGGATCGCCGGAAAAATCCGCCATCACGAATGCAATGCCGCCGGAAATATGAAGCTGCACAATCTGCTCGACCGGCTTCAGAATGCCGCCGCCGAACATGCCGCAATACTCAATGTCGGCATGGATGAAATGGCGGAAATGCAGCTCATCTGGGTATTGAGCCGGTTGCAGCTCCATCTTTTTGAACCCCTGCCGCTGGGGGAAATTCTGGAAGTGACCACCTTCCCCGCCGGGATCCAACGGATCTTCGCCCACCGCTGTTACGATCTGCGCATTGATGATAAACGCATCGGCTTTGCCGGGAGTTTCTGGCTGCCGGTCAATGCCGCTGCCAACCGCCCGGTGAATGTGAAAAAAGTTCTGCCGCCGGAAATCCGGGAGCTGCCGGAGGTGGAAAAATTTTTCCCCGATATGGATAAACTTGCCCCCGCTTCCGGCGAAATCTGCCGCTCATATAAAGTCGGCGCAGGTGATATTGACCTCAACCGCCACTTGAATAATGCCGTTTACGCCAGATGGATAAGTGATTCTCTGGGCGAAAAATTGAACACCTTTGAGTTTGCAGTGCAGGAGCTGCAGATCAATTTTCTTTCCGCCGGACAATTCGGAGAAGAGATTTTCCTGCGTGCCGATGCCGGAAAAAACGGCTCTTTCTCCGTTTCCGGGGAAAAAGCCGATGGTTCTGCGGTGTTTCAGGCGCAAGGCAAACTTTTCGCCTGATGTTTACTGCTGATTGTTGGCGAAATACTCCAGCAGTTCCGGTTCCAGTTCCGGTATATCCTGCGGGATATTGCCGTTGCGCATGGAGTAGTGTCCCAAAACTCCCACCGCCACCGCATCACGGGCGGCCACCGGATTGGCGTTGGTCTTTGCCCCATTGGCAACGAAATCAAGAAAGTTGTCGATGATCGGACCATCCGCTCCGCCGTGTCCGCCGGAAACCGGTTTGAGATTGTAAACCACATCCGGAGTAGCACGCGGACCGCGGCGTGTCCAAACGTGGATCTGGCAGTTGCCGTGGTCACCGACATTTTCCACTCTGCCTTTCGTACCGATAAAGGTGTAATTGCGCTCAGCATCCGGTGAATAATGGCACTGCATATAGGTCGCCTGTGCGCCGGAAGCCAGCTGCATCATCACCATGTTGTGATCTTCCACATCAATGACCGGCGAAAATCCACCCTGGGTCAGAGGCGGATATTGATTTTCATCCCAATGGGCATCTCCCGGAGTATCTGCACTGCGGCGGGCGCATTTGTCATAAACACTCAACATTCCCATACCGACCACCCGGCGGGTGACAGAACCCATCAGCCAATGCATAACGTCGATATCGTGCGCACCTTTCTGCAGCAGCAGTCCGCAGGTGTTTTTCTGTTCCGAGTGCCAGTCACGGAAATAAGCATCTCCGCCGTAACCGACAAAGTGACGGCACCAGCCGCACTGCACTTCACCGATCATCCCGGAGTCAATGACCTCTTTCATTTTGAGGATCGCCGGAAAATAACGCATATTGTGTCCGAGGAATATTTTGCTTTTGGTACGGTACGCAGTACGCAAAATCCGGTCACATCCTTCAAGAGTGATCGCCATGGGTTTTTCCAGATATACTGCTTTTCCGGCTTCCAGAGCAGCGATGGCATGTTCTTCATGCAAATTATCCGGACTCATGACAAAAACAATATCGATATCCTTGCGGGCAACCAGTTCCCGGTAATCTTTCACCAATACCGAACCGGGAAACTTTTCCTGAAAAGGTTTGAACCCCGGCACAGTAAAATTGCGTGCCGCCGGTTCAAAGGGATCTGCACCCATAACGATCTCAAAACCCTGTTCCGGACGGTGAGCCTGCCAAGCATGGCCGCCGCGTCCATGAACACCGATAATACCTATTTTGTGCATTTTCATAATCAAAAACTCCTGTTGCACGTTTAAAATGCGGTCGATCAATTAATATAGTTGCGATTAAGATTTTTTCAAGGCAAAATAATTGCAGAGGAGACAATAACTCCTCTGCAAAACAATTTTCATCCGATTTTTCAGCGGATGATGATCGCCATGCCGTTTTCCGGCAGTTTTATATCAAATTTGCCGTCACTATCAGCATTGACCATATTATCACTGACCATCCTGCCGTTTTTACCGTAAATACGGATTCTGGCACTTTTCACCGGTTCATCCCAACCGAATTTACCGTTGTTGACAGTAATGATCCTCTCTTTACCCCGGATCCAGCCGCCATGAATATCGGTCACGGTAATCGGATACATATCCCGGGTGGGCCATTCATGCTGTTCGCAGATAGTCTCCCCCTTCATTCCGGGCGAACGCGGCGGCCAGTAGGCAGAGTAAAGGATGCCGTTTTTCACCTTCCACACCATATCATCCATATAATCTTCTTCACTCATCCAGGTTGCCCGTCTGCCGTAAGCAGCTTTGCCGTTGGAACCATGCTGACCCAGCATCACCGGAGTGGTGAAGTGCATCTGCGCCAGACGGTCTTCCCGGTCGCCTTCGGAAAAGTGGATCACCGGAGCAGTCATCTGCTGGATTTTTCTGATCAGCGGCGGTGAATTGAGAACAACTGTACCGCCCCGTCTGGTAATATAATCATAAATATTGTAACGGGCTTCCGCGGAAAACAGACACAAGTCGGTATATTTCAACGCAATGGTGAAATCGGCATTGAGATCTACAGTGATACCATCCCAGTGGTCATAGGTGAATCTGCCGTAATTGATCGCAGTATAATTGGGAGTGTCAAAGTAAACACCGCCGAATCCCTCATCCATTGCCAGTTTGGCGACATCCATGATATATTTGTAATAATTGTTGCCCAACGCCGGATAGTGATAACCGTGATACCAGCCAACTTCACCGCTCTGATAGGTACTGCGGGGATTGCCGCCTTTGACCGCCCGGGCATAGACAAGGATCTCCCCATCCTTACCTTTGGCGAGGGAGTCTCCCATCAGATCGGGAGCATCAAATTTGTTGCGCCATGAAAACACCTTCTGAAACTGCAGCAGAGTTTTAACTTGCGGACGCAGTGCTTTCGCCTGATCTTTGCGTTTGATATAAGGCTGCATGATCTCTTTCAGATCGGGAAATTCCCGATGGTAGATCCTGGCATTGAACCACTCCTGCCCGTCGATGATAAGTGCCGATCCCAGATTATCCACCCGGCGGCAGAAAAGATCATTCATGCTGCCGGTCGTGTGATAACTGTTCCAGCTGATCATCGCGGGGATGGTCTTGTCATTGACCTTCCAGTCTTTCCGGACGGCATTGACAAAATCGTAATAATCTGCACTGGGATTGATGTAAATACTGTATTCCAGCGTGCGGCAATCTCCGGTATCGAAACCAAGGTGAGCAGTATCCACTTCACCGCCCATGAGAGCCGCCCGGTAACTTGCCTGCACCCGGAAAATATCATCGACCAGTATAAAACCGACTCCCTGTCTGTTTTTATTGAAGCCCCAGAAAATTGAACTGTTGCCATTGGGATAATTGTGACTGCTCAACGCATTTTCATAAAGCTGACAACCGTTTTTACGCACCAGATCGGCACGGGTGTCGCTGATAAGTTCCACAGAAACTTTCATTCCCAGCGGCGCATTGGAGATATTTTCGATCTTTTCCGTCACATGTATGGCATTATCCGCACATTTGAGCTGACGGGTGATCCGGTAATATTTCCCGGCAAAAGTGTAAGTAAAAACATTTTTATCCTGAATGATCGAACCGGTGAACTCTTTTTCCGGATTGACCGGAACCGCACCGGCACAGTCAAAAGCATTGAATCCGGCTTTGGGATAACTGAATCTGGTTTCCAAAAAGAATTTCTGTTTGCCAAAGGCGATCTGCAATCCACCCTGCGGAGCGACAGAAAGCGTGTAATTTGCCGCTTTGAAGCGGTTTTTACTTTCCACACTCTGACGGGTGATCACTTTTCTTGCCGGAGAAAGTGTCGCACATTCATTCGGCACGTAACCTGCCGCAATATTATATACCCGCAGAAACGGTGCGCCGTTTTTGAAGCCGCGCCGCTCGTTGAAATAACCGGTATTGGAGGCATTAAAAAAGGTAATCGTATTTTCTTTTTCATTGAGCAGATCGTCAATATCCACATAGTACCAATTGATCTTCTGCGCTTCCGGAGATGTTCCATGCCGGGAATACGGTCCCCATGACGGACCATGCATGACCGTGATCCGGCTGCCGGCGGCAATAATGGATTCATTGCCTCCCAGATAAAACGCTCCGCGGTTGAGCATACGGTGCAGTTGAGCTTCATTTTCCTTTGTAAGATCTTTACCGTTGATACGCACACCAAGATTGCTGTTGCTCCCCTGGCCGCCGTAACTCAAACGTGAACGGCAGCGCAGAACCCGCCGGTAACCGGCTTTGGGAGGCAGAGTCACCTTGAATTCCTGCGATTTGGTGATTGCGATATCGGCATTGGGCAAAACGACAGCTTCTTCAAAACTGCGCTCCACCGGATCGGGCAGAGACGCGACCTCTTTATACTCAACATAAACTTTGTAGATATGCAGAAGATACGGAGTGTGATTGCGTTCATTTTTCCCCGGCCCCGGGGCAAGATTGGTGATGACAAAACTGTTTTTGCCGTCATTCAACACATCAGTAACGTCCATATCATAGTTGTAAAGCTGCTGATAATCCGCCGGGCAGTAGATGTGTTCGATCTCCTCACTTTTGTTGTGAGAGACCACACTCCACAAACCTTTATTGGTGTAGGAAAAATTTGTCCCGTGAAAGGTGGGGGCTGTACGGTTGACCAGCCGCAGGACACCGGAACCTTCCGGAGGCATATGGGAACCGACAGCTTTGCCGTTGACCGCCACTCGCATATACCACTCTTTACCGATCCGTTGAGGACGGGCATAACGGGCTTTGAAAGTAACGATCAGTCGTTTCCCAGCCGGAGCTTTGCCCGCCGGCAGGTCAAGAGTGAACTTTTCGCCGGGCTTCAACACTGTATCAGCAGCAAGAACTGCGCCGCACAACAGAGAAAAAAGTATCAGAAGTTTTCTCATTTTTGCCACCTTTCATCATATGCGGGGCTGCTGAGCCACAACTTCGCCGGGGGCAGTCACCAGTCCCCCGTCAGAAGTTATATAACGGCATCCTTCACCGATTTTGCTGGAACCGTCTGCTTTCACCATGAATGCGCCCCCCAGAACGACCGGCAATTCCTGAACAGAATTGGTTGCGGCATGACCATCAAGAAAAGCGAATGCAAAATTCTCATTGTGCAGCGGGATGGCTCTGCCTGATTTGGGACTGTTGGTCGCCATTCTCGGCCAGGGAGCCCCCTGATTTACAGTGCCGATCTCACTTTCATGAGCAGAATCACCGAAAAGCGGATATGCAGAATGTTTGCCGACTCTTTTTGCATTCAACCATTGCGGATTGTTACTGGAATTCAGAAAGTTGCCATATGCCACATAACCGTAGATCTTACTGGTGGCTTCCGATCCGGAATCCCCGGCGGCAATAAAACGCTGCATATTCGGGCAGAGTTTATCATCTTTACTCCCTCCCGCCGGGATCAGGCCGGATTGATGTAAAATATAGTTCCAGTAAAGAGTCGTGCCGCCGGAAGTAACCATGGAAAACTGCATTATGTCGTTGTTCTGATTACCATACATCAACATATAAGTTGCCTGCTGCTTCAAATTGGAAATACAACTCGCCGTTCTGCCCCGTTCCCGGGCAGTGTTGAGTGCCGGAAGCAGAATAGCGGCAAGGATAGCAATGATAGCTATCACAACGAGCAGTTCGATCAAAGTGAATGCGCTCTTGGGAAGAGGGGAAAAACTTCTTTTCACGGGAAAAGAGGTTTTTCCCCTCTCCCCAAACCCCACTCCCTTTTTCAAGAAAAGCG